>NZ_JACGWV010000003.1:0-329949 GCF_014137995.1 Promicromonospora sukumoe
CGTTCGCCGTCGGCGGCGTCGGCAACTACACCGCGGTCCTGAACCACGACCAGTTCAACTACTGGTCGGCGATCGGGAACAGCTTCCTGATGGCCGGCGGGTCCACGGTGATCATCGTCGTCATCTCCTGCCTGGGCGGCTTCGCCTTCTCCCGGATGCGGTTCCCCGGGCGGGTCTTCCTCTACCGGGCACTGCTCGCGTGCCTCGCCGTGCCCGTCGCCTCCGTGGTGACGCCGCTGTTCTTCTCGATCAACAGCCTCGGCCTCCGCGACAGCTACTTCGGCGTGATCATCCCGCTCGTCGCGTTCAACGTGATGACGATGCTCCTGCTGACCAAGAACCACTTCGACGGCATCCCCACGGAGCTCGTGGAGGCCGCGACCATCGACGGCGCGCGCCCCTTCGGCGTCCTGTGGCGCATCTTCCTGCCGCTCAGCGGCCCGCTGCTGGCCAACGTCAGCGTGCTCTCGTTCGTGTACTCCTGGAACGAGTACCTGCTCCCGAACCTGCTCATCTCGTCGCCCGAGAAGTACCCGGTGACCCAGGCCATCGCGCTGCTCCAGTTCGAGCGCATGAGCCAGGAGCAGATCGGCCAGCTCTACGCGGGCCTGATCCTCATGACCATCCCCTCGGTCATCGTCTACCTCTTCAGCCAGCGCTACCTGCAGTCGGGCCTCACGGCCGGCGCCGTCAAGAGCTGAAGGAAACACCGCGACCCGTTCCAACGGCCCGCACCAGCACTGTTCACCATCAAGGAGGATCAATGTTCAGATCGCCTCGTGCCGTCCCCCGTCGTCTGCTCGCCGCCACCGGTGCGGCTTCCGCCCTCGTCCTGCTCGCCGGCTGCGCCGGCGGCGGTGACGACGGCGTCGCCGAGGACGGGACCGTCACCCTCACCTACCGCACCTGGATCCCGTCGCTCGAGCAGTGGCAGCCGATCGTCGACGCCTTCGAGGCCGAGAACCCCGACATCACGATCGACTTCCAGGGCGCGGACGGCGCCAGCGACTACCTCAGCGAGCTCGACAACCTCATCCTCGCGGGCGAGGTGCCGGACATGTACGGCATCCAGACGACGTCGTCGTTCGACGACTACGCGGAGTACGCGCTGGGCACCGACGAGTTCGCCGCCGACTGGATCGACGGCGTCAAGCCCGAGCTCCTGGAGGAGACGACGACGTCGGACGGCGAGGTCAAGGCGCTGCCGATCCTCACGGCGGGCAGCGAGTTCTACCTCTACAACGAGACCCTCTTCGAGGAGCTCGGCCTGGAGCTGCCGACCGACTACGCGAGCCTGGTCGAGGTCAGCAAGGCCGCGCAGGACGCCGGCTACAGCAGCTTCGCGATGGGCGCCGCCGACACGTGGCACGCCGCCGACTTCTTCGTGTGGCTGAGCACCCAGTACGGCGACGGCGGCGAGATCTACGACGCGGCCGCCGGCGACATCCCCTGGGAGTCGGACACCCTCGTCGAGGCCGCGACCGCGTGGCAGAAGCTGTTCGACGACGGCGTGTTCCAGCAGGCGGCGACGTCGACCACGACCTACCCGTCCGCGCGCGACGACTACCTGCTCGCCCGCAAGTCGCTCGCCATGCCGACCGGCTCCTGGCACGTGAGCGCCACGCTCGCGGGCAACGCCGAGACGCCGGGCAGCGCCGTCGAGGACGACGTCCTCGGCATGGCCCCGTTCCCGACGGTCGGCGACAACCCGGCGACGTCGACCAGCGGTGTGGACTACGCGCTCGCGCTGAGCGCCGACCTCGAGGGCGCCAAGCTCGACGCCGCCACCAAGTTCGCCGAGTTCCTCGCCGTCGGCGAGGGCCAGCAGATCTGGGTCGACACCCTGCAGGGCTTCCCGGCGGCGAACGACGTCAGCGCCGAGCTGTCCGAGGACGAGAGCGAGACCGCGCTGGAGAGCGTGCAGTCCGTGACCGACGCCCTCGCGGCCGCCGAGCACCCGCGCAAGCTGGTCTCGCCCGGCAACGACGGGCTGGAGAACGACCTCGGCGTCGTGCTGCAGAACATCGCGAACGGCGCGGACCCGGCCGAGGAGCTGGCGACGCTCAACAACTAGCGGGGGGCGGGCCTCGGCCCGCTCCATCCCCGGCTGTCGCGGTAACCCAGCGATTGTGCCCGGAACACCCCGTGTTCCGGGCACAATCGCTGGTTAGACCAACACGCCAGCGCGAACCAGCGATTGGGCCCGGAAACCAGGTGGTTTCCGGGCCCAATCGCTGGGTAGACGAGCACATCAGCGCGGCGGCTCAGCCGACGGCGCCGGCTCAGCCGGCGGCCGCGCTCAGCGGGTCGCGCGGAGGCGCAGCACCGTCCAGGAGACCGGCGGGAGCTCGATCGAGACCGTCCCGGCCTCGACGCGCGCCGTGGTGTTCGGCTTCGGGAGCACCGACGTCGAGTCCTCGGCGGACGCGCGCCAGTGGTGGTCGTCGTTCGCGAGGGTCAGGGCCTCGACCACCTCGACGTCGCCGAACGCGCCCACGGGCACCTCGACGCGGGTGGCGGCGTCCTGCGCGCGGTTGACCACGAACACGGTCAGCGCCGACCCGTCGGCGTCCCAGGTCGTCACAGCGTCCACCAGGTCCGAGGAGCCGAACCGCTTGTTCTCGTAGCCCGGCGAGTCGATGGCGACCCGCAGCACCTCGCCCGCGGCGTGCCGCGACGTGAGCGCGAACGGGTGGAACGTCGTCTGCCGCCAGGCCGGGCCGCCCGGCTCGGTCGCGATGGGCGCCAGCGCGTTGACGAGCTGCGCCTGGCTGGCCGAGTGCACCCGGTCGGTGTTGCGCAGCAGCGAGATGAGCAGGTTGCCCACCACCACGGCGTCCGCGACGGTGTAGACGTCCTCCTCCAGGCGCGGCGCCTTGTCCCAGCGGCCGCCGGACGCCTTGATCGGGTCCTCCTCCTGGTGGTACCAGACGTTCCACTCGTCGAACGAGATGGCGATCTTCTTGGGCGACTTGCGCGCGACCCCCACGGCGTCGACGGTCGCCGCGACCGAGGCCACGAAGTAGTCCATGTCGACGGCGCTCGCGAGGAACGAGCCGAGGTCGTCCTCCTCGCGGTAGTAGGCGTGCGCCGAGATCATGTCCACCTCGTCGTACGCCTCGGTGAGCACCGTGCGCTCCCACTCGCCGAAGGTCGGCATGCCAGAGCCCGAGGACCCGCACGCGACGAGCACCACGTTCGGGTCGAGCTGGCGCATCGCGCGCGCCGTCTCGGTGGCGAGCCGCCCGTACTCCTCGGCGGTCTTGTGGCCGAGCTGCCACGGGCCGTCCATCTCGTTGCCGAGGCACCAGAGCTGGATCGCGTGCGGCTCCTCGACGCCGTGCTTGCGGCGCAGGTCGCTCAGCTCGGTGCCGCCGGGGTGGTTGGCGTACTCGAGCAGGTCGAGCGCCTCGGCGATGCCGCGCGTGCCCAGGTTGACCGCCATCATCGGCGTGGTGCCGGAGGCCTGGGTCCAGGCCATGAACTCGTTCAGCCCGAACTCGTTGGTCTCGATCGAGTGCCAGGCGAGGTCCAGGCGGGTCGGCCGCTCCTCGCGGGGGCCCACGCCGTCCTCCCAGCGGTAGCCCGAGACGAAGTTGCCGCCCGGGTAGCGGACGGTGCTGACGCCCATCTCCCGCACCAGGTCGAGCACGTCGCCACGGAACCCGTTCTCGTCGGCGGTCGGGTGGCCGGGCTCGTAGATGCCCGTGTAGACGCAGCGTCCCAGGTGCTCGACGAAGCTCCCGAAGGTGCCGCGGCGCACGGGTCCGACGACGAACGATGGGTCGATCGCGAGGCGGGCGGAGTGCACGAGTAGTCACTGTCCTTCCAGAGGAACGGTCATAGTTCAGCGTTGGACCAAACGGCCCAGGGCGGCGTTTGGCCCAGCGCCGGCGGCCAGTATAGTTCAACGTTGAACGCACCCGGGTGTAGCGTCGCGCCAGGCGCTCTCGATCGTGCGCTTCCCCGACCGACGCCGCCTGGAGGAGTCATGACCATCACCCACGAGACCGTTGCCGTCCCGGACGGCGTCGTAGCACCGCGGTTCCGCCCGCCGGCCGGCGCGTCGAGCGCCACGACCGTGTCGCTCGACGGCGACTGGCGGTTCCGGCTGTTCCCGCACCCGGACACGGGCGTGGACCGCGCGGAGCCCGGGGAGGACTGGGACCGCCTGGCCGTGCCGGGCCACTGGCAGCTCGCCGGCGCCCCGCACTCCTGGCCGTACGGCGTGCCCGAGTACAACAACAAGCTCTTTCCGTTCCCGATCGAGCCGCCCCACGTGCCCGACGACAACCCGACGGGCGAGTACCGCACCACGCTGCGCCTGCCTGCGGACTGGCCCGAGGGCGGCCGCACCCTGCTGCGCTTCGAGGGCGTGGACTCCTGGTTCCAGGTGTCGCTCGACGGCGAGCTGCTCGCCACGTCGCACGGCTCCCGCCTGCCCACCGAGATCGACCTGACCGACCGGCTGCGGCCCGGCACCGACCACCTGCTCGCGGTGCGCGTCACCAAGTGGTCGGCCATGTCGTACGCCGAGGACCAGGACCAGTGGTGGCTCTCCGGCATCTTCCGCAGCGTCTCGCTGGAGCACCGCCCGGCCGGCGCGCTCGACGACGTCCGCGTGCACGCGGCCTACGACCACGCCACCGGGACGGGCACGCTGCGGGTCGACGCCGCGAGCGTCGTCGGCGCCGGCCTTGACGCCGTCGCCGCCCAGGTGACCGTGCCGGAGCTCGGCCTCGCAGCGGCGTCGGGCGAGGAGATCCGGGCGGCCGTCGAGCCGTGGAGCGCCGAGCGGCCGCGGCTCTACGACGTCGTCGTCACGACGGACACCGAGACGGTGACCCTCTCCGTCGGCTTCCGCACCGTCTCGATCGAGGACGGCGTGTTCCTCGTCAACGGGCGGCCCGTCAAGCTGCGCGGCGTCAACCGCCACGAGTTCGACCCGCTGCGCGGCCGGTCGGTGACCCCGGAGCGGATGCTCGAGGACGTGCTGCTCATGAAGCGGCACCACATCAACGCCGTCCGGACGAGCCACTACCCGCCGCACCCGCACTTCCTGGACCTGTGCGACCGCCACGGCCTCTACGTCATCGACGAGAACGACCTGGAGACGCACGGCTTCGAGGACGAGCGGGGCTGGGAGGGCAACCCGGTGAACGACCCGGACTGGACCGAGGTGCTGGTCGACCGCGTCACCCGGATGGTGCGCCGCGACGGCCACCACGCGAGCATCGTCCTGTGGTCGCTCGGCAACGAGGCGGGCGGCGGCATCAACGTCCCCGCCATGGCCGACGCCGTCCGCGCGCTCGACCCGAGCCGCCCCATCCACTACGAGGGCGACTGGTCCAGCGAGCACGTGGACGTGTACTCCCGGATGTACGCCGAGTCCGAGCACGTGGACCTCATCGGGCAGGGCATCGAGCCCGCGCTGGAGCGCGCCGACGCCGATGCCCGCCGCCGCGGCATGCCGTTCCTGCAGTGCGAGTACGCGCACGCGATGGGCAACGGCCCGGGCGGCCTGTCCGACTACGACGCGCTGTTCGACCGGTACCCGCGCCTGATGGGCGGGTTCATCTGGGAGTGGATCGACCACGGCCTGACCCGCACGGACGCCGACGGGAACCTGTTCTCGGCGTACGGCGGAGACTTCGGCGAGCGGTTCCACGACGGCACGTTCATCGCCGACGGCCTGCTGCTGCCCGACCGCACGCCCTCGCCGGGCCTGCTGGAGACGGCGGCGGTGTTCGCGCCGGTCCGGATCGACGCCCAGCCGGACGGCACCCTGCTGGTGCGTAACCGTTACGCGTTCCGGGACACGAGCCACGCCGAGCTGCGCTGGACGCTGCACCGCGGCGAGGAGGAGCTGGCTTCGGGCCTGCTCGACCTGGTGCTGGAGGCCGGGGCCGAGGCCGTCGTCCGCCCGCCGGCCGACCTGGCCCTGCCGGAGCCGGGCGACGCGCCGGTCTGGTGGACCCTGCGCGCGGTGCAGCAGAAGGCGGACGCGCTGGAGGAGGCCTGGCTGGAGACCGGGTTCGTGCTCGGCGCGGGGCAGCTCCTGCTCGTCGAGCCGGCGCCCCTGGTGGCGCCGTCCGGCCGCGTGACCACCGGGGCCGACGGCGGGTACGTGGCCGGCCCGGCCAGGTTCGACCGCCGCGGCGACCTGCGCTCGCTCGCGGGCCGCGAGGTGCACGCCTTCCGGGTGGACGGCTGGCGGGCGCCGACCGACAACGACCGCCGCGCGGGCATGTGGCGCGGGCTGTCCGACGCCGAGGTGTGGCGCAGCACGAGCATGCACCTGCTGGCCGAGCGCAAGGCCGGGGTCGCGGTGAGCGAGGCCGGTGCGCTGGAGATCGACGCGCGGATCGCGGGCCCGACGACGCGCGCGGGCTTCGCCACGCGCTACACCTGGCAGCCCGTCACCGACGCGCCGGACGCCGTCGAGCTGGTGGTCGACATCCAGCCCGAGGGCCGCTGGCCGGAGAGCGTCGCGCGCCTCGGCGTGCTGCTCGCGCTCGACGAGCCGCGTGCGGTCGACGCGGGCGTGCGCTGGACCGGTCTCGGCCCGGACGAGTCGTACGCGGACTCGAGGGCGGCCGCCCTCGGCGGGGCGTGGGAGCACTCGGTCGCCGACTGGCAGACCCGCTACACGCACCCGCAGGAGAACGGCGCGCGCCGCGGCGTCACGAGCGCCGTCCTGTCCTTCGCGGACGGCTCGGGCCTGCGGATCGACTCGGGCGAGGTGACGATCGGCGGACGCCCGCAGGTCGGCTTCGAGCTGTCGCTGCGCCCGTGGTCCGACGAGGCGCTCGACCGTGCGGCGCACCCGCACGAGCTGGTGCCGGACGGCCGGCTCTGGCTGCACCTCGACGCCGCGCAGCACGGCGTCGGCAGCGCGGCCTGCGGTCCGGGCGTGCTGCCGAACGCCCAGCTGCACGTCGCGCCGGTCCGGATGCGGCTGCGCTTCACCACCCTCTGAGCCGCGTCTCGCGCCGCACCGCGCGAACCACTGGATGAGCCATCATGCCTGCCCCGCTCGCCGGGGCGGGCATGATGTATACAAGAGCGGCTGGACAACGACGACGAGGAGAACCGCTGTGAAGATGGGCTTCCGCTGGTACGGCGAGGGCAACGACACCGTGACGCTGGATCACGTGCGCCAGATCCCTGGCGTGGAGACCATCGTGTGGAGTCTGCACGGCAAGCAGGCCGGCGAGGTGTGGGAGCAGGCGGAGATCGACGCCGAGATCGCCACGATCACGGGCCTGTCGGACCAGGCGCGGGCCCAGGGCATCACGAAGACGTTCGACGCCGAGGTGGTCGAGTCCGTCAACGTGCACGAGTCGATCAAGCTGGGCCGCACCGTGCTCGGGCTCAGCCGGGACGAGGCGATCGAGAACTACATCACGACGATCCGCCGCCTCGGCCAGTCGGGCGTGAAGGTGGTCTGCTACAACTTCATGCCCGTCTTCGACTGGCTGCGCACCGACCTGTGGCACCCGCTGCCGGACGGCTCGACCGCGCTGTTCTACGAGAAGGCCGTCGTGGACAAGATGTCGCCCGAGAGCCTGATCGCCGACATGGAGGCCAACACCCACGGCCTGACCCTCCCGGGCTGGGAGCCGGAGCGGCTGGCGAGCTTCAGCGAGCTCAACGCCGCCTACGAGGGCGTGACGCACGACGACATGTACGCGAACTACAAGTACTTCCTCGACGCGGTGATCCCCACCTGCGAGGAGGTCGACGTGAAGCTCGGCGTGCACCCGGACGACCCGCCCTTCGACGTGTTCGGCTGGCCGCGCGTGGTCTCCACCAAGGAGGGCCTCGCACGCGTGCTCGACCTGAACCCGAGCCCGTACAACGGCCTGACGCTCTGCCTGGGCAGCTTCTCCGCCAACCCGGAGCAGGACGCCGTCGACGCGGTGAAGACGTTCATGGACCGGATCCACTTCTCGCACGTGCGCAACATCAAGCACTTCGACAACGGTGACTTCACCGAGGTCGCGCACCGCGCGTGCGAGGGCAGCGTCGACACCACGGGCATCATGAAGGCCTACGCCGAGGCCGGCTACGAGGGCTACATCCGGCCCGACCACGGCCGCCACCTGTGGGACGAGAACACCACCAACAAGCCGCGCCCCGGGTACGGCCTGTACGACCGGGCGCTGGGCATCCAGTACCTGCTCGGCGCCTGGGACGCGTACCGCTACCAGGGCTGATCCCAGGGCTGATCCAGGGCAGATCCAGCGCTGATTCCTGGCGGGCCGGCGCTCCCGCTGCCATGATCCAGACATGGTGAGCAGCGGGGGGTCCGGGGCCGACGGCGGGACGACGTCCGATGGTGTGCCCGACGGCGGAGGGCCGCCGGACGGCGCGCCGTCGGCCGTCGCCGTCGCCCCGCCCGGGACGTCGGGTCCGCTCGTCGCCCTCGTCGAGCCGGACTACGCCTCCTGGGGGCAGCGCTTCGTCGCGGTGATCCTCGACAACGCGATCCTCGCCGGGGTGACCTGGCTGGCGCTCGGACCGGAGTTCGGCGTGCCGACGCTCACGCCGGGATGGGGCTCGACGGCCCAGGACGCCGCCCGGGGCGGCGGCCCGCTGGTCCTGGTCCCGGTCGCCGCCCTCGCTGTCCTGCTGGTCCTCCAGGCCACGACGGGCTGGACGCCGGGCAAGCTCGTGACCGGCATCCGCGTGGTCCGCGAGGACGAGCACCGGCCGGCCGGGCTGGGCAAGACGCTCGCCCGTTGGGTGCTCCACTTCCTCGACGCCATCCTGCTGATCGGCTACCTGCGGCCCGCCTGGCACGCGAAGCGCCAGACGTTCGCCGACTCGATCGTGCGGACCGTCGTGCTGCGCGAGGTCCCCGACCTCCCCCGCCGGCCCCGCATCGTCCTGTACTCGGCCGCGGTCGTGACCTGCGTGCTCGGGCTCGGGTACGGATACGTGCCGATCAGCAGCGGGAGCGCGGCCGACGTGGGCGACGACTCGCCCCTGTGCGAGGTGGCGACCCCGGAGCCGGCGCTCGTCGCCGGGGAGATCCGGCCGGCCGGGTCCGTGTCGATCAACCGGGACCGCCGGCTGTGGACGGTCCGGGAGACCCGCACGACGCACCCGGGAGCCGTCCTCACGTGGACGAGCGACACGTCGGCCCGGGACACCGACTACCGGGTGGAGCTCGACGCCCGCCCGGGGGACGGCGAGGCCGTGGCGATCTCCCGGTCCTGGGACATCGGGACGAGCGACGCCGGCTCCTGGACGGACGACGAGGAGTTCACGCACACCCGGACCATCGGTGCGGACGGGGACACGCACGACGTCCAGGTCGACATCACCGACCCCGCAGCCGACCGGGACCTCGCCACGCTCGACGACCAGCCGTGGATCGACGTCCGGCTGCTCGCCGACGGCGAGCTCCTGGCGGAGTGCGGCGGCACGGTGACCTACACCGAGGCCCCCCGGGACTGACGCCACCCCGGAATTCCCGTGGCTCCCTGCCCCGGCCCAGGTCCACCCTGGACGGATGGAGCCCCACGAACAGGCCGAAGAGCCCGAGACCACCCGCTGGACGAGTGCCACCGTCTTCCCCGACATGTGGACCGACCCCGACGACGACCCGCGCGAGACCGACACCCCGGTCACCGACGAGCGCGGCATGCTGCTCGACTACCTGCGCTACTACCGGCTCACGCTCGAGATGAAGTGCGCCGGGCTCGACGCCGAGCAGCTCGCCCGCCGGTCCGCCCCGCCGTCGGGCATGTCCCTGCTCGGACTCGTGCGGCACCTCGCCGACGGGGAGCGGCACCTGCGCCGGGTCCTGGCCGGCGAGGACGTGCCGCCCCTCTACCGCACCGACGAGGACCGCGACGGCGACTGGAACGGCGCCGTGGCCGACCCCGCCGTCGTCGACGACGCGTGGCGCCGGTGGCACACCGAGATGGCGGCCACCGACCGGTACCTGGACGGCGTGACCGACCTCGCGAGCTGGAACACCGGCGTGTCCGACCTCGGCCCCGAGGGCGGCGACCTGCAGGTCCGGGACGGCCTGCTCGGACACGTCGTCGAGTACGCGCGGCACTGCGGCCACGCCGACCTCCTGCGCGAGCGCGTGGACGGCCGCGTCGGCCAGTGACCGCCGTCGGCCACCGTGCCGACGCGGCGACGGCCGCCGGCGGGTGATGTCGCGATCCCGGCCCGCCGGCCGCTTGCGCCCACGCGCGACAGTGGCAGTGTGGAAAGGGTCCGGCGCTCCCGACGGACCACTCCGTACGGTCGCCGGCGATCACGGAGGAGTGACAACGATGGTCAAAGTGCGCAGAGTGCTGCCGACGTTCGCGGCGAACGACATCGACGCCGCGCGAGCGTTCTACGAGGACACGCTCGGGCTGAGCGTGTCGGCCCTCGACGAGGGCGCGGGCCTGGTGCTCGACCTCGGGGACGGCGCCGCCGTCTTCATCTACCAGAAGGACGACCACGTCCCGGCCCCGTTCACCGTCATGCACCTGACGGTCGAGGACGTCGACCAAGTCGTCGACGAGCTCGCCGCCAAGGGCGTGCCCTTCCAGCACTACGAAGGGTTCGACCAGGACGAGAAGGGCATCGTGCGCGGCTTCATGGAGGGCGGCGACGGCGCCTGGTTCACCGACCCGGACGGCAACATCATCGGCCTCGCCGACGGCGCAGGGATGGAGGCGTTCCTCGAAAATCCTGGCGGCTGAAAGAGCCGCCTCGGCTAGCATCTGGCGCCATGTCACCCACGTTCGTGCTGGTCCATGGCGCCTTCGCCAACTCGTTCTCGTTCGCGCCGCTCCAGGCCGAGCTTGCACTGCTCGGGCACCGCTCCGCAGCCGTCGACCTGCCCGGCCACGGGTTCGAGGCCACCTACCCGGCCGCCTACCAGGCACCTCAGGACCCGGCCGGACTCGCGACCACGCCCGGCAGCATCCAGGGCGTCACGCTCGCCGACAACGTGGCCCGCGTCGTCGAGGTCCTCGAACGGGCCAAGGAGCACGGCCCGGTGATCCTGGTCGGCCACAGCCGGGGTGGCATCACGCTGACCGCCGTCGGCAACGCCCGCCCCGACCTGGTCGACCGGATCGTCTACGTCTCCGCCTGGGCGCCCGTCGACCTGGACGTGGGCGGCTACTACGCCGGACCCGAGATGGCCGGCACGGACCAGGCGGCGCTCGCGGCCGTGCTCGCCGGCGACCCGGCCGCGCTCGGGCTGCTGCGCTGCAACTTCCGCACGGCGGACCCGGCGGTGCTGGCCGGCCTCAAGGCGGCGTTCCACGCGGACGGTACCGACGACGAGTTCCGCACGTTCCTCAACACGTTCCAGCCGGACGAGAACCTCGACGCCGGCACGCCGGACGACCGGGTCCAGGCGGCCACCTGGGGCACGATCCCCCGGACCTACGTGCGGCTCAGTGAGGACACGAGCATCCCGCCCGCCATGCAGGACCGGATGATCCGCGAGGCGGACGCGCTCACGCCCGGCAACCCGTACGACGTGCACACGCTGGAGTCGAGCCACCTGTCGTGGCTGGTCCGGCCGCGGGCGGCGGCCGAGCTGCTGGCGGGCCTGGCGGCAGGTCCGACGGCGGAGGCCGGCGCCGGCGCCGGCGCCGAGGCCGGCGTCAGCGAGCCGGCCGCAGCAGGCTGAGCTGGAGCGCCACGGCGGCGGTGACCCGGGGTTCGTCGTCGGTGGCGAGCAGGTCGAGCAGGGCGCCCCGCAGCACGGCCAGGGCCAGCGTGCGGCGCACCGGGCCCTCGGCGCCGTCGCGTTCGGGCGCGGGCTGGCGGGCGGCGAGGACGCCGAGCCAGTCGTCCACGGTGGCGCGCGCGAACCCGGCCCAGGGCCCGTCGGGCTCGACGAGCGAGCGGGTGTAGGCCTCGGCCCACAGGCGCAGCAGCGGGCGGTGCTCGGCGTCCGCCAGCCAGGACCAGACGAGCTCGACCGTCGGCGCCAGGCCCGGCGGCGCGTCGTCGTCGGCCTGCCCGAGGCGGGCCAGGAGCGCGAGCTCGTCCTGGCGTGCCCGGCTCAGGAGCGCCTGGACCAGACCGTCCTTGCTGCCCCACAGGAACATCAGCACGCGCGGGCTGGAGCCGATGGCCGCGGCCAGGGGGCGCAGGGACAGGCCGGCCAGGCCGTTGACCAGGGCGTACGCGTACGCGGCCTCCAGCAGCTCGACCTGGCGTGCGGACGGGCCTGGCTCGACGTCTGGCATGGGGGTTAGCCTACTGCTACTGAAACAGTCGTGTCAGTGGTAACGGGAGGATCGCATGCAGCAGGACCGACAGCGCGAGGTGCGGGTGCGCCGCGCCGACCAGCCGGGCGACCTGGGCTGGGTGGTGCTGGCGCACGGCGAGACCTACCACCGCCAGTTCGGCTGGAACACGGAGTTCGAGGCGCTCGTCGCGCGGATCGTCGCCGACTACGCCGGGGCCCACGACCCGCGCACGGAGGCCGCGTGGATCGCCGAGGTGGACGGCGAGCGCGCCGGCTGCGTCTTCCTCGTGTCCGGGGACGAGCCGGGCGTCGCCAAGCTCCGCATCCTGCTCGTCGCGCCGGAAGCCCGGGGGCTCGGGCTGGGCCGCCTGCTGGTCGGGGAGTGCCTGTCGTTCGCCCGGGCCGCGGGGTACGGGCGCGTGACCCTGTGGACCAACGACGTGCTCGCCTCGGCGCGGCACATCTACGAGGGCGAGGGCTTCACGCTGGCCGACGAGGAGAGGCACCACAGCTTCGGGCACGACCTCGTGGGCCAGAACTGGGTGCTCGACCTGGAGCCCGCCGTCGCTGCGGGGTGAGACCCGTCAGTGCTCGGTCGTGGTCGCCGGCGCCGCTGCCGTCGTCGTAGGCGGCGTCGCGGTCCAGGAGGCCAGGATGCGCAGCGCCTCGTCCGACGGCGATCCGGCTTCCGCGGTCAGGACCATCAGGCGCTGCCCGCTGCCGTCGGGGCTGGACCAGGTGTCGCAGTCGAGCGTGAGGTCGCCGACGACAGCGTGCCGGTACTGCTTGGTGCCGTAGGTGGCGCTGTTGACCCGGCGCTCGGCCCACCAGCGCCGGAAGTCCGGGTCGAGCACGGCGAGCTCACCGACCAGCCGCGCCAGCTCGGGGTCGTCGGGATCGGTCGCCGCCTCCATGCGCAGCGCGGCGACGGCCTCCCTTGCGTCGTGCTCCCACCGGACGTTGAGCGCACGCACGGTCGGGTCGGTGAAGAGCAGGCGCACGTAGTTGCGCCGCCCCGCCGGGACGCTGCCGAAGTCGACGAACAGGGCGGCCGCCGCCGGATTCCAGGCGACGACGTCCATCCGCTTGCCGAGCACGATCGCCGGCGTGCCCGTGAGCTGGTCGAGGAGCCGCCGCATCGCCGGTCGGACGGTCTGCCGGGCGCGCCGGCGCCGGGGCCTGGCGTCAGTCTTTCCCGCGATCTCGTAGAGGTAGCGCTGCTGGTCCTCGTCGAGCCGCAGGGCCGCCGAGAGGGTGGCGAGCACCGCCGCGGACGCCGCGACGCGGCCCTGTTCGAGGCGCGTGTAGTAGTCGACGCTGATCGCCGCGACCTGGGCGACCTCCTCGCGGCGCAGCCCGGGCACCTTGCGCCGCGACACCGTCTCGGGGAGGCCGACGGCGTGCGGGCTGAGCTCGGCCCGGCGCGCCCTGAGGAACGCGCCGAGCTCGTCCGGGTCCACGTGCGAGTTCATACGGTCCATTCTGCGAGCGGGCGGCCCGGCGTGGGAGGGCAGGATCCTTCCCCGGCAGGAACCCGACGCTGTTGCTCGGACTCCGAGCGGCACAGCCTGGTCGCATGAACCGAACAGACGTCACCTTCGACAGCGCCGGAATCCTGCTCGCCGGCCACCTCTACCTCCCGTCGCCGGCCGTGCCCGACGCCGCGTCCGGGCCGCTCCCCGCGATCGTCGTCGGACACCCCGGGACCGGGGTCAAGGAGCAGACCGCCGGCACCTACGCCGCCCGCCTCGCCGAACAGGGCTTCGCGACGCTCGCCTTCGACGCCGCCTACCAGGGCGAGAGCGGCGGCACACCGCGCGGGCTGGAGGATCCCGCCCACCGCGTCGAGGACCTCAAGGCGGCCGTCTCCTTCCTTACCACCCGGCCCGAGGTGGACGCCGACCGGATCGGGATGCTCGGCATCTGCGCGTCGGGCGGCTACGGCATCGCGGCGACGGCCGGCGACCACCGCGTCCGGGCGCTCGCGACGGTCAGCGGCGTCGACGTCGGGCGCCAGTTCCGGGAGGGTGCCGACGGCGCCCAGCCCCCGGCCGTCGTCCAGGGGATGCTCGACGCCGCCGCCGCGGCCCGCACGGCCGAGGCGCGCGGCGAGGGCACGGGCATGTTCCCGGTCTTCCCGGAGACCGCCGAGGAGGCCCGGGCGGCGGGCGGCCGGCACGGTTTCGAGGGCTTCGAGTACTACCGCACGGAGCGCGGGGCGCACCCGCGATCCGCCAAGGAGTTCACCTGGTCGAGCGTCGACCGCATCGCGACCTCCGACCAGCTCCGGTTCGTCGGCATGATCGCTCCGCGGCCCCTGCTCCTCGTGCAGGGGACCGAGGCGGTCACGAAGCACATGGGCACCCTGGCGTTCGCCGACGCGCGCGAGCCCAAGGAGCTGCACTGGGTCGAGGGCGCCAGCCACGTCGACCTCTACGACAAGCCCGAGTTCGTCGGACCGGTCGTCGAGAAGCTGACCGCGTTCTTCGCCGAAGGGCTCGCCGGGGTGTGACCGCGGTCGGCGACGTACGGGCCGTCGACGGGTGCCGGCGGCCCGCACGGCGCCGATCACATCGCGGTCGGCACCTGGCTCCAGGTCGCCGGCAGCCGCTCGGAGTGCCGCACCCACGCCGAGGCGGCCCACGGCAGGTCGTCGGTGGGCTCCGTCAGCGTGACGTCCATGTGCCGCAGGAGCTGGTCCACGGCGGTGCGGGCGATCAGCCGGGCCAGGCGGGGTGCGGGGCAGGCGTGCGGCCCCGTGCCCCAGGACAGGTGGGAGCGGTTGTCGACCTCGTCCCACGGGTCGCCGGTGTGCACGGCCGGGTCCCGGTTCGCCGCGGCGATCCCGAGCACCAGGGCGTCGCCCCTGCGGATACGGCGTCCCCCGAGTTCGACGTCGTTCAGGGCGAACCGCGGCGCCGGGGACTGGGCGATCGGGGAGCGGCGCCACAGCACCTCGTCGAGCGTGCCGTCGAGCGTGAGCCGGCCGCCGCTGACCCGGGCGGCGAAGCTCCGGTCGGCCAGGACCTGGTGCAGCGTCTCGGTGATCCACGCCGTCAGGAAGATGGCCGCCGCGCTGACGGGGACGATCGCGCTGCTGGCGATCTCGCCGTCGTGCGCGAAATTGGGGTGGACCGCGAGGCGCGAGAGCAGGTCCTCCCCGCCCTCCTCGCGCCGCTGACGGATGTGCTCCAGGACGATCCCGGCGGTGTTCGCCTGGGCCTTGGCGACCCGGTCGCCGTCACCGCTCACCAGGGAGGCGGCGTCGGCCATGAGCATGGCGCCGGTCTCGAGGTCGAACCCGAGCGTGGTGGTCATCGCGAGAAAGCCGATGGGCCGGCAGTACGCCTTGACCAGGTCACCGGACCCGGACGGACCCATCCGGTCGATGACGCGCTCGCACATGTCCGTGGTCCGCTCGCGGACCACCCGCTCGTCGAGGGCCGCCAGCGCCTCGTCGAGCGGCTCGCGCAGCCGCTTGCGCTCGTCCCCGTCGTGGTAGAACGCCGTCGGCCGGGGCACCGACGGGGTGTAGGTGCCGATCGCCGTGCCGGGCGGCAGCAGGTTCTCGACGTTCCACCGCCAGTTGGCGGCGTTCCGGCTGTAGTCGAGCTCCGAGCGCATCACCTGACAGTTCTCGGCGTGCCCCAGGACCAGCCACGCCGGCACGACGACGTCGTCCTTGCGCTCGATCTCGACCGGCGCCACGGCGCCCCACTGTTTGCGCAGCCGGGCGTAGTGGGCCTGAGGGTCCGGGCTGCTGGTGATCTCGGTCAGGGAGGTGAGCCCCGTGTGGCTTTCCAGCGAGGCCGTGCCCCCGGTCGTCTGCTGGGTCATGGACGCCATCTGACCATGGGCGACATGGTTCCCGGAAGACCCAGATTCACCCGCTCAGACCGTCTCTTCGCGCTTCTGCCGGGCGAACCGTGCCGGAAGGTCCGGTCCGTCCCACACCTGGATCGCCCGCCAGATCGACGCGGCGACCGGCACTGCGAGCACGGCGCCCGTGATGCCGGCGAGCACCGTCCCGGCGGTCAGGGCGAACAGGATGACGAGGGGGTGCAGGCGCAGGGTCCGGCCCATCACGATCGGCTGGAGGAAGTCGCCCTCGAGCTGGTTCACGGCCACCACGATCGCGACGACGATCAGCGCCTCGACCGGCCCGACGGCGACGAGCGTGACCAAGGCCGCGATGATCCCGGCCAGCGTGGCGCCGACCAGGGGGATGAAGGCGAGCAGGAAGACGAGCACGGACAGGGGGATGACGAGCGGCACGCCCACGATCGCGAGGCCTATCCCGATGCCGACGGCGTCGACCAGCGCCACGATCGCCGTGCCGCGCACGTAGCCGCCGAGCGTGCTAACGGTCGCCGCGCCGACGCGCTGCCCCCGCTCGTACCGGTGGCCCTCGAACGGCCGCAGCAAGAACTCCCACATCGCCGGCCCGTCCTTCAGGAAGAAGAACAGGACGACGGTCATGATGAAGAAGCCCGCGATGAAGTCGGCGGTCTGGGAGACGCCCGCGATGGCGCCGGACCCGAAGGTGTCGGACTGCAGCAGGTTCACGGCGGCGTCCCGCACCGAGGCGATCTGGTCGCCCGTGAAGTCGAAGGGCAGGTCCTGCACGTAGGTCTGCAGGGAGTCGAAGCCGTCGAGCGCCTGCTGCCCCAGCTCGTCCCACTGGTCCGCGACCGCCCGCACGACGAGCCACACGATCGCCGACAGCAGCGCGACGAGCGCCAGGAGCGAGACCCACGTGGCGAGCAGCGACGGCCACCCGTGGCGTCGGAGAAACGAGACCAGCGGGGAGATCGCAGCCGCCAGCACGAGCGCGATGAGCACGGGGATCACGACCAGCGTCAGGCGCGTGCCCACGTACCCGAAGACGGCGATGATCGCGATGACCGCGAGGACCTGCAGCGACCGGGTGCCGACCCGGCCGAAGCCGTCCGACCAGAGCCGGGACGCGCCGTGCGCGTTCTCGGGATCGGCCTGCGGCCGCTCCTCGGCGTCGGTGCGGGCAGGGGCCGGTGCGCGGCGGCCGAAGAGACCCATCGCCTGTCCTCCTCGTACGTGGGTCCAGCGGGTGCTGGGTCCGGCGGACGCCGGACGTGCCGACGTTATTGCCCCGAGCGCCAGGTCGCGCGCCGACGCCGAACCCGAAGACGGCCCGTGGCCTGCACGGCGACCGCCGACGGGCGGTCTACACCTGCATGTCGACGAAGCGCTGGTAGTGGCCCTGGAAGGCCACCGTGATGACGTCGGTGGGGCCGTTACGGTGCTTGGCCACGATCAGGTCGGCCTCGCCGGCGCGCGGCGACTCCTTCTCGTACGCGTCCTCACGGTGCAGCAGGATCACGACGTCGGCGTCCTGCTCGATGGAGCCGGACTCACGGAGGTCGGACATCTGCGGCTTCTTGTCGCTGCGCTGCTCGGCGCCACGGTTCAGCTGCGAGATGGCGATCACGGGCACCTCGAGCTCCTTCGCTAGCAGCTTGAGCGACCGCGAGAACTCGGAGACCTCCTGCTGACGCGACTCGACGCGCTTGCCGGACGACATCAGCTGGAGGTAGTCGATGACCACCAGCTTGAGGTCGTGCTTCTGCTTGAGGCGCCGGCACTTGGCCCGGATCTCCATCAGCGACATGTTCGGCGAGTCGTCGATGAACAGCGGGGCGTCCGAGACCTTGCCCATGGTGGCGGCCAGCTTCTGCCAGTCGCCGTCGTCCATGTTGCCGCTGCGCATCTTCGTCAGCGGCACGCGCGCCTCGGCGGCGAGCATTCGCATGACGATCTCGTTGCGGCTCATCTCCAGGGAGAAGATGACGGCGGCCATCTCGTGGTGGATGGCCGCATGAGAAGCGACGTTGATGCCGAGCACAGAGTTGTGGGTGGGGACCATCGACCGGCTCGCCAGGTACAGGTGCGACGAGTGCTCGACCTCGACGCAGCGCACGGGCACCGACTCGATCGGCCGGACGTCGACCACGAACCGCGAGGTGAGCTTGGCGGTCGCGGGGCGCCGCCGTGACTTGTGGGTGAGTCGCTTGCGCTCCAGCGCGAACACGTCGTCCTCGGTGGTGAACGTGATCGTGAAGACGGTGGAGGACGCTTCGGTCCGGCCGTTGACCCGCTTCTTCGACCAGCCCGTGCGGTACCCGAGGGACAGGATCAGCTCACGAGTGTCCCGTGCGAGCCGCTCAGAGGTCAGTGCGATCTGGACGCTGCCCTGGGGGTTGACCGTCCCGTCGGAGTCGAGCAGGCCCGCGAGCAGCGCCCGGCGCTGGTCCTCGCTGGCGCGGAGGTACGACGTCGGGATGTGCTTGTTCTGGAGCACATCGATGCTCCGCAGCCGGCCGCCCATCGTGCCGTGTGCGTTGTGGCACTCCTGGCAGCGCCGGAACCCCCAACCCGGCTTGCCGCAGTCGGGGCAGGTCGGATGCGCGGGGCGCGCCATGCCCCGGGAACGTGCCGCACAAGCCTTGCTGCACGCGAGCAGCGAGGCCATCTTCGGCACGAAGGAGGTGCCGCAGACGATGCACTCCGCCGAGCGCACCTCGGGCTCCGGAAGCAGCATGGAGTACGTGCGAGCGGCACCCTTCGCGGTGCCTCGCGCCTGCGCCACGTAGCCCAGGCCCTCGATCATCATCGCGATCTCGGGGTCCGCCGACGTGAACTCGGCACGCCGGGACGTGCCGTCGCCCAGCCAGACGCCCAGGGCGTAGGGGTGGATCGGCAGGTCCGCAGCGGGCAGTACGAGGGGCTGTGCCGTCGTCACCGAATGGTTGGCGCGCCGGTCAGCCGTTGCTGTCCGCAGCGTCGCGAGGATCTCCTCGGTGGTGTGCACAGAAGTCTCGGGTGCGGTGCCCACGCGCACCTTGCGGCGCTGGACGCGATCGCTCGTGACCCACTGGTGCTGGGCGTCGGCCACGATCACCGTGCCGTCGTCGAACTCCACCTCGTAGCACGGGCGCCCCTGCATGATCTCGGTCGCCGCGACCACGCGCGTCGGAGTGCCGTCGGCGGCCAGGATGAGGTCACCGACCGCGACCTCGCCCATGGTGGTCCACCCGGACGGCGTCGGCAGCGGGGTGTCGAGCGCGAGTGCCTTACCCACAGCAGGTCGGGCGGCGACGACGATCATCTGGCCGCCGTGCAGGCCGTTGGTCAGCCGGTCGAAGTCCGAGTAGCCCGTCGGCACGCCGGTGAGCCCCTCGCCGCGGCCCTGGGCGGCGTCGATCTCGTCGAACGTCGGGCCGATGATCTCGGCCAGCGGCAGGTAGTCCTCGGACGCGCGCCGCTCCGTCACGGCGTAGACCTCGGCCTGCGCGTTGTTGACGACGTCGTCCACCTCGCCGCCGTCGGTCGCGTAGCCCATCTGGACGATGCGCGTGCCGGCCTCGACGAGGCGGCGCATGATGGCGCGCTCGCGGACGATCTTGGCGTAGTACCCGGCGTTGGCGGCCGTGGGCACGCCCGCCATGAGGTCGTGGATGTACGGGGCGCCGCCGACGCGGGCGTGCTCGCCCCGGCGCTGCAGCTCGGCGACCACGGTGATGGCGTCGGCCGGCTCGCCACGGCCGTAGAGGTCGATGATCGCGTCGTAGATGGCCTCGTGGGCCGGCCGGTAGAAGTCGTTGCCGCGGATCTGCTCGATCACGTCGGCGATCGCGTCCTTGGACAGCAGCATGCCGCCCAGCACGCTCATCTCCGCGGGGACGTCCTGCGGCGGGGTCCGGTCGAGGCCGGGGCTCCCGCCGGAGTAGCTCGACTCGAGCTCCTCGATCGACATCCGCGCCTCCAGCCTTCCTGATTTCCGTGACATCCCGTGACGCCCGGGCACACGCTACGCGTGCGCCCGGCCGATGTCCTACACCTGTTCTACTCCTCGCCACCGACACGCTGGGGAGATCGGCCCCGACACGCCTCTGTGTCGTGCGCGACAGCCCCCGGACATCGGACCTGCGAGCCAGCCCCGCTGACGCTAGGCCCCCGCGCAACCGAGCGCAACGAGACCTGTGGACAAGCCTGTGCACATCCATGTGGAAAGGTGGCCCAGGCCTGTGCACAGCGGGTGGACAACCCTGTCCCCAGTTGTGGATAACCCCTGTGTAAAACATCGACATGCGGTCTGACCTGCGTCGACGTAAACCCCAGCCTGTGGAGGAAAGAAAGTTGGGCGAGCCTCGCCACACCCCCGGTTCCCCGCGGTCCATCGACCGGGAGATCCTCGCCCTCGCGGTACCCGCCCTCGGGGCCCTCATCGCCGAGCCCGTCTTCGTCCTCGTCGACAGCGCGGTCGTGGGCCACCTCGGCACGGCACAGCTCGCCGGCCTGTCGCTCGCCAGCAACGTGTTGCTCACACTCGTCGGGCTCTGCGTCTTCCTCGCCTACACCACGACCGCGTCCGTGGCCCGGCTCACCGGAGCGGGCAAGGAGCGCCAGGCCCTCCAGTCCGGCATCGACGGGATGTGGCTCGCGCTCGGGATCGGCGTGGTGCTCTTCGTCGTCCTGCTGCTCGCCGCCCCGCTCACCGTGTCCGCCCTGGGCGCCGACGGCGAGGTCGCGGAGCACGCCGTCACCTACCTGCGGTGGTCCGCCCCGGGGCTCGCCGGGATGCTCGTGGTCCAGGCCGCGACCGGCGTGCTGCGCGGCCTGCGGGACACCCGCACCCCGCTCGTCGTCGCCGCGGCCGGCGCCCTTCTCAACACGGTCCTCAACATCACGCTCGTCTACGGGCTGGGCCTGGGGATCGCGGGGTCAGGCCTGGGCACGGCCGTGACCCAGCTCCTCATGGCCGTCGTGCTCGGCGTCATCGTGGTGCGCGGCGCCCGGCGCCGGGGCGCGAGCCTGCGCCCCCACCACGCCGGCATCCTGTCCGGCGCCCGCGCGGGCGCGCCCCTGGTGGTCCGCACTCTCAGCCTGCGCGCCGCCATCCTCGTGACGGTGGTCGTCGCGACCGGCCTCGGCGACGTCGCGCTCGCCGGGCACCAGGTCGTCAGCTCCCTGTGGGGCCTCGCCGCGTTCGCCCTCGACGCCCTCGCCATCGCGGCACAGGCCCTGGTCGGGCACGGCCTCGGGGCCGGCGACGTCGGCCACGTGCGGCACGTGCTGCGCCGCTGCCTGCAGTGGGGCGTCGGCGCCGGAGCCGCGATCGGCCTGCTCCTCGCCGCGGCCGGCTGGTGGATCGCGCCCCTCTTCTCACCCGACCCCGACGTTCGCGTCGCCATCGCCCTCGGCATCGCCGTGTGCGGCGTCCTCATGCCCATGGCGGGCTGGGTCTTCGTGCTCGACGGCGTCCTCATCGGCGCCGGCGACGGCCGCTACCTCGCCTGGGCGGGCATGGCCACGCTCGTCGTCTACCTCCCGTTCGCGCTCGCGGTCGCGGCCTGGGCGCCCGACGGCGCACGCGGGCTCGCGTGGCTCTGGCTCGCGTTCGCGGGCGTCTTCATGGCCGCGCGCGCCGTGACCACCGGCTGGCGCGCGCGGGGCGACCGCTGGCAGGTGACGGGCGCGTGAGCCCTGGTCAGCCCCACACCTTGAGCCGGTAGCCGACGCCCCGCACCGACGCCACCTCGACGTCGCGCACGGGGGCCAGCCGCTTGCGCAGCCGCTTCACCGCGGACGTCACCGGGTCGGAGTCGCCGAGGTAGGGCAGCTGCCAGACCCGCGCCGTCAGCTCGGCGAACGACCAGACGCGCCCCGCCTCCAGGGCGAGCGTCGCGAGCAGGTCGAACTCCCGCGCCGACAGGTACACGCGCCGGCCCAGCGCCGTGACCTCGCGGCCGGCCAGGTCCACGAGCAGCGGGCCGGCGACCAGCGGGTCGAGCGTGGGCGGGGCGACCATCTGGACGGCGCCGGTCACGGCGGGGACGGGCCCCGTGGCCGGGCGCAGCTCGTCGGCGACGACACGGACCGCGCCGGTCGGCGGTCGCCCGGGCGCGGACGCCGCCAGGTGCGGCGCGGACTGCGCCGACCCGGGCAGCACCGGCAGGGCGCCCGTCCTCGGCCGTGGCGCGGCGCCGTACGACCCGGCAGTCGGCGACAAGGGCGTGGCCAGGACGTCGGGGACGGCACGCCCCGCGGCACCCGTCGGGTTGTCCGGGAGGCCGTCGGCGAGGTGCTCGGACAGGTGGCGGCCGTAGGGCCGCTCGTCCGTGGGACCGGGGTTGTCGAACCGCTCGGGCTGCGTGCCGTGGCCGTGCCACGGGGCAGCAGCCGGCCGCCGGGGCGCGCTCTGGTGGGTGAGGACGGCGCGGGCGCCGTCCGCGTCCGGGGTGGCGAGCACGGTCGCCTGACCGCGGAGGAGACGGGCGATCTCGATGATCTGGTCCGAGGGGAGGCCGACGCACACGACGAGGCCGGGGTTGGGTCCTGGTGCGAGGTCGTGCGGCATGTGCGTCACCCTCCGTGGTCGACCGTTCAGGCGTGAACCGGGTTAAACCTGGCCAGCGCGCGCCAGTTTGCCCCCGGGTCGTACCGCTTGGGTCAATTTTTCGTTACCTGCCCGTTGCGTGGCAGAAATGACACATTCCCGCCGAGATGACGGTTTTCCGCCATGAGAAGCGCACGAAGGGTGAATTTCAGCGCTCTTGGGGTGAAATGTAACGCGACCCATTGACAGGGGCAACGTCGACCGTCGGGCAAACCGTTGACCCGAAAGTGACCGATATCTGACCGTAAACCGACCTTGTTCCATCGGCGGGCGGAAACGACGGTAGGGGGCGGTCCACAGCAAGTGGATCGCCGTCGCGCGTTCCCGCCGGTCCCGGACGGGCACGCCCGAGCATGGAGGCCCCATGTACCGTCGCAGGAAAATTGCAGGGAGGGCGACGACTGCCGTCACAACGGCACTCGCGCTCCTGGCAGCCTCAGCGGTGACCGTTGCACCAGCAGCGCTCGCCCAGTCCGTCCCGACGACCACCCTCACCGCCGCCGACGAGCCCGAGGACAAGCTCAGCAGCAAGGTCCTCACCCAGCTCGAGGACAAGAAGACCGCGGACTTCTGGATCCAGTTCGCCGACAAGGCGGACCTGGCGCCGGCTCAGGGGATCGCCGACTGGTCCGAGCGCGGTCAGTTCGTCTACGACGCGCTGCACGCGACGGCCAAGAAGTCCCAGGCCTCCGTGATCACCAAGCTGAAGGCCGCCGACGCCCAGTACGAGAGCTACTGGATCAACAACGCGATCTTCGTCGACGACGGCTCGCTCGAGCTCGCCGAGAGCCTCGCCACCAGCAGCGCGGTCTCGGGCATCCACGAGCAGATCACCATGCAGAACGAGGAGCCGGTCGAGAAGAAGGCGTCCGGCGAGAAGTCGGCGGCCGCCGTCGAGTGGGGCCTCGACGCGATCAACGCCCCGGACGTGTGGGACCTCGGTTACACGGGCTCCGGCATCACGGTCGCGAACTTCGACACGGGCGTGGACGCCACCCACCCCGCGCTGCAGAGCAAGTACCGCGGCTACAACGCCGACGGCACGTACGACAACGACTACAACTACTTCGACATCCCTGACACCTGTGGTGGCGGTGCGCCCTGTGACTCCGGTCAGCACGGCACCCACACGATGGGCACCATCGTCGGCGGCAGCGGCGCCAACCAGATCGGCGTCGCGCCCGACGCCACCTGGATCGCGTCGAACTGCATCGACAACGGCGGCTGCGCGTGGGACGACTACCTCGCCAACGCGCAGTGGTTCCTCGCGCCGACCCGCGCGGACGGCAGCGACGCGGACCCGTCCAAGCGCCCGCACGTGGTCAGCAACTCGTGGGGCATCCCGCCGGGCGTCGACCTGCCGCAGGACTGGATGAGCGCCGAGACCCAGGCCTGGAACGCCGCGGGCATCTTCGGTGCCTGGGCCGGTGGCAACGAGGGCCCGAGCTGTGAGTCGGGCCGCTTCCCGGGCGAGTTCGAGCACACCTACTCCGTGGGTGCGTTCGACGTGAACGGCGCCATCGCGTCGTTCTCGGCTCGCGGTCCGGGCCGCAACGGCACGCTCCTGCCGAACATCGCCGCTCCCGGCGTCAACGTCCGCTCGTCGATCCCCGGCGGCGGCTACGCCAACTTCAGCGGTACGTCCATGGCCACCCCGCACCTCGCGGGCGCCATCGCGCTGCTGTGGAGCGCGGCTCCGGCCCTGGTCGGCGACATCGAGGGCACCATCGCGCTCCTCGACGAGACGGCCATCGACACCGAGGACCTCTCGTGCGGTGGTACCCCGGAGCGCAACAACGTCTGGGGCGAGGGCAAGCTCGACGTCGCCGCGCTCGTGGACGCCGCTCCGACGGCCGGCACGGGCACCGTCACCGGCACGGTCACCGACGCGGCCGGCGCGCCGATCGCCGGTGCCTCCGTGCTGGTGGACGGCGAGCGCGACCGCACGGTCTCGACCGGCGCGGACGGCACGTTCTCGGCCACCGTGCTGAGCGGTGACTTCTCCGTCTCGGCCTCGGCCTTCGGCTACATCGCCTCGGCGCCCACCGCCGTGACGGTCGACGTGGACGAGACCGAGACGGTCTCCATCGCCCTGGAGTCCGCCCCGCGGCACGACGTCACGGGCACCGTGGTGTTCGAGGGGACCAGTGAGCCCGTGATCGGCGCGCCGGTCACGCTCCGCGGTTCCCCGTACGAGCCGACGGCCACGGGCGAGGACGGCACGTTCGCGTTCGCCGACGTGCCCGAGGGTACCTACTCGCTGTCGGTCGAGCTGGGCGGTTGTGCCGCCTCGTACGACGGCGAGCTCGTGGTCGACGGCGCGGAGGACGTGGACATCACCATCGTCCCGAACGTCGACGACGGCGGGTACTCGTGCTCGGTCACGACCGCCGACTACCGTCAGGGCAGCACCCTGCTGAACCTCACGGGTGACGACGTCGCGACGTCGGTGGACCTGCCGTTCGAGTTCCCGCTCTACGGGGAGGCGTACTCGCGGGCCTACCTGACGAGCAACGGTCACATCAACTTCCTGGGCTCGACCACCTCGTACGCGAACGTGGCGATCCCCGCGACGAGCCAGCCGAACGCCGCGCTCTACCCCTTCTGGGACGACCTGCTGCTCGACTCCGCGTCCGGCGTCTACACGGCGACCACCACGGTGGACGGCGTCGACGCCTACGTGCTGGAGTGGCGCAACGTGCGCAAGTACAGCCCGGCCACGGACCGGCTGAACTTCTCGGTCACGCTGCTCGCCAACGGTGACGTGACCTTCGGGTACGGCGCGCTGACCGACAGCACCTCGGCCAAGGGCGACTCGGCCACCGTCGGTGTGGAGAACGCCGCCGGGACCGTCGCCACGCAGTACTCCTTCAACCAGGCCGCCCTGTCCGAGGGCCTGTCGCTCACGTTCGACGCACCGGCGGTCGCGTCGGTGTCGGGCGTGGTCAAGGACTACAACACCAAGGAGGCCATCGAGGGGGCCGACGTCACCCTGACCTCGGCCGACGGCGCGGAGACCACGGCGACCACCGGTGCGGACGGCAGCTACTCGGCCCTGGTGAGCCTGGGCCGGTACGACGTCACGCTGGCTGCGGACGGCTACGAGACCCTCGCCAAGACCGCGAACGTGTCGGAGGAGGGCGGCGCCGTCACCGTGAGCGGGCAGCTCAAGGCCGGTCAGCTGACCGTCTCGAAGACGGCCATCGAGGCCAGCCTGGCGATCGGTGGCTCCGCCTCGCGCAACATCAAGATCACCAACTCCGGCTCCGCGCCGGCCGAGGTGGACCTGTCCGCGCGCGGCGGCGAGTACGTCGTCCTCGGTGGCGACACCGCCTCGACGAGCGGCGTCCTCAAGGGCGTCCAGGGCAAGGCGACGGCGGCCAAGCTGCCGTTCTCGTCCGGTGGCACCAAGGCCGACGGCCTGCGCGCCGGTGGCTCCGGGAGCGTCGCGGCCGGGGAGGTCGCCGAGGCGGTCTACCCGGACGTGGCCGCCGACGAGACGACCCTGTCGCACTCGACCTCGCACGAGATCGTCGCGTCGAGCTCGGTGGCCTGCCCGTCGGGCGTCACCAAGCTGCTGCGCACCTACACCCCCGGTGACTTCGGCATCACGGCCGGCTTCCAGCCGACCAGCGTCACCTTCGGTATCCAGGAGGTGGCCACGCCGTCGACCACGGCCACGGTCACCCTCTACACGCTCTCGGGTGCGTTCACGTACGCCAACCTGACCCCGATCGGGTCGGGTCAGGTCACCGTGACCGACGACTTCGGCTCCTGGTACACGGTGCCGATCGACGCCGAGGCGACCATCGCCCCGGACGACATCCTGGTGGTCGAGGTCGCGGGTACCGCCATCTACGTGGGCGGCAACCCCGCCGCGGAGACGAGCCCCACGTACCTCGCCTCGGACGGCTGCGGGACCCCGGAGCCGACCACCGCCGACAGCCTGGGCTTCCCGGACTCCAACCTGGTCATCGACGTGACCGGTGAGGTGGCGGGCAGCGGTGGTGGCGTCGAGTGGCTGGACGTCCAGCCGCCGTCGTTCACCCTGGCGCCGGGCAAGAGCGTGACCGCGGTGGCGACCATCACGGCCGCCGTCGACCAGCCGGGCACCTACACGGCGTCGATCAACATCGGTAACGACACGCCGTACGACGTCACCCCGGTGACGGCGACCATGTCGGTGAAGGCGCCCGCGGGCTGGGGCAAGATCACGGGCACGGTGAGCGGCGGCGGTGCGGCGATCGAGGACGCGGTCGTGGTCCTCGACGGCGTCTCGTACGACGTGGTGCTGCGGACGGACGCCGAAGGTACGTACTCGTACTGGATGCAGAAGTCCAACGCCCCGCTGCAGGTGACCGTCTCGGCCGACGGGTTCGTCCCGGCGACCAAGAAGGCCCAGATCATCGCGGGCCAGACCACGGTCTACAACTTCGGGCTGACCGCGCTGTAACGGCGGAACACACGAAGAAGGGCGCCTGTCCGGCGGCCACCCTGTCGAGGTCTGGGTCTCGACAGGGGGTCGCGGGGCAGGCGCCCTGCGCTCCGCGTCAGCGCTGGGTGTCAGCGCTCGATGTCACCGCGGATGAAGGCCTCCAGCTGGGCACGGCCCGCGGTGTCCTCCATCTGCACGGGCGGGGACTTCATGAAGTAGGTCGCCGCCGACAGGATCGGGCCGCCGACGCCGCGGTCCTTCGCGATCTTCGCGGCGCGCACCGCGTCGATGATGATGCCCGCGGAGTTGGGGGAGTCCCACACCTCGAGCTTGTACTCCAGGCTCAGCGGCACCTCGCCGAAGGCACGGCCCTCGAGGCGCACGTAGGCCCACTTGCGGTCGTCGAGCCAGGCGACGTAGTCCGACGGCCCGATGTGGACGTTGCGGTCCTCCTTCTTGCCGGCCAGGGGCCCGGTGAGGTTGGACGTCACGGCCTGCGTCTTGGAGAGCTTCTTCGACTCCAGCCGGTCGCGCTGCAGCATGTTCTTGAAGTCCATGTTGCCGCCGACGTTGAGCTGGTAGGTGCGGTCCAGGACGACGCCGCGCTCCTCGAACAGCTTGGCCAGCACGCGGTGCGTGATCGTGGCGCCGACCTGCGACTTGATGTCGTCGCCGACGATCGGCACGCCGGCCTCCTCGAACTTCGCGGCCCACTCGGGGTCGGACGCGATGAACACGGGCAGGGCGTTCACGAACGCGACGCCCGCCTCGATCGCGCACTGCGCGTAGAACTTGGCGGCCTCCTCGGAGCCCACCGGCAGGTAGCAGACGAGCACGTCGACCTCGGCGGCGCGCAGCGCGGCGACGACGTCGACGGCGTCCTTCGTGGACTCGTCGATCGTCGCGCGGTAGTAGTCGCCCAGACCGTCGAGGGTCGGGCCCCGCTGGACCGTCACGCCCGTCGGGGGGACGTCGGCGATCTTGATGGTGTTGTTCTCGGACGCGTTGATGGCCTCGGCCAGGTCGAACCCGACCTTCTTCGCGTCCACGTCGAACGCGGCGACGAACTCGAGGTCTGACACGTGGTAGTCGCCGAACTGCACGTGCATGAGGCCCGGGACGGTGCTCGCCGGGTCGGCGTCACGGTAGTAGTGCACGCCCTGGACCAGGGACGAGGCGCAGTTTCCTACGCCGACGATGCCCACGCGGATGGAGGTCATCCTCGCTCCTTCTTCGTTTGTTCCTGCTGGGACGAGTGGCTCGGCGCCACGGCGCGTCCCCGCTCGGTGGAGATGAGGCTGTCGAGCCAGTGCACCTCGCGCTCGACCTTCTCGAGCCCGAAGCGCCGGAGCTCCAGCGCATATTCGTCGAGCCGCGAACGCGGGTGCGTCGTCGACTCCCGAAGGGCCTCCAGGCGCTCGGTCAGCCGGGTGCGCCGGCCTTCCAGCACGCGGAGGCGGGTTTCCGCGTCGGTCTGCCCGAACAGGGCGAACCGCACGTCGAAGTTGTCGTCCTCCCAGGCCGCGGGACCGGCGGTGGCCAGGACGGACTGGAGGTGCTCCTTGCCCTCGGCGGTCAGCTCGTAGACGACGCGTCGCCGTCCGAGGGGCTTGGGCTTGGCGGTCCTGCCGGGAATCCCGGCTTTCCCCTTGCGGGGGGTCGACGGCGTCGGGTCGCTCTCGGTGGTCGCGATCAGACCCCGGGCGACCAGGCCCTTCAGGGCCGGGTAGAGCGTGCCATAGGAGAAGGCGCGGAACGAGCCCAGCACCAGGTTGAGCCGCTTGCGCAGCTCGTAGCCGTGCAGCGGGGACTCGTTGAGCAGGCCGAGGACGGCGGTCTCCAGCACGTCGGATCGGCTGCGCACGGCGACCTCCTTCCTGGACGAACCTGGTCGACCGGGTCGAATGCTTCCGCTCGATGTATCGAGTCGATACATCGAGAGAATAAGCACGGGCCGCGCGAGGCGCAATCCGCAGCCGTTGGCCACTGGTTCCATCAGCGAGGTGAGAGAAGTGTGAAGTGAGGGCAGACGGACTGGGTTGACCGTGCGGTGAAATGTCCAGCCTGGGCGATGTGGGTGGATCCGGTTGCTGCGCCAGAGGGTGAATCCCCTATGGTTTCGGGTGGTCCGCCGTGGTGCGTCGACCGCGCACCCGCGGACCCCGAGTCCGAACGAGGAAGAGGCAGTCGTGTCGCACTGGAGTCCTTCTCCGATCTGGCCGCAGACGCCCCGGCGCAGGCAGGGAATCTGGAACTATCCCCGGCCGCACCGGACCGGGTTGCGCGCCTGGGTCCCGTCGTGGCGGTTCGTCGTGGGATCGCTGCTGACCGGTGCGTCGCTCGTCGCGGGGGTCGTCCTGGCCGCCTGGGTGGACGTCACCGTCCCGGCCGAGCTGAACACCGTGCGCTCCGAGACCACGACGGTCTACTACTCCGACGGCAAGCCGCTGGGGAAGTTCGCGGCCGAGAACCGCACCATCGTGGCGCTCGCCGACCTGCCGCCGTACGTCGCCGAGGCCGTGATCTCGTCGGAGGACCAGAGCTTCCGCACCCACATGGGCATCAACCCGCTGGGCATCGCCCGGGCGGCGCTCAACAACGTGACCGGCGGCGCCCAGCAGGGCGCGTCGACGCTCACCCAGCAGTACGTGGAGAACTACTACATCGGTGTGGGCGAGGCCACCTACGCGGACAAGTTCCGCGAGGCGATCCTCGCGCTCAAGGTGACCCAGGAGCAGTCCAAGGACGAGGTGCTCGAGGGCTACATGAACACCATCTACCTGGGGCGCGGTGCCTACGGCATCGAGGCCGCGTCCCAGGCGTACTTCGGGCACTCGGCCAAGAAGATGACGATCTCCGAGTCGGCGTTCCTCGCGGGCATCATCCCGAACCCCACGTACTGGGACCCGCGGCAGGGCGAGGGCGCCCAGGTCCAGGCCGAGGCGCGCTGGGGCCGCACCCTCGACTTCATGGTCGAGTCGGGCACCATCACGGCGGACGACCGCGCCGCCGCCGAGTTCCCCAAGCTCAAGAAGTACACGCAGGGCTCGGGCAACCCGCAGACCGCGTACCTGCTGGAGGCGGTCGCCAAGGAGCTCGCCGACCCGGACGGGGCGAACATCCAGGAGGGCCAGCTCACGACCGGCGGGTTCTCGATCAAGACCACGATCGACCGCAAGATGCAGGCGGCCGCGGCGGAGTCGATGGCGCTGCCCAAGGACGCCGACGAGAACACACGTGCGTCGCTCACCTCGATCGACCCGTCGTCGGGCGCGATCAAGGCGCTGTACGGCGGTCCGGACTACAGCATCTACCCCACGAACTCGGCGACGCAGGACATCGCCCAGGCGGGTTCGACGTTCAAGCCCTTCACGCTGGTCGCCGCCCTGGAGGAGGGCATCCCGCTGACCAAGACGTACGACGGCACGTCCCCGCAGGAGATCGAGGGCTACAACAACCGGAACGCCGAGACCGGCGAGGAGGAGCAGGCGGTCCTCACCAACTTCGGCCAGCCGCCGTACGGCGAGAGCTACCCGAACGTCTCCCTGCTCGACGCCACGGCCAACTCGGTGAACACGGCCTACGTGCACCTCAACGTCGAGGTGGGCCCGGACAAGACCAAGGACGTCGCCACCCGCGCGGGCATCCCGGAGACCGACGCCAACGGGAACGAGATCGTCGCCTCCAACCTGGCGAACGTGCTGGGCACGGCGAGCGTGCACAACATCGACATCGCCCGCGCCTACACCACCTTCGCGGCGCAGGGCACCCGGACGACGCCGCACCTGGTCGACGAGGTGACCAACGGCGAGAACACGATCCACGTGTGGGGCGGGACCGCCGAGACGGAGTTCGACCCCGAGGTGATGGCCGCCGCCACGTACGCCCTGACCCAGGTGGTCCAGGAGGGCTCCGGTGAGCCGGCCTCGCACCTCGTCGGGCCCGACGGCGTGACGCCGCGGCCCGTGGCCGGCAAGACCGGTACCTCGAACAGCAACCGCTCGGCGTGGTTCGCCGGCTACGTGCCGCAGCTCGCGACCGTCGTCGGGCTGTACCAGTACGACCGCGACGCGCGCGAGGGCAAGGGCGAGTACCAGCAGATCACGCCCTTCGGGGAGTGGAAGGAGATGGGCCTCACCGGTCTGACCGGTGGTACCTGGCCGGTGACGGCCTGGGCCGAGTACATGGGCAAGGCCACCGAGGGCATGGACGTCGAGGAGTTCCCGCCGTACGAGATGCCGGTTCCCGAGCCGTCCGCGTCGCCGTCGCCGTCGGTGAGCCCCTCCGAGGAGACCGAGGAGATGGTCACGGTGCCGACCAACCTCGTGGGCCAGCAGTTCGCGGACGCCTCGGCGGCGCTCGCCGGCCTTCAGCTCGTCCCCGTGCAGGTCAACGTGGACAGCGCGGAGCCCGCGGGCACGGTGCTCGCCGTCGACCGCGCCGGCGAGCAGGTCGAGCGCAACACGGAGATCCAGGTGCAGATCTCCAACGGCTCGGCCGCGGAGGTGGAGACCACGGCGGTGCCCTGGGGCCTGACCAACCAGGACCAGGGCGACGCCGAGCACGCGCTCCAGGAGGCGGAGCTCAACCCGGTGGTCCAGGAGGCGCCGTCGGACACCGTGCCCGAGGGCTCGGTGATCTCGGTCGACCCGGGCGAGGGCTCGGAGGTGCCGAAGGGCAGCGACGTGACGCTGGTCGTCTCGACCGGGCCGGACCCCTCCGACGACCCGTCGGAGGACGGCGGAGGCTTCTTCGGCTAGCCGGGGCCGGACGGGCGCTGCCCGTCCGGCCGGCTCTGCCGGCGTCGGGTGAAGTGCCGGGTGAAATACCCCGATCGGCGCTGGTAGAGCCCGTTGAGACGTGTGTCTCGGACACGGGGCGTCCACAGAGAAAACGCGTTTGTGCTACTTGCTGCCGACATCGATCCTCTATCGTTTCGACGGTTCAGTGTGCTTGCTGGACCCCGTTCAGTGGCTTGCTGAACCGATTCGAGGAACGAGGAAGAAGTGGCGAACAGGAGCCCCTCTCCGATCTGGCCGCAGACCCCCCGGCGCCGGCGCGGTTTCTGGAACTACCCCCGTCCGCACCGTACGGGGCTGCGTGCCTGGATCCCGTCGTGGCGCGTCGTCGTCGGTACCGGCCTGACCATGCTGTCCCTCGGCATCGGTGTCTTCACCGCCGGGTGGATCGGCTGGGCCGTGCCGGACGAGAACCCGAGCATCGGTTCGGAGACCACCACGGTCTACTACGCCGACAAGAAGGTGATGGGGAAGTTCGCGGCGATCGACCGCACGATCCGCACGCTCGACGAGCTGCCCCCGTACATCCCCCAGGCCGTCGTGGCGTCCGAGGACCAGGGTTTCCAGGACCACATGGGCGTCGACCCCGTGGGCATCGTCCGCGCGGCGATCAGCAACGTGACCGGCGGCGGCCGCCAGGGCGCGTCGACGCTGACGCAGCAGTACGTGGAGAACACGTACTTCGAGCCGGGGCAGTCCTCCTACGCGGACAAGTTCCGCGAGATCATCCTGGCCCTCAAGGTGGACCAGGAGAAGTCGAAGGACGAGATCCTCGAGGGCTACGTCAACAGCATCTACCTGGGCCGTGGTGCCTACGGGTTCGAGGCCGCGGCGAAGGCGTACTTCAACAAGCCGGCGGCCGAGCTCACCGTCTCGGAGACCGCGATGCTGGTGGGCATCATCCCGTCGCCGTCCTACTGGGACCCGCGCTTCGGCGAGGAGTCGAAGGCCGTCGCGGAGCAGAAGTGGGCCCGCGTGCTGCGGAACATGGCCGACATGGGCCTGATCAGCCAGGAAGAGCGGAACGCCGCCACCTTCCCGGAGCCGATCGAGTACAAGCCCGTGTCGCGCGCCGGGCAGGTCGGCTTCCTGCTCGAGGAGGTCCGCAAGGAGCTCGCCGACCCGAACGGGGCGAACCTCAGCGAAGAGGACCTCATGAACAACGGTTATGAGATCCGCACGACGATCAACTCGAAGTTCCAGAAGGCCGCGGTCGAGACGGCCAACACCATCCCCTACAAGGGGGAGGGCGCGGCGTCCGACCGGCTCGGTGTCTCCATCGTGTCGATCGACCCCAAGGACGGCGCCGTCCGGGCGCTGTACGGCGGCAAGGACTACGCGGAGTTCCAGTTCAACTCCGCGACCGACGGCAAGGCACAGCCTGGCTCCACGGCCAAGCCCTTCACCCTGATCGGCGCGCTCGAGGAGGACCACGAGCTCAACGAGATCTACCCCGGTAACAGCCCGATGCAGATTCCGGGCTGGACCGTGCTCAACAAGGAGACGGGCGTCGAGGAGGAGGTCGAGCTCACCAACTTCGGTACGGAGGAGGGCGGCGAGTCGTTCGGCAACATCGACCTCGTCAAGGCCACGGCGGACTCCGTGAACACGGTGTACGCCCAGCTGAACGTCGACATCGGGCCGAAGAAGTCGCAGGACGTGGCGATCCGCGCCGGGATCCCCGAGGCGTCCACGAACGCCACGCTGTCCAACGTGCTGGGTACCGAGCCGGTGCGCGCGATCGACCTCGCGGGCGCCTACGCGACGTTCGCCGCGCAGGGCACGCGCCACAAGACGCACATCGTGACGTCGGTGATGGACGGCGAGGAGGGGGTCTACACGTTCACGGGCGACACGGTGAAGGACGCCATCGACCCCGAGGTCATGACCAAGGCCACCTACGCGATGACGAAGGTGGTGGAGGAGGGGTCCGGTGCGCCGGCCCAGGAGCTGCTCGGTCCCGACGGCACCCCGCGGCCCGTCGCGGGCAAGACCGGCTCGACCAACGGCAACAAGTCGGCGTGGTTCGCCGGCTACATCCCGCAGCTCACGACGGTGGTGGGCCTGTACCAGACGGCCGAGGACGGCATCAGCCAGGAGTCGATCACCCCCTTCGGCGAGTGGGCCAACTACAGCCTGACCGGCGGTACCTGGCCGGTGACGGCGTGGACGCACTACATGCAGGCCGTCACCGAGGGCATGGAGGTCGAGCAGTTCCCCGAGTACACGCCGCCGGCCCCCAAGCCGTCGCCGTCGCCCACCCCGTCGGTGTCGCCGTCCGAGGAGCAGGACGACATGGTGGTGGTGCCGACCGGGCTCGTCGGCCAGCAGGTCGTGTCCGCCGCGGCCACGCTCTCCGGCGCCGGGGTCAGGCCCCAGCTCGTGGAGGTCCCGAGCGACCAGCCGCCGGGCACCGTGCTCTCCGTCGAGAAGGAGGGCCAGGAGGTCAAGCGGAACTCGCCCATCCGGGTCGAGGTCTCGACCGGGCCCGACCAGGACACCGCCACCGTTCCGGGCGGCCTGATCGGCAGTGACGAGAACAACGCGCGCGGCCAGCTCCGGGCCGCGGGGCTGGACCCGGCGATCGAGTACCAGGAGTCCGCCGACGTCCAACAGGGGCAGGTCATCTCGGTGAACCCGGGTGAGGGCGCCACAGTGCCACGGGGCACTCGCGTGCAGGTGATCGTCTCGTCGGGTTCCGGCGACATCGGGATACCCACCGGTGAACCGACGGAGGGCGGCAACGGGAACGGCAACGGCAACGGGGGCGGCCGCCCGTAGCCGGCGTCGTCCGGACGCCCAGGGCGTCCGGTGCCCACGGCCGAGGGGCCGTCTCCTGCGGGAGGCGGCCCCTCGGCCGTTCCGCTGCCCGGTGCCGGGGTGCCCGGTGCCGCACGGCGTGTGAGAGGGGTCTCGTGCGCTCGATTCCGCCGTCGCGCGCAGGCCGGGTAGGCTTGGCCCTTGCTGTGAACCCTCCTGTCACGGAACGACCGTGACCGCTGAGACCAGAGGAGGTGGGTATACACATGCGTCAGTACGAACTGATGGTGATCCTGGACCCGGAGGTCGAGGAGCGCACCGTTGCCCCGTCGCTCGACAAGTACCTGTCGGTCATCACGACCGAGGGTGGCTCCGTCGACAAGGTGGACATCTGGGGCCGCCGCCGCCTGGCGTTCGATATCACGAAGAAGTCCGAGGGCATCTACGCCGTCGTCGACTTCACCGCGACGTCGGACACCGCCAAGGAGCTGGACCGCCAGCTCGGCCTCAACGAGGTCGTGCTCCGGACCAAGATCCTGCGCACCGGCGACAAGTAAGTCGTCGGACCTGAACCTCCTACGCCCGCGCGAGTGTCAGTGGTTCGTGGTTGCATTCACCGCGAGCACGGACAGCGCGCACGGAACGTCGACTGAATCGAGGAATTGGCATGGCTGGTGAAACTGTCATCACAGTGATCGGGAACCTGACCGGGGACCCTGAGCTGCGCTTCACCCCTTCCGGTGCGGCGGTCGCCAACTTCACGGTGGCGTCGACCCCGCGGACCTTCGACCGCCAGAGCAACGAGTGGAAGGACGGGGAGACCCTGTTCATGCGCTGCTCGATCTGGCGCGAGGCCGCGGAGAGCGTCGCGGAGTCGCTGACCAAGGGCACGCGCGTCATCGCGCAGGGTCGCCTGGTCCAGCGCTCCTACGAGACCCGTGAGGGCGAGAAGCGCACCGTCGTCGAGCTGCAGGTGGACGAGATCGGTCCGTCCCTGCGCTACGCCACGGCCAAGGTCACCCGGGCCCAGCGGTCCGGTGGTGGCGGCGGCTTCGGTGGCGGCGGCGGTGGCGGCTACAACGGAGGCGGCGGCCAGCAGGGCGGCGGCTCCGGCGGAGGATTCAGCTCTTCTGGTGGCGGTCAGAGCAATGACGACCCGTGGGCCACGGCAGGCCCCGCGTCGTCGGGCGGCTCGTTCTCGGACGACCCGCCGTTCTGATCGGCACCACCCAGTTCACCTTTTTTGCTCGCCCGGCCTGCCAGGCCTCGTGAGCAGCACCTGACGAAGGAGCAACACCATGGCGAAGCCTGTGGTGCGCAAGCCCAAGAAGAAGATCAACCCGCTGAAGTCCGCGAAGATCGCCAACATCGACTACAAGGACACGGCGCTGCTGCGGAAGTTCATCTCCGACCGCGGAAAGATCCGTGCCCGTCGCGTCACCGGCGTCTCCGTCCAGGAGCAGCGTCAGATCGCGAAGGCCGTGAAGAACGCCCGCGAGATGGCCCTGCTGCCGTACACGTCGACGGCTCGCTGAGGAAGGGATCGAGAACAATGGCAAAGCTGATCCTGACCCACGAGGTGACCGGCCTGGGCGAGCCCGGCGACGTGGTTGAGGTGAAGGACGGGTACGCCCGTAACTTCCTCATCCCGCGTTCGCTGGCGACCCCGTGGACCAAGGGCGCCGAGTCCGACATCAACGCGATCCGCAAGGCTCGCAAGACCCGTGAGATCGCCTCGCTGGACGACGCGAAGGCCCTGGCCTCCTCGCTGTCCGCGAAGCCGGTCGTCGTCGCGGCGAACGCCGGCCCCGGTGGCCGTCTGTTCGGTGCGGTGACCACGGCCGACATCGCCGGCGCGGTTGCCGCCGCCGGTGGCCCGTCGGTCGACAAGCGCAAGATCGAGATCGGTCAGTCCATCAAGACGACCGGTGACTACACCGTGTCGATCCGCCTGCACCCCGAGGTGTCGGCCAAGATCGGCGTCCAGGTCGTCGCCGGCTGAGCTTCGGCTCAGCTGATCACCTGATCGCCAGCAGGCCCCGGTTCCCCGTGTGGGAGCCGGGGCCTGCTGCTGTCCGGGCGGGGGCGGGGCGCGCTGCGCGCTGCCGCCGATGGTGCGCTTCTGCCCAGTCATTGCGCCCGGAACTCGGCTGTTTTCGGGCGCAATGACGGGGTAGATGTCACACCGGCGGCGGGGTCGGGTTCGGCAGCGTCGTCGTCTCGTTGGAGAGCAGCACGTCCAAGGTCAGAGACGCGGTCCAGGAGAACTGGCGGGTGCCCCGGCCGGCGCCCGTGTCGGGGTCGGTGTACTCGGGGAAACCCTCCGGTTCGGCGACGGCGAAGTGGTCGCGCAGGCGGGCGGCCAGGTCATCGCGGCCCAGCGGGACGACGGCGCGCAGCAGCAACCACGACATGTTGAACCACGCCGGGCCGCGCCAGTACAGGGCGGGGTCGAACGCCGGGTCCTCGCGTGACGTGCTCGGCAGGTACGGCCCGCCCCCGAGGAACCCTGGACCGGCGAGCGTCGCGAGCAGCCGCTCGGCGCGGCCAGCCGCCAGAAGCGAGCCCACGGTCGCGGCCGTTCCTGCCGTCGTGCCCGTGGCGGCATCCACCCTCCTGCCCGACGTCGTTGCGTTGGTCCTGCCTGACCCCGCCACGCCGGACGTGCCCAACGGCTCCGTCTTGTCCGACGCCGCCGCGCCCGTCGCTTCGCGGGCCCCGCCCGACGCCGTCGCACTGGTCCCGGTCCGCGCCGGACCGCCGGCGAGCAGCAGCGGGACCAGGCCGTTGACGGTCGCCCGTCGGACCGTCCGCCCCGTCGTGTCGTCGAGCGCGACGTAGAGGCCCAGGTCGTCGTCCCAGAGGTGCTCGTCCATCGTGGTGACCACGCGGGCGGCGGCCGCCTCGTGCTCACCGGGTTCTTGGTCACCGGCCCGCGCGTCGCCACCGCTGTCGGGCAGCCCGGCCGCCATGCGTGCGAGGGCGAGCTCCGAGACCGCCAGCAGCGTGCTGAACAGGGGGCACACCATCGCGAACCCGACCGGGACGTCGTCGGCGCAGCCTGCGTCGCGGTAGGTCTCGGCGAGCAGGTAGTAGCGGCGGTAGTCCCGGCTGCCAGGGCGTTCGCCGGTGCCGGCGTGCCGCAGGTCGGGCCGGCGCACGGGGGTGCGCGACCGGGGCGGAACCCGTTCGAGCGCGGCGTCCCAGAGGGGCGAGTTGTCGGTCCCGGTCTCCCAGGGGTGCTTCGTCACCGGCAGCCCGACGCCGCCCGCCCGCCGGACGTGCAGGTACTCGTGCCAGCGGGCGAGCCGGGGGTAGACCCGCGCCAGGAAACCCTCCCGGGCGGACCCCACAGGGTCGGCGCAGTGCACCAGCCACGCGGCCCAGGCGTGCACCGGCGGCTGCATCAGACCGGACGTCGTGCGCCCGGCCGGCCCCGTCACCGCCGTCCCGGCGCGTGTCGCGCCGCCCGCACCAGCGCCTACCTGGCCCGCACCCCAGAACCCGGCCCCCGGCGCGTAGTCGTCGTCCCGCCTGACGTCATAGACGATCTGCGGCACGCGCCCGTCGGGCCACTGCGCGTCGAGGAGCGTGACCAGCTCGGCCCGTGCGCGCGCCGGCTCCCGGTGCCGCGTGCCGATCGCGACGAAGGCCGAGTCCCAGCTCCACTGGTGGGGGTACAGCCCGGTCGCGGGGACGGTGTACCGGCCGGTCCAGCCAGCCTCCAGGACGCGCGCCGCGGCGTCGGCCGGATCTTCCTCCAAGTCCTTGTGCATCTTTAGACAGTAAGTTAGACATAAGTGCCAGCTCTACTCACTCGATGACGAGGAGAAGCCATGCTCCGGCACCACCGCGCGGCCACTGTTCACCGGACCCTCGCGGCGGCGACTGCCGCGGCGGCGGCCCTCACGCTCACCGCCTGCGGCAGCGGCGGGCCCGAGTCGGACGGGACGGTCACCGTCTGGACCGTCGAGACCCAGCCCGAGCGCCTCGCGATCCAGCAGGCCGCGATGGACGCCTGGGCCGAGGGGTCCGGCCTGGAGACCGACCTGGTCCCAGTCGAGGAGGACCAGGTCTCCCAGCTACTGTCCGCCGCGGCCCTGTCCGGCGAGGACATGCCGGACGTCGTCAACGCGATCAGCCCCGGCCTGGTCCGGTCCTTCGACCGGGACGGCTACCTCGACCGCGACGCGGCCGCCGCCGTCGTCGACGCGCTCGGCGCGGACACCTTCACGCCGGAAGCCCTCGAGCTGTCCAGCGACGGCGACGAGCTGCTCGCCGTCCCCTCCGACGCCTGGCCGATGATGGTCTACTACCGCACCGACCTGTTCGAGGAGGCGGGCCTGGAGCCGCCCGCCACCTACGACGACCTGCGCGCGGCCGCCGAGGAGCTGACGGCAGACGGCCGGTACGGGATCACGCTGTCCACCGACGCGGCCGACCCGTTCACGCAGCAGACGCTGGAGTTCCTGGCCCAGGGCAACGGCTGCGAGCTCGTGGACGACGCCGGGGAGGCGACCCTCGACAGCCCCGCGTGCACCGAGACGGTTGAGCTGTACGGCGGCCTGGCCGGCGACTTCTCGCCGGAGGGCTCGCAGGGCGTCGAGTCCACGCGGGCGTCGTACTTCGCCGGGCAGGCGGCCATGACCGTCTGGTCGTCGTTCCTGCTGGACGAGATGGCGGGCCTGCGGGAGGAGTTCACGCCGTCGTGCGACGAGTGCGCGGACGACCCGGGCTGGCTGGCCGAGAACACCGCCGTCGTCCCCGTGGTGGAGGGGCCCTCCGCGGGCGGCGACGGCGGGGACGCGGCCGGCTACGTCGAGTTCGTGTCCTGGGGCATCACCGACGGCGCGGACCCCGAGACGGCCGACTTCGTGGAGTACATGATGTCCGACGCCTACGTGGACTGGCTGGCGATGGCGCCCGAGGGCAAGGTGCCCGTGCGCACCGGCACGGCGGAGAGCCCCACCGAGTACACCGACGCGTGGTCCGGGCTGGAGATCGGCATCGACTCCCGGCAGACGTTCTCCGACGTCTGGCCCGCGGAGGTGACCGACACCCTGGCCGCCGCTCCCGGGTCGGCGGACCGGTGGGCGCTGCCGCAGGGGCAGGGCGCGATCCTCGGGCCGATCACGAGCGAGCTGCCGCTCGCCAAGGCGGCCGCCGACCTCGGGTCGGGCAGCGTCGATGCCGCGCAGGCGCAGACCGCCATGCAGGAAGCGGTGGCCGAGATTGCCGGCCGCGACTGACCCATGGGACGCGTCAGGGAAGGCCGCCTCCGCACGGCACGGGGTGCGCCGACGTCGAAGCTGCGCACGCGGGAGAACCGCGACGGCATCACGCTGGTCGCGCCGGTGGTGCTGGTGGTGGCCGCGATCATCGTGGTGCCGATCGTCTGGACCGTGGTGCTGTCGTTCCAGGACGCGCGCTACGTGGACGTGGCCCGCAACGGCCTGTTCAACGAGGTCACGCTCGACAACTACGCCGACGTGCTCACGTCGCCCGCGTTCTGGCAGGCGCTCGTCACCACGGTCCAGTACTCGGTGGCGACCACCGTCGGGTCGATCACCGTGGGCCTCGTGGCGGCGCTCGCGTTCCGGGACCGGTTCCGGTTCCGCGCGCCGCTGCGCGCCGTCATGCTCCTGCCCTACGTGGCGCCCGTCGTGGCGACGACGTTCGTGTGGCAGGTGGCGCTGAACCCGCAGTACGGCGTGGTGAACGCGTTCGGCACGCAGGTGCTCGGCTGGGAGCACCCGGTCAACTTCCTGTCCGCGGCACCCACGGCGCTCCTCACCGTGATCGTCTACGACATCTGGCGGTACTTCCCGTTCGCGTTCCTCTTCCTCGGGGCGGCCCTGACGGGCCTCAGCAAGGAGATCGAGGAGGCAGCGGTGGTCGACGGCGCCACACCGCTGCAGAAGTTCTGGTTCGTCGTGCTGCCCCAGCTCCTGCCGACGGTCGCCCTGCTGGTGCTGTTCCGCATGGTCATGGCCTTCAACGAGTTCGACGACGTCTACCTGCTCACGGGCGGCGCCGCGGGCACGCAGGTGGCCTCGGTGCGGGTGTTCGAGCAGCTCACCGGGTCCAGCGACATCGGCGGCGCGAGTGCGACCGCCGCGGTGATGGCCGTGTTCCTGGGGGTCGCGCTGGCGATCTACCTACGGCTGACGGCCCGGCAGCGGGAGGAGAGCCGATGAGCACCGTGTCCGTCCAGAGCCGCGTGCTGCGGGTGCTGCGCGTCGTGGTGATCGTCGCGCTCGTCGCGGCGACCGTGCTGCCGTTCGTCTACATGCTGAGCCTGAGCTTCGTGCGCATCGACGACCTGCTGCGCGACCCGCTGCGCGTGCTGCCGCAGCTCGACCGGATCACCACCGAGACGTACCGCGCGGTGCTGGCCTCCGAGGAGGACGGCGGGTACGGGTTCGGGCGGTTCATGCGCAACTCCGCGGTCGTCGCCGTGGCGGCGTCGGCCCTGACGGTCGCGCTCGTGGTGCCGGCGTCGTACGCACTGACGCGCCTGCGGTTCGCCGGGCGCTCGCAGGTCTCGTGGCTGTTTCTGGCCGTGTACCTGTTCCCGACGATCATCATCGCCGTGCCCGTGTTCGTGGGCTTCCAGGTGCTGGGGCTCGGGTCGTCGCTGGTCGGGCTGGTGATCGCGTACATCGCGCTGACCGTGCCCGTCTCGGTGCACATGCTCCGCAACTACCTGGCGGGCATCCCCGAGTCGATCGACGAGGCGGCCGTGATCGACGGCGCCTCCCGGTTCCAGATCATGACCCGCATCACCGTGCCGCTCGCGATGCCGACCATCATGTCGACCGCCCTGTACTCGTTCATGATCGCGTGGAACGAGTTCCTGTTCGCGCTCCTGTTCCTCTCGGCCAAGCAGGACCTGTGGACGGTCTCGCTCGGTCTGACCCGCCTCGCCGACGGTCAGGAGGTGTCGAAGACGGTTCTCATGGCGGGCAGCGTGCTCCTCACCGTGCCGATCGTGATTTTGTATGGAGTGGCCGAGCGCGCCCTCACCGAGGGGCTGACCGCGGGAGCCGACAAGGGCTGATCGGCCCGGGAAGAGCAAGGGCTGGGCGGCCCGGTAAAGAACTGAGGAAGAACGTGACAGCAGGCGCGGGCGAGATCCTGCAGCTCATCCGGAGCGGACGGGCGACGACGCGCATCCAGGTGCTGGAGGCGACGGGGCTCTCGCGGGTCACCGTGGCGCAGCGGATGGACGCGCTGCTGGCGGCGGGCATCGTCCGCACGGCGGGCGACGCCGGGGCGACGGGAGGACGGCGCTCGGAGCGGTTCGTGTTCGATCCGGCCGACTCGTTGGTGCTGGTGGCGGCCCTGGAACTTGACGCGGCGGAGCTCGCGGTCGTCGACCCGCACGGCGCGCTGCTGGCCCGGATGTCGCTGGACCTGGACCTCGCGGCCGGGCCGGAGTCCGTCCTGCCCGTGCTGCTGGACGGGTTCGACACGCTGCTCGGCGACGTCGGGATCAAGCCCGCCTCCGTCGGCGGGGTCGCGCTGTCCGTGCCTGGACCCGTCGACCCGCACGACCACCGCCTGTCCGACCCGCCGGTCATGCCGGGCTGGGGCGCGTGGCCCGTGGTCGAGACCGTGCGCGACCGGTTCGACGTGCCCGTGCACCTCGAGAACGACGCCGACGCGACGGCGTACGGCGAGTTCACGGAGCTGGGCGGGGGCCGCGACGGACGGCCGGAGCCGTTCGTGCTGGTCAAGGTGTCCCGGTTCCTCGGGGCGGGGCTCGTCATCGACGGCCGCGCCTACCGCGGGACCGACGGCGGGGCCGGCGACATCGGGCACGTCGACGTGGGCGGCGACGCCGTCTGCCGGTGCGGGCGCCGCGGCTGCCTCGCCGCCGAGGCGGGCGGGACGGCGCTGCTGCGCAGGCTCGGGGAGGCGGGGTCCGACGTCGGCTCGCTGGCCGAGCTGCGGGCGCTCGCGGAGCGCGGCGACGCCCTCGTGACGGCGGAGCTGGAGCGGGCCGCGGGGCTGATCGGCCGGGTGCTGGCCGTCGTCGTCGGGGTGCTCAACCCGGCGGACCTCGTCGTGGCCGGCGAGCTCGCGGTGCCGGCGATGATCGCCGGCATCCGGGCCGGTGTCTACGCGGGCGCGCAGCCCCGGGCGACCGCTCGCCTGCGCATCCGGGCCGCCACGCTCGGGCCCGAGGCCGTGCTCGTCGGGCTGGCGCGGGTCGCCGTCGACGACCGGTTCTCGGCCGAGGCGGTCGACGCCCGGCTCGGCTGACGCCGGGGCGCGACTGACCAAAAGTCAGTAGAACCGTTTCGGGTCAGCGGGTGATCTTCAGTCCTTTACTGAGTTGTGATCAGTAAAAGCGTTCCGCGCGGACGCACCCCCGGGTAACTTCTGCGCAGACGCCCGTCATCACGGGCTTCGTGCTCGCCAACGGCGGCGAGCCCGGCGGGCAGGGGCGCCGGTCCGACAACTTCCGCGGGGCGACGAAGCCCGCAGAGCGAGAGGCGAACCGATGACGCAGCTTCATGCATCACCGAGACCACGATCTGGACCCGGGCCGACGATCCTCACGGCGGTCGGCGTCGCCATGCTGTTGATCGGCGCGATCGTGGCCACGGCCTTCATGCTCCTGTTCCAGGGCAGCGTGGCGGACGGCGCGGGCCGGCTCGACGACGGCGCCAGCACCCTGAACGACGGCGTCCAGGCCGACCTGGTCTCCGGTGTCGGCGACCTCGGCGCCGGGGCGACCGACCTCAACGCCGCCGTGCAGGACGACGTGGTCCCGGGCGTCGAGGCGCTCGCCGAGGGTGCCGGCCAGCTCGACGACGGCGCCGGCGACCTGCGTGCGGGCGTGATCAAGCTGCACAACGGCTCCAAGAAGATCTCCGACGGCACGGCCGAGACCGCGTCGGACGTCGCGGACCTGGCCGACGCGTCGCTGCTGCTCACCGCCGGCCAGACGAAGCTGAACGACGGACTGGGCGAGCTGAACGACGGAGCCCCCGCGCTGGCCGACGGGGCGGAGCGGCTTGCGGGTGGTTCCCTGCTGGTGGCGGCCGGCGTGGTGAGGGTCAGCGACGGCGTGACCCCGCTCGACGCGGGTGCGCAGAAGCTGGCCGTCGGCGCCGGGCAGGTGCAGGCGGGTGTCGCGACGGTCAGCGCCGGTGTGACCCCGCTCGACGAAGGTGCACGTCGGCTGGCTGCAGGGTCGTCCGAGGTGGTGGCAGGAGTCGGTCAGGTCGACGCCGCGGCGAACCTGCTTGCCGACGGCTCCGGCCAGGTGTACGCCGGGAGCCAGAGGCTGAACGGCGGCCTGTCCCAGCTCGCTGCTAACAACGGGACGATCCTTGGCGGGACCAGCGCGGTCCAGGCCGGGGCGAACGGCCTTGCCGACGGCGCCGTGGCGGTCGACGCCGGAGCGGACCAGGTGTACGGCGGGCTTGCCCAGCTCAACGCAGGCGCTCCCGCGCTGGTCGAGGGCGCAGGCGCTGCCGCGGCCGGCGCGGCGGACCTGAAGTCCGGCTCGGCCTCCGTCGCCGGTGGCGTCGCCGCCGCGCAGGACGGTGCCGGCACGCTCGCCACGAAGATCGGTGGCCTGGTCGGCGGCGCGGACCAGGTGCAGGGCGGCAACCTGAACCTCCAGGAGAAGCTCACGCAGCTCGCGGGTGCCACCGACGACGCGGCACTGAAGGCCCAGCTCGAGGCGCTCGCCCAGTCGTCGGGTGCCCTGGCAGCCGGTGCGGGCCAGGTCAGTGCGGGTGCCTCCCAGGCGCAGACCGGCGCGTCCGGTCTTGCGTCCTCCCTCGGCCAGCTGTCCGGCGGGGCGTCGCAGGTCGCCGTCGGCGCGGAAAAGCTTGCCGCGGGCACGGCCCAGGTCTCCGGCGGCGTGCAGAAGGTAGCCGGTGGCCTGGCGCCCCTCACCGCCGGAGCGGCCGACCTGGCGGCTGGCACGGAGCAGGTCAAGGTCGGTAGCGCGACGCTGAAGGCCGGCGTCGGGCAGCTCGCCCCGGGCATCCAGCAGTACGTGGCCGGTGTGGGCTCGGCGTACGCGGGCAGCAACGACCTCGTCGCGGGCTCGCAGCAGGTGGCCGGTGGCAACGCCGAGCTTGCCGCCAACACGCCGAACCTGTTCGAGGGCGCCGCGCTGGTCGCCGGTGGCAACGCAAACTTGGCAGCCGGTACGGGCCAGCTGAATCGTGGCCTCCCCGCTCTCCTGTCTGGCGCGACCCAGGTTGCTGACGGCAACGCGACGCTCGCTGCCGGCACGGGTCAGCTCAAGGGTGGTCTGCCCGCCCTCCTGTCGGGTGCCAACGACGTCGCTGAGGGCAACGGCACGCTTGCGGCGGGTGCGCCGAGGCTGGTCGACGGTTTGTCTCAGGCCCACGACGGCTCCGGCAAGATCCTCGACGGCATCATCGAGGTGCGCGACCGCGTCGTCCCCAAGGTCGAGAAGTCGCAGCGACTGGCCGACGGCTCGGTCACCGTGCAGGAGGGCCTCCTGTCGGCCCGCGTCGGCGCCCGCGACCTCACCGACGGCACGGGTGCGCTCGACGACGGCACCCAGAAGCTGGCCGGCGGCGCCGTCACCCTGGCCGACGGCACGCAGCAGCTCGCCGACGGCTCCGCGAAGCTCGTCGCCGGCACGTCCGACGTCGCGTCCGGTACGGCGCAGCTCTCCGACGGCACGGACCAGCTGCGCACCAGCGTGGACGGGTCGCCGCTGGGCGCCATCGGCGTCGGCGTCATCATCGCGGCGGCGCTCGGCGGGCTGCTGGCGCTCGCGGGCCTGATGCTGCTGGGTCGGCGCCGCGTCTGACCGGTCGGCGGCGGCCTGGTGGGGCCGACGCCGACCATCCCCGGTCGCCGGGAACGGAACACCTGTTCCGTTCCCGGCGATCGTCATGTCGGGGGCCGGCGGGCCACCAGCTCAGCGCCTCACAGCGCGGCGAGCATCTCCTCCAGCCGGGCTATCTCCGCCATCTGGTCGGCCGCGATGTTGTTCGCCAGCTCCAGGACTCGCTCCTCGCTGCCCGCCCCGGCGACGTCCTTGCACATCGCCAGCGCCCCCTCGTGGTGCTTGATCATCCCTTCGAGGTACAGCCGGTCGAACTCCGCGCCGGACGCGTCCTCCATCGCCGTCATCTCGGCCGCGCTCAGCATGCCGGGCATCGCGTCGTCGTGCCCGTGCTCGGGTGCTCGCGGACCCGATCCGTCCCCGCCCTCCGCGGTCACGGGCACCGGGTAGTCGTTCTCCTCCAGCCAGCCGGACATCAGGTCGATCTCGCTGCCCTGCACGACGTCGATGCGGGTGGCGAAGGTCTTGATCTGCTCCGACTCGGCGCGGTCCGGCGCCAGCACCGACATCTCGATCGCCTGCCCGTGGTGCCAGATCATGTCGGTGAGGAACTCGGCGTCCGCCTTCGAGAAGGGCGCCTCGGAGTTGGGTGCCCCCTCGTAGCCCTCGGGCGCGATGGTCTGCGCCGCCTCCCCCGGCTTGCCGGGCTGCACGACCACCGAGCTCGGCGTCGGCACCGCCTCCGGCTCGTCGTCCGGGCTGCAGGCGGACAGCACGAGGGCCGGGGCCAGCACGAACAGGCCGATCGCGGCCGTCCGGGCGCGCGCTCGTCGGCCGGCACCTGTCAGCGTCTTCACGGGCGGATCCTCTCGTACGGGCTGAACCGCGTCATCGTTCGGTCATGGGCCGGGCTGCCCCGCGCCATCGGACGACGTCTGCGCCGGAATCTACAACACGCCGTGTCAGCGGGACACCATGGCCGGATGTCGCTTCCGCGCCGCTAGGTGGCGCTTTGTCACCACCATGTTAAAGATCACGAAACTCCTGGTCCTGGGAGGTCCCTGTGAGCAACACTGCCCTCAACCGACCTAGGAGGTGTGACGCCCGTGCGTCGTCCAACCTTTACCCGACCTCGTGTGCGGGGCGCCGCCGGCGCCGCCCTGGCCGCGATGATCGCGGCCACGGCCTTCGCGGCGCCCGTCGCTGCGGACGTCGCAGCTCCGGACGTCCCGCCGGGCGAGAGCGCGTCCCAGAACATGACCCACCTGAGCAACCAGCCCAAGAACGGCGCCCTCCAGGGCACCGGCTCGGACATCGCGTTCCAGGGCAAGTACGCGTTCGCCGGCAACTACGACGGCTTCACCGTGTACGACCTCTCCGACAAGGAGAACCCGGAGCAGGTCGTGCAGGTCTACTGCCCGGGCTCGCAGAACGACATCTCCGTCTACAAGGACATCCTGGTCCTGTCGACGGACTCGTCCCGCAGCGACGACTCGTGTGCCTCGACGTCCATGCCCGCCACCGAGAAGGCGGCGTGGGAAGGCCTCAAGATCTGGGACATCTCCGACCCGCTGTCCCCGCAGTACATCAAGTCGGTCGAGACGTCCTGCGGCTCGCACACCCACTCGCTGGCGCCGTCCAAGAACGGCAAGGACCTCTACGCCTACGTGTCGTCCTACTCGCCCAACGCGACGTTCCCGGACTGCCAGCCGCCGCACGACTTCATCTCGATCGTGAAGATCCCGGTGAAGAAGCCGACGTCGGCCAAGGTCGTCTCCACGCCGGTCCTGTTCCCGGACGGCGGCTACCCGGGTGACCCGAGCCGCAGCGCCTCGACCACGAGCGGCTGCCACGACATCACCACCTACGTGAAGTACGACCTGGCCGCCGGTGCCTGCATGGGTGACGGCATCCTCCTGGACATCAAGGACCGCGAGCGTCCCCGCGTCATCAGCCAGGTGCGCGACACCGAGAACTTCGCGTTCTGGCACTCGGCGACGTTCAACAACGACGCCACCAAGGTGGTCTTCACCGACGAGCTCGGCGGCGGCGGTCTCGCGACCTGCACCGGCGAGTACGCGCCGGAGCTGGGCGCCAACGGCATCTACGACATCGAGCGCGGCAAGCACGGCAAGAAGGAGCTCGAGCTCAAGTCGTACTACAAGATCCCGCGCATCAACACGGCCGCCGAGAACTGCGTGGCGCACAACGGCTCGCTGATCCCGGTCAAGGGCAAGGACATCATGGTCCAGTCCTGGTACCAGGGCGGTGTGTCGGTGTTCGACTTCACCAACTCGGAGCGCCCGCGTGAACTCGCCTGGTTCGACCGCGGCGAGGGCGTGAGCAGCGGCGGCACGTGGTCCACGTACTACTACAACGGCTACGCGTACTCGAACGACCTCGGCATCGGCTTCGACACGTTCGACATCGACGACAAGATCGACGGCAAGGCCGAGCGCGTCAAGCAGAAGTCGCTCAACCCGCAGATGCAGGAGCCGTTCGGGCACTGACCCGGACAGCGTCCCCGACGTCGGACACCGTTCGCACGTCTGACACCGTCCCGACGTCGGGACACCCGAGGCCCATCGGCGGTTCGCTGCCGGTGGGCCTCGGCCGTCCCCGAACCTTCCTTCGAGACCTAAGTTTCTTCGCTTTGGGGCGGCTCAGAGCGAAGAAACTTAGGTCTCGAAGGGGAGTTACGGGCCCCAGGATTGCCCGCCGCAGACCCTATGCGGGTTTTCCGTGATGGCGCCGACGGTGCTTTGTATGGGAACCTCCCGGACATGACGCCTCAGGACTCGACGACGAACCCGACGACGGACTCGACGACCGAGACCACGGCGCCGTCCGGCGAGGTGCCCGGCCAGGAGCCGACGGCGCCGGCGTCCGCCTACGGGCTCGGCCGGCGGCTGCGGATCATGGGCGCCGTGCTCGCGGGCGGCCTCGCCGTCGTGCTCGCGCTACTCCTCTGGCTCGGCGTGCTCGTGCCGGCCAAGCAGGAGGCCGCCGGCTACTCGGACGCCGACTCCGGGTACGCCGCGACCGCGATCGAGCACAACGCGCAGGCCGTGCAGCTCGCGGCGCTCGCCCCGGGGCGGTCCACCGACGACGACGTCCTCGCGCTGGCCGTCGAGGTCGGCGAGGCGTCCGCGGGCCGGGTCGACGAGCTCGCCGCCTGGCTGGAGGCACGCGACATCCCGGTCCCTGCCGCGGGCCGGGAGGCGCTCGCGCTGGCCGAGGGCGGCCTCACCACCGAGGTGCCTGACGACGGCAGCGGTCCCCGGGCCGGTGCCACCGCCCACTCCCACGAGGGCGGGAACCACGGCATGCTCACCGACGAGCAGATCGACGGCATGGCCCGGCTCGAGGGATCGGAGTTCGACATCGCGCTGCTGGCGGCGCTCGTCGAGCACCACTACGGCGGGCTGCAGCCCGCCGACAAGGAGATCGAGGGCGGCATGGACGCCGAGGCCGTGGCACTGGCGCAGTCCGAGGCGGACGCGATCCGGGTCGAGGTCGAGGACGTGCGCGACCTGCTCGCCGACGTCGGCGGGCCGGGCCAGACGAACGACGAGACCAACTGACCGCGCGGCACCGCCGGGCGACGCCGCCACCCGGCGGCGCCGCCCCGCCCGTCAGGGCGCCGTGATGAAGATGTCGAACAGCTCCGGGTGGTGCCCGTGCACCAGCACGGCGAACACCACGGCGTCGAACAGCAGGTGCACGGCCACCACGTAGCTGAGCGACTTGAACTTCGCGAAGATCCAGCCCTGAACCAGCGCGAACGGCACGGTCAGCAGCGGCCCCCACTCGCGGTAGCCGAGCTCCCACAGGAACGACACGAAGATCATCGACTGCAGCACGTTGGCCTGCCACATCGGGAAGTGCTTGCAGTACAGGGCGAACACGATGCAGATGAAGAACAGCTCGTCCCAGATGCCCACGGCGTTCACTCCGACGAACAGCCGCCAGATGTCCTGCGTCCCGTTCAGGTCGGGCCAGTTGAGGTACGCGCCCGAGCCCAGGAAGTAGAACGGCAGCAGCAGGTATCCGATGAGCACCACGAGGGCGAGGTAGATCCACTGCCCGCGGGTCCAGCGTTGTCCGGTCGCCACGGGGAACCTGATCGTGTCCTGCTTGAACACGAATCGGGACAGCGCCCAGGGCACCAGCACGGAACCGCCGAGCGCGAGCGTGAAGCGCAGCATCCCGGCGTCGGACAGGTCGGCCTTCAGCGAGATCAGCGAGATGATCCCCATGCCGACGCCGACCAGCGCCAGGTCGCGGCCCAGCGCCCGGTCGGCCCACAGGCCCAGCGCGATGCCCAGCACCAGCGGCAGGTAGGCGATGGGCCGGAGGTGGATCGCGAACAGCAGGATCGCCGAGGCCGACACGAGGAAGGCGGCCGTGAGCCGCGCCGGGCCGAGGAGCGGGGCGGGCAGAGTGAGGGTCACGGGGATGACACTCCCACACCTCGTGTGTCAGACGTACAGGTCACGGGAGGGATCTGTGGGTCTGACACGTCGAATCGGGGTGATCGGGGCCTGGTTCTTGGTGATCCGGGACAACTAGAGTCTGCCCGTAGTCAGGTTTCACCCAGCATCCGGCCCGCAACGGGCCGGCCACCCCGGCAAGGAGGCCGCCGTGCGCTCACCCGAGCACGTAGAGCTGGTCCGGAACGATCCGGATCTTCCCCCGGTCGCGATCATCGACCGCAGACCCATGACCCCAGGCAAGAAGCTCGTCTTCGCCGCGATCGGAGTCGTCGCGGCCGTCGCGTGGGCCCTGGTCGCGTTCGTGCGTGGGGAGTCGGTCAACGGTGCGTACTTCGTGGTCGCCGCCGTCGGCACCTACGTGGTCGCCTACCGCTTCTACGCCCGCCTGATCGAGTACAAGGTGGTCCGCCCGCGCGACGACCGCGCGACGCCGGGCGAGCAGCACGAGAACGGTCAGGACTTCGCGCCGACCGACCGCCGGGTGCTGTTCGGGCACCACTTCGCGGCCATCGCGGGCGCCGGCCCGCTGGTCGGCCCGGTGCTCGCGGCGCAGATGGGCTACCTGCCCGGCACCCTGTGGATCATCATCGGCGCCGTGCTGGCCGGCTGTGTGCAGGACTACCTCGTCCTGTGGCTGTCCACCCGACGCCGCGGCCGCTCGCTCGGCCAGATGATCCGTGACGAGATGGGCTCGATCGGCGGCGCCGCCGGCCTGATCGGCGTCTTCGTCATCATGATCATCATCCTGGCCGTGCTCGCCCTCGTGGTCGTCAACGCCCTGGCCGAGTCGCCGTGGGGCGTGTTCTCGGTGGGCATGACCATCCCGATCGCGCTGTTCATGGGCGTCTACCTGCGGTACATCCGCCCTGGCCGGGTGTCCGAGGTGTCGATCATCGGCGTCGTGCTCCTGGTGCTCGCGATCGTCGCGGGCGGCTGGGTGGCGGACACCGCCTGGGGCGCCGAGATGTTCACGCTGGAGCCGGTCACCGTCGCCTGGCTGATCGTGGGCTACGGCTTCCTCGCGTCCGTGCTGCCCGTGTGGCTGCTCCTCGCGCCGCGCGACTACCTGTCCACGTTCATGAAGGTGGGCACCATCATCCTGCTCGCCGTGGGCGTGATCGTCGCGCAGCCCGCCGTCCAGGCGCCGGCGATCTCCAGCTTCGCGATCGAGGGCAACGGGCCGGCGTTCGCGGGCTCGATGTTCCCGTTCCTGTTCATCACCATCGCGTGCGGTGCCCTGTCCGGCTTCCACGCGCTGATCTCGTCGGGCACCACGCCCAAGCTGGTCGAGAAGGAGAGCCAGCTCCGGCTCATCGGCTACGGCGGCATGCTCACCGAGTCGTTCGTGGCGATCATGGCGCTGGTCACGGCCATCTCGATCGACCAGCACCTGTACTTCGCGCTGAACGCCCCGGCCACCCTGACCGGCGGCGAGCCGGGATCGGCCGCGGACTACGTGAACGGGCTGGGGCTCGCGGGCCCGCCCGTGACCGGCCAGGAGATCCAGGCCGCGGCCGACAGCGTCGGCGAGGAGTCCATCGTGTCGCGCACTGGTGGCGCGCCCACCCTCGCGTTCGGCATGGCGCAGATACTGGGCTCGTTCCTCGGCGGGCCCGCGATGATCGCCTTCTGGTACCACTTCGCGATCATGTTCGAGGCGCTCTTCATCCTCACCACGGTCGACGCCGGCACGCGCGTGGCCCGCTTCATGCTGTCCGACACGCTCGGCAACCTCGGCGGCCCGCTCAAGAAGTTCCGCGACCCGTCCTGGCGGGTGGGCGCGTGGATCTGCTCCGTCGTGGTCTGCGGCCTGTGGGGCGCCATCCTGCTGATGGGCGTGACCGACCCGCTGGGCGGCATCAACACGCTGTTCCCGCTGTTCGGCATCGCCAACCAGCTCCTCGCCGCCATGGCGCTCGCGCTGGTCACGGTGGTCGTGGTGAAGAAGGGCTACCTGAAGTGGGCCTGGATCCCCGCGATCCCGCTGGTGTGGGACCTCGCGGTCACCATGACGGCGTCGTACCAGAAGATCTTCTCGCCCGAGCCGACCCTGGGGTACTGGGCGCAGCACAACGCGTTCCGCGAGGCGCGGGCCGCCGGCGAGACGTCGTTCGGCTCCGCCGCCGACCCCGCCGCCATGGACGCCGTCATCCGCAACACGTTCCTGCAGGGCACCCTGTCGATCGTGTTCGCGCTGCTCGTGCTCGTCGTCGCGCTGGTGGCGCTGTGGGTGTGCGTCAAGGCGATCCGGGCGGGCGGCCTGCCGACCACCGAGGAGCCGGACGCCGAGTCGTCCACCTTCGCGCCGTCGGGCCTGATCTCCACCGACGCCGAGAAGGAGGTGGCGGCCCGGTGGACCGCCTACTACGAGGAGAACCCGGACAAGGTCCGGACGGGGACGCACGCGTGAGCGCGCTCCCCGGCCCGACGGCGGACGGCGGCGCGACGGCGGCAGTCGGCCCGACGGCGGACGGAGGCGCGCTCGCCGTCGTCCGCCGGGGCTGGCGTGCCCTGACCTGGTACGTCACCGGCGTGCTGGGCGAGAGCGACTACCCGCGGTACGTGGCGCACCTGCGCCGCGTGCACCCGGACGCCGCGGTGCCGACCGTCCGTGAGTACTGGCGGGACCGCTACGCCACGCAGGACGCCAACCCGGGCGCCCGCTGCTGCTGACCCGGTGACCCGGTGACGCGCGCCCGCTGAGCGCGACCTGTCAGACCCAGCGACACGTGTCAGACCCTCAGGTCCCCCGGGTGACCTGAGGGTCTGACACGTGCGGGAGGGTCTGACAGCTATGTGAGGTGGTCGTTGGCGCCGCTGGTCCAGGCCGCGTGCCGGTCCGCGGAGCGCAGCACGATCGCCCGGGCGTCCACCGGGATCACGCCCCGGAAGTTGTTGTAGAGCCGGTCGAACTCGAACCGGGCCACGTGCCGCGCCACCCGCTGCACCACGGGTCCTGACAGCGGGATGCGGTTGGGGTAGGAGCGCATGAACGAGACCGACGTCCGGTCGGGGTTGGCGAAGATCGTGTCCCCGCTGAGCAGCACGCCCTTCCCGTCCGCGCCGCCGGCCCAGTGCGCCACCGCGGACCCGGGAAAGTGCCCGCCGGGCTGGGTCAGGGTGACGCCGGGCAGGATCTCGCGGTCGTCCTTCCACAGCTCGACGACGTCGTCGCCGCGGGCCAGCCATCCGGCGTCGGCCTCGCTGACCAGGACCGGGACCCCGCCCAGGCGGTGGCTCCACTCGACCTGCACCCCGTACATGTGCGGGTGGCTGGCCACGATGTACGCCAGCCCACCCAGGTCGCGCACCGCCTCGACGGCCGCGTCGTCCACGTAGCCCGGGACGTCGAACATCAGGTTCCCCGCCGCCGTCCGCACGATCTTCGCGGTCGGTCCGATCCCGACGTCGGGCACCGTCGTCAGGCCGAACAGGTCCGGTTCCAGCTCCTCGACCGCGACGCTCTCGCCGTCGGCCGCGAGCTCCTCCAGCGTGGTCCAGTGCTGCCCGTCGGCGGGCACCCACTGCCGCTCGTCGGCGCAGACGGCGCAGACCTCGGGCCGGGACGCGTGCTCCACGCCGCACGTGCTGCAGATCCAGAACGTCATCGCTGCCTTCCCTTCGTCGGGCCGGTCATCGCCACCTTGCGTCAACCTGCCGGCCGTGTCCACCGATTCTTGTCGGCGCGGGCCGGCTGCGGTACCGGTTTTTCCGGGCCGGACGGCGCCCGACGGCGCCCGACGGCGTGCGCCCCGGCCGGCCGGACGGCGTCGGCCCCCGTGGACTCCGCCTTCAGACGGAAGCGCTCGCGGCCGCGGGTTCCTACCCTGGGGGCATGGTCGTCGCCCCGCCCCACCCCGAAGCCCGGCAGTCAGCCGTCGCGGACGCCCCGCAGCCGGCGTCGCCGCGCGGTGCCACGCCGTCGCCTGGCGCGACGCCGCGCCCCGCCGCGCCGTCCGACCGTGCCCGGGTCGCCGCGAGCAGGCTGGCGGACTGGTTCGGCGTCGACGCCGACTGGGAGCGGAGACCCGCCGGGCACCAGGCCTACCGCCGCGACCTGGTGCTCGGCGCCGTCTTCGCGGCGTTCGCGGCCCTCTCGATACAGCTCGGCCACAGCATGGGCATGTTCGAGGGCGTCGACATGCCGATGTGGCTCGTGTACCTGCTCGGCGTGGCCAGCACCGTCCCGCTCGCGTGGCGCCGTCGTTACCCGCTGATCTCGCTGGTGCTCGTGTACGCGGCCTGGTTCGGGCTCGGGCTGACCATCCCGACGGCGACCATGCTCCTGCCGATGCAGATCATGTACTTCGTCGCGATGTTCACCGCCGTGGCGTGGGCGCGGGACCGGCGCGCCATGCTCATCGTGGTCAGCGCCTGCACCCTGGTGATGGTGGGGTGGGTGGTCTGGATGTTCGCGGTGCAGCAGGGCATCGAGACCATCCTGGACGAGTTCCCGACGCCCGCCGACTGGCCCGGCCAGCTCGACCCCTACCTCGCCAACGCGATCTACCAGGTCATCATGAACCTCGCGTTCTTCGGCGGCGCGGTCGCGGCGGGCCAGGCGCAGTGGAACGCCGCCCGCCGTCGTGAGCTGCTCGCCGAGCAGGCGGTCACCATCGAGCGGCAGGCGGCCGCCCTCACCGACCAGGCCGTGGTCACCGAACGGGTCCGGATCGCGCGCGAGCTGCACGACGTCGTCGCGCACCACGTCTCCGTCATCGGCATCCAGGCGGCCGCCGCGCGGCGCGTCCTGGACCGGGACCCCGCCCTCGCCGCGGAGGCGCTCGCGACCATCGAGCGCGAGTCGCGCGAGGGAGTCACGCAGATGCGCAACCTGGTGGGCACCCTGCGCTCGGTTCCCGACGGCGCGGCCCCCGCCGGGCCGGACGGCGGCGCCTCCCGCGCGCCCGAGCCGGGGCTGGCCGACCTGCCCGCGCTGGCCGCCGCCGACCACGACGGCCTCGACACCACGTACCGCCAGGTCGAGGAGCCGCCGGGTGCCGCGCGGGACGTGCCCGACCCCATGGGGCTCAGCCTGTACCGCACCGCCCAGGAGGCGATGGCGAACGTGCGGAAGCACTCGACGGCGCGGTCCGCGACGGTCACGCTGCGCGTGGTGCGCGGCCCGGAGGCTCTGGTGGACGAGCGGTTCGCGCACGGGTTCGCCGAGGTGGAGGTGCTCGACGACGGCCGGCCCCGCCACGGGACGTCGGGCTCCGGGCTGGGTCAGCTCGGGATCAGGGAGCGGGTCTCGACGCACCGGGGCGTGGTCGAGATCGGGCCCCGCGCGATCGGCGGGTACCGGGTGCGCGTGCGGCTGCCGCTGCCCGCGCCGGACGAGGCTGCGACGTCCGCCCGGCTCGGGGACGCGGCGGCGTCCCTCGAACCTGCGGCCCGGCCGGAGGTGACCGGATGACGCGCGTGCTGCTGGTCGACGACCAGGCGCTGGTGCGGTCCGGCTTCTCGCTCATCCTCTCGGTGGAGGACGACTTCGAGGTGGTCGGCGAGGCGGGCGACGGCGCGGCGGCGATCGAGCTGACGCGCGCGCTGCGGCCCGACATCGTGCTCATGGACGTGCAGATGCCGGTCATGGACGGCATCGAGGCCACCCGCCGGATCGTCGCGGAGAACCTCGCGAAGGTGCTGGTCCTGACCACGTTCGACCACGACGAGTACGTGTTCGACGGGCTGGCGGCCGGCGCCTCCGGGTTCCTGCTGAAGAACTCGGACGCGGAGCACCTCGTCGAGGCCGTGCGGACGGTGGCGGCCGGCCACGCGCTGCTCGCCCCGCAGATCACGCGCCGCGTGATCGAGCAGATGGTGGCGGGCGAGCGGCCGCCGTCGGGCCAGGTGCCCGGCCTGCGCCCGACGACGGAGCCGGCTCCCGCCGGGCTGGCGCTCCTGACCCCGCGCGAGCGCGAGGTGCTGGAGCTGGTGGGCACCGGCCTGTCGAACGCGGAGATCGCCTCGACCCTGTTCCTCGGCGAGGCGACGGTGAAGACGCACGTCTCGAACGTGCTGTCCAAGCTGCACCTGCGGGACCGCGTCCAGGCGGTGGTCCTGGCCCACCGGGTGGGCCTGGTCTGAGCAGATGTCACCGATCGTTGACATGACGGGTGCGTGTCAACGATCGGTGACATGCGTCGCCGAGGGCATGGCGGGATAAATCGTGCCTTCCTGGCACATCAATACCGATGAAGGAAAGCGGGGCCCGCGACCGGCCCCGCTTTCTTCATTCCGGCGATATACCGGAAAATGGACTATTCAGTCTATTGCGCGGAAGCGCTCGCCGAGGGCTCCGGCGAAGAGCTCGTCGACGGCTCGGCCGACGGCTCCGGGGACGGGCTCGTCGACGGCTCCGGGGTCGGCGAGGGCGTCGGCTCCGGGGTCGGGCGCGACGTCGGCTCGACGGGCGGCGGGTCCGTGGGCTCCTGCGACGGCGGGTCGGAGGGCTCGGGCGTCGGCTCCGGCGTGGGCTCCGGTGTGGGAGTCGGCGTCGGCGTCGGGGTCGGCTTGGGGGTCGGGGTGGGCGTCGGCCGCGGCGTCGGCTTCTGCGTCGGCGGGATCGACGGAGGAGGCGTGGGCTTCGCCGTCGGCCGGACCGGCGTGGCGTGGCCGCCGCCCGGGTTGGCGCCGCGGTCGGGCGTGACAGTGTGGCCGCCCCTGGTCGGCGGCGTGTAGGGCTGGTCCGCCCGTGGCGCCTGCTCGGTCTCCGGCGGCGGCGTGTACTTGAAGGGGTTGGCCTGCGGCGCGGGCTTGCCGTGCACGTCGACCGTCCCGTTCTCGCCGGGTCCGGCCACCGGCTCGCGCTTGAGCATCATGGGCGGCAGGCCCTGGAGGCTCTCGGGCAGGTCGGCCCCGGCCGACGTCAGCCGGCTCTGGTCCTTGCTCGGCGGCTGCACCGCTACGGCACCCATGATCCCGGCCGTCAGCACCAAGGCCGCGGCCGCTCCTGTGACGAACAATCGCTTGCGCACGCTTCGCTCCCCCTGCGAGTTCAGTTGTTGCCCGGTGCCCCTCGGCCGGACGCTCCGGTCCGTGGGGACCGGGTGCGCGTCCTCTGCCGGAATGTGTTGCGCATTCCGCCGGGGACGGGCATTTCGAACAGCTCAGCGCCGCCCTTGTTCCGAACGGCGTTCCGGACGGGACAATACGTGCCAGAACGTCAACGGCAACCGGGACGTGTAATACCAGGTCAATACACGCGGGTGGGGTCACGGGCATGCAGGGTGATCGGCAGAATGTCAGGAGATCGGCAACTCGAAATGCCGATCTCCTGACATTCTGCCGACCACCCGAACCCGCACCCACCCTCGGGCGGAGGGCGGGTCCGTCTTGCGGCGGATCTCGCCGTCGTCGTCGGCCCCTAGCGTGGGGGCCATGAGCGATCTGGAGGTGCGGGACCTGACCCGCGTGTTCGCCTCGGGCGACACACCCCGGCGGGCGGTGGACGGCGTGAGCTTCACCGCGACGTCGGGCCTGCTCACGGGGTTCGTCGGCGGGAACGGTGCCGGCAAGACGACCACCATGCGGATGATCATGGGCGTCCTGGCGATCACGAGCGGCGAGGTGCTGTTCGACGGCGCCCCCGTCACCCGGAACGACCGCCGCGAGTTCGGCTACATGCCCGAGGAGCGCGGCCTCTACCCCAAGCAGCCCGTGCTGGAGCAGCTCGTCTACCTGGCGCGGCTGCGCGGCATCGACGCGCCGGCCGCCCGCCGCGAGGTGCTGGAGCACCTCGACCGGCTGGGGCTCGGTGGCCGGGCCAAGGACCACGTGGAGAAGCTGTCGCTCGGCAACCAGCAGCGCGTGCAGATCATCGCGGCGGTCATGGGGCAGCCCAAGGCGCTCGTCCTGGACGAGCCGTTCAGCGGGCTCGACCCCGCCGCCGTCGACGCGATGGCCGACCTGCTGCGCGAGCACACCCGGCGCGGCGTCCCCGTCCTGTTCAGCTCGCACCAGCTCGACCTCGTGGAGCGCCTGTGCGAACGGCTCGTCATCCTAGGCGGGGGCCGCGTGCTCGCCGACGGCACCCCCGACGACCTGCGCGCCAAGGGCGTCACCCGCCACCGGCTCGTGCTGTCGGGCGACGCCGGGTTCGTGCGCGGCGTGCCGGGCGTGCTCGCCGTCGACGTGGACGGCGCGTCCGCCCTGGTCGAGGTGCACGACGACGACGCCGCCAACCGCCTCCTGGCCGCCGCCCTGGACCGGGGCGCGGTCCACGAGTTCTCCCCCGTCCGGCCGACGCTGGCCCAGATCTACCGCGAGGTGACCGCATGACGAGTCCATGGATGCTGGTGGCGACCCGCGAGATCGTGGTGCGCGCGCTGAACAAGGGGTTCCTGATCGGCCTCGCGATCACCATGGCGATGATCGGCGGCCTGATCGGCTTCACCGCCTACATGGACAGCCGCACCGACTCGTTCGACGTCGCCGTCGTCGCCACCGACGACGCCGCCCTGACGGCCGTCGAGTCGGCCCGCGAGGAGGCGGCGACGTCGGACCAGCAGATCGAGCTCGGCGTCGTCCGGGTCGACGACGCCGCCGCCGCCGAGGCCGCCCTCGAGGACGAGGCCGCCGACGCGTGGCTCAGCTCCGACGACGGGTCCGGCTGGTCCCTGTCCGGCTGGCGCGAGCCCGACGGCGGCCTCGCCACCCTGCTCGGCGACACGGTGCGCGACCAGGTCATGGCCGACCGCGCGACCGGCGCCGGCACCACCATGGACGCGCTCACGGCGGGCAGCGAGATCGAGACCCAGCGCCTCGACGGCAACCCGGTGGACCCGCAGGTCGTGTTCCTCGCGGGGTTCGTGCTCGCGTTCCTCTTCTTCACGGGCGCGGTCGGCTCGGGCGCGATGATCGCGGGCAGCGTGATCGAGGAGAAGCAGTCCCGGCTGGTCGAGATCATCGCGACCGCCGTACCGCTGCGGCAGCTCCTGGCGGGCAAGATCATCGGCAGCTCCGTGATCGCGCTGGCGCAGAACCTGCTGCTGGCCGGCGTCGGGCTCATCGGGCTCTCCTTCACCGACCTCTCGGCCGTCCTGCCCGCGATGACGGCCACGATGGTCTGGTTCGTCGTGTTCTTCACCGTCGGGTTCGTCGCCGTCGCGGCCCTGTACGCGGTGGCCGGCTCGCTCGCGTCCCGCACCGAGGACCTCCAGTACACGACGACCCCCCTGATGATGCTGCTCATGGGCGTCTACCTCGTGACGTTCTCGGCCGACGGCGTGCTCGAACGGGTCCTGTCGTACATCCCGCCGGCGTCCATCGTGTCGATGCCCGTCCGGGTCCTCAACGGCGACGCGCTCTGGTGGGAGCCGGTCGTGTCGCTCCTCGTCCTCGTGGTCACCACCCTCGGCGCCGTGCTGCTCAGCGAGCGCGCGTACCGCGGCGCGCTGATGCAGACCGGCGGCCGGGTCACGTGGAAGTCCGCCCTGGCCGCGGACCGGGGCACTACCCTCGGGGCGTGACCGAACGCACCCAGCCCGACCCTGCCGCGCCCGGGAGCTCCGATCCCGAGAAGGTGCACACCTTCGAGCTGATCGACGAGGTGCCCGGCGCGTCCCGGGACGGGGCCGAGCCGGACGGTGACGGTCCGGACGGCCCCGACCCCGCCGACGACGGCGGGGCGGAGCCGGCGGAGGCCCCGGAGGCGGAGCCCGCACCGCGCGAGCCCGGCCGGGTCGCCGTGGCGCTCGCGGGCGCACGGTCGGCGGCCGGGCGGACGGCGCGACGTGGCGGGGCCGCCGTCCGGCGGCGGCTGCCCACCACGCGCCGCGGCCGGGTGCTGCTGGCCGGCGGGACGGCCGCCGTCGTCGTGCTCGCGGTCGTCGGCGGCGTGCTGGTCGACGCCGAGCTGCGGCACCGGGCGCTGCTCGCCGCGCCGGGCGGCGTGCGGAGCCTCGCGGAGAAGCCCTCGGAGCAGTGGTCGATCGAGCTCGACAACCCGATCGCCTCGACGCTGGTCGGGATGCCGGGCGTGCTCGCGGTCGTCGGCGACTCGAAGGTCCGGGGCGTGGACCCCGCGACGGGCGAGGTGCGGTGGACCGTGGACACCGGCGAGGCCACGACGTGCGGTCCCCAGCCGGTGCTGGGCATCGGTGGCCCGGCGGCGGCCGCCGCGCCCGCCGACCCGCTGGTCTGCGTCACGGCGTCCGACGACGGGGCGCAGATCGTCACGACCATCGACCGGGACGGCGCCGCGACGACCCGCGAGCTCGACGAGGACGCCCTGGTGCTGCCCGCGCCCGGCGGCGGCCTGGTCCACCTCGAGCTCTCGGGCGGCGAGCACGAGCAGGAGCCCGTCGTGGTCGACAAGGTCGGCAGCCCGCACCTCCCCAAGGGTTTCGTCGCGCCCGACCTGGCGGTCCGGGTCGAGGACGCGGCGACCGGCGCGGAACGCTGGAGCACGGTCGTGGCGGCCGCGGACCCGGACGTCACGACGTGCCTGACCTACAACTCCAGCGAGGACGACCCGGACGTCCCGGTCCCGGTGCTCGACGTCGTCGGCTCGGTGTACGGGAACGTGCAGCACGAGGTGCTGCGGGTGGACGGCTGCGGCCTCGCGGCGGCGTTCCTCCTGGACGGCACCCGTCTCGACGACCCAGAGGACGCCACGGACCTGCCGGAGGAGGACACCGGGGAGGGGTCCTACGCCTCCCTGCCCGACGGCGGCTGGGTGGGACCCGACCGGGCGGCCGAGGGCGCCGTCCCCGGCGAGGCCGCGCACCTGCCCGACGGCCGCACCGTCCCCCTGGGTGGCCGGGCCCTCGTGCCGTGGGCCACGGACGGCCGCGACCCGGGCCTGCTGCTGGTGCGCGTCGGCGTGCACACCGAGGCCCGGTCGACCGACGAGCGCGACGCCGGGGAGGTGCTGTGGAGCGCGCCCCGGCTCCGCGCGACGGACCTGCTCGCGCGGGTCGCCGGGACCGCCGTCGTCGTGGACGAGCTCGGTCCCGTACGTGCCGTGGACCTCGGGACGGGGGCGGAGCGCTGGACGCTCGACCCCGAGGTGCTCGGCGTCGAGGACCTGGCGTGGGGCGTGGAGTCGATGGTCTTCGGGGCCTGGACGGACGGCGACACCCTGCTGCTCCCGGTGTCCGCCGACCCCACCGGGGAGTCGTCCGGGCTGCGGCTGCTCGCGATCGACCTCCGCGACGGCTCGCTGCGCTGGGAGATCGAGCAGGAGACCCCGTACACGCAGCTCATCGCCGTCGACGGGTACCTCGCGCAGATCACCCAGCAGGGCGTCGTCGGGCTCGGCTGACCCCGCAGGCCCCGCGGGTAGGATCCGGCCATGCCGCGGCCCGACCAGCAGGGACCTGTTGTCTTCGAGCTGGTCGAGGGCGACGGGCCGGACACGGTCGGGACGGACGGCGCGGGCGGCCACGGCGGAGACGGCCCCGGGGACGCGGACCCCGACGGCGCCCCCGGCCCGCGCGCGCCCCGGCTGCCCCGGCTGTCGCGGCGCACCCGGCTGGTCGCCGCCGCGGCCGCCGCCGTCGTCGTGCTGGGCGCGGCCACCGTCGACCTGGTGCGCGACCACCGGCGTGCCGAGCTGATGCGCACCTCGTCCGTCGGGGTGGCGTCGCTCGCCGACCCGCCCGAGCGGCTCTGGACGATGCGGTTCGACGTCGCCGCCCCACGGGCCGAGGAGGGGTTCGTGGACCAGGAGCTCGTGACCATGGACGGGCTGCTCGTGATGCCGCCCGCCACCACGCAGAGCTTCGCGCAGGACGTGTTCACGGCGCCCACCGACCCCGTCCGGATCGGGTTCGAGGACATCGTCGCCGTCGACCCGGGTACGGGCGAGGTCGCCTGGCGCGTGCCCGTGGACGAGAACCCCGAGTGCGGGCCGTCGGGCTACGACGCCTCCGTGTCGGCCGAGGCGCTGGTGTGCGTGCAGGGTCCCGCGGACGCGCGCGAGGTGCTGACGATCGCGCCGGACGGCAGCACCCGCTCCCGGGCGGCGGACCTGGCTGACGGCGAGCAGGTCTTCCCCGGGCCGGACGGGATGCTGGTCCGGGTAGACCGTGTGACGCGCGCCGGGGACGCGGCTACGGAGGCGGTGTGCAGCCTGGGCGCCTGCACGCCGTCGGTCCTGAAGCAGGGGCGGGACGTGCGGGTCGTCGCCGAGGACGCCGCCACCGGGGCGGAGCGCTGGACCAGCACCGTCGAGTTCATGCCGGTGGAGTCGGTCAACTGCCCGCTCGTCGCCGGCGAGGACGGGGAGACGGTCGTCGACGCGGACCATGTCAACGTGTACTCCGGGGCCGAGTCGGTCACCGTGGACGGGTGCGGTATCTCGGCGACGCTGTCGGTCCAGGGGGTCCGGCTTGACCTCGCGGGCCCCGGCGGTGCCGACGCCGACGTCTGGTTGTCGGTGGCGTGGGTGAGCGAGCTCGGCGGTGACATGTTCGCCCTGGCGACCGGGGCCGTGCGCACCTTCGTCGTGGACGGCGAGGGAAGGCCGGTGCGCACCCTGGACGGCTGGGTACGCGCCGACATGTGGTCGCCCGACGCTCCCCGTGACCTGTGGTTCGTCGTGGACCCGTCGGACGGTCGCGGGTTCGACGCCGTGCGCGAGGACGGTTCGGTGGCCTGGAAGGACCGGAACAGCCAGGGCATCCTGCTCGTCGGCCGCGATGTGGTGGTCGTGGACCGCGGGGCCACGGTGGCCGGGCTGGCCCGGGACACGGGCGAGGAGGTCTGGACCTGGGAGGGCGATGACACGGAGGGGATGGCGCGCTACCGGACGGTGACCGACGGCGACACCGTGGCCATGGTGCACCTGTCCCAGAACGGCCGCATGGGAGGCAAGGTCGTGGCACTCGACCTCGGGACGGGTGAGGAGCGGTGGGACGCGCCCGTCCCCGGCTCCGCCGTGGCCGTCGACGGGAGCCTCGTGGCGATCACCAGGGACGGCCTGACCGGCCTGGGCTGACGGCCCGCGAGAACGGCCCGCCAGGGGGCTGATCCCGGGCATCCCGCGGCGTTACGCTCGCCGCATGGCGCGCGATCCGGACGAGGGTGCCGCGTTCGTCTTCGAGCTCGTCGACGACGACGCGGCCGGTCCGGGCGCGTCGCCGGCCTCCGCGGACGCCGTCGGGCCCGACGGCCAGGAACCTTCCGGGCCCGCGGACGGACCGGACGGCGCGGACGGACCGGACGGCGCCGGGCCGCCCCTGCCGCCGGGCAGCCCGCCCCTGACGTGGCGCCGGGCCGCGCCGTTCGTCGCGCTGCTCGCGGTGGCCCTCGGCACGGGGCTGGCGGTGGACGGCACCCGTGACGCGGCCCGCATGGAACGGATGCGCGACGCCACGGGCGGTGTCTCGGACCTGTCGACGCCGCTCGACGAGACCTGGTCCTGGAGCGGCAAGGTGGACCTCGGCGAGGGCATGACCGACGTCGCGGTGCTCGGCGACGACCTGGTGTTCGAGTCGGAGGGCGAGCTGGTCGCGCTGGACCCGGCGTCGGGCGAGGAGGCCTGGACCGTCGAGCTCGGCGACGGCCCGGAGTGCGGCCCGACGGTGTCGCCGGTGTGGGACGACCCGAGGACGCCGTCGCTGGTCTGCCTGCAGGAGCGCGGCCGGGAGACGGAGGTCGTCGTCGTCGGGCCGGATGGTGCGACGTCGGAACCGCGGCTGCTCCCCGCCGCCGACACGGCCCGGTACGGGCATCCCCACACCGGACCCGACGGGACCGTGCTGCGCGCGCAGCGCGTGGGCGCCGAGACCCCGCTGGACCCGGACGTCCAGTGTGACGCGTCGGGCGAGTGCGTCGGGCAGATCAGCCAGGGCCGCGACCTCGTGCTCCGCGCCGAGGACGCCGTCACGGGCGAGGAGCGCTGGACGGCCACCGTGCCGTTCCGCCCCACCGACGCCGCGCTGTGCACCAGCACGTTCGGCGCGGCCTGGGGCAGCTCGGAGAACCGCATCCACCTCAGCGGCCAGCTCGCCCCCGACGCGTACGGCGCCCGGGTCCGGGCCGACCTCGTCACCGTGGAGGGCTGCGGCGTCGAGGCCGCCCTGACGGCCTCCGGCGTCCCGCTCGGCGGCCGGCCGGAACAGGGGTCGAGCGTCGTGGGGCGGCTCGACTCCGGCGGCTACCTGGGCATGACCTGGGACGCCAGGGTGCGCACCACCCTGTACGACGCCGACGGCGCGGCCGTCGGCGACGTCGCCGGGTACGTGATCTCGCCCAAGACCACGGACGGGGCCGGCCCCGTCACCCTGCTCTCCATCGACGAGCTCCGGCGCCGGCTGTCCGCCCACGACGCCGACGGCGCGGCGCGCTGGGACATCGCGCTCCAGTCCGGCGGGCAGGAGTTCCTCGCCCAGGTGGGCGACGTCGCCGTGATCACGACTGGGGCCGGCAGCGTGCGCGGGCTCGACCTGACCACCGGCCAGGAGCGGTGGCTCTGGGACGGTTCCGAGCCCGGCACGGACGCCGACGGCGGCTACTTCGGCACCGCGTACGTGGTCCAGGCGTTCACCGACGGCCAGGTCGTGCTCCTGCTGGCCGAGGGGAACGGCAGCGTGGCCCGGGGCATGGTGGCCCTCGACGCGGGTACGGGCGAGGTGCTCTGGGAGCAGGCCGGGGGCGGCCCCGGCACCACCCTCGACCCGCACGACGGCGACGTGGTCCGGGAGGGCATCTCCGGCGACCTCATCTCCGTGGACGGGCACCTCATGGAGATCGGGACGCTCGGTGTGCGTGGTCTCGGGTGAGTCGCGGGCCGTCCCGGCTTACCCTCGACAGCATGGCGCGTGAACCGGGCGAGGGCGGTCGGCTCGTCTTCGACCTGGTCGACGACGACGCGGCGGGGTCGGAGCAGTCCGTCCCGGCCCACGGCGACGGCGCGCCCGGTCCGGGCGACGACGACCCCGGCGCGCCGGGAAGGCCCTCGGGCGGGTCGGTCCTCTCGGACCGGAGGATGCGCTTCCTCGTGCCGGTCGCCGCGGTGCTCGCGGTGGTCCTCGGCACGGGCCTCGCGGTGGAGGGCGCCCGGGACGGCGCGCGGGTCGAGCGCATGCGCGACGTCCGCGGCGGGGTAGCGGACGTGTCCCGGCCGCTGGCGGAGACATGGCGATGGGACGGGGTGGTCGGTTCCCCGGAGGCCGAGGACGAGTGGCGCACGATCGAGGTGGCGATGCTCGGCGACGTCCTCGCTCTCGAGTCCGAGGGCGAGCTGGTGGCGCTGCGCCCGGCGACGGGCGAGGAGGCGTGGACCGTCGCCCTCGGCGAGGACCCCGACTGCGGTCCGCTGGACTCCGACGGCTGGGGTCGCTCGGTGACGTCCGCCCTGGTCTGTCTCGAGGGTCCCGCCGGGGACCGGACCACCCGGGTGGTCGGACCCGAGGGACAGGTCTCGGCCTCTCGGCGGCTCCCCGCCGGCGACACGGAGCGGTTCGGGGAGCCCCGGCCCGGCCCGGACGGGTCGGTGCTGCGCGCGCGGCGTGCGGGTGCCGGGCCGGCACTGGACCTGAGCGACGCCAGGTGCACCGACACGGGCGAGTGCGCGGGGACGGTGCGGGACGGCCAGGGCCTCGAGGTCCGCGCCGAGGACGCCGTCACGGGCGAGGAGCGCTGGCGTGCGACCGTCCCGTTCCGCCCCACCCGGGCCGACCAGTGCAACAACTGGCTCGGCGTCACCTGGGACGGCTCGGCCAACATGGTGGACCTCGCGCAGATGATCGATCCCGAGGTCTTCGGCGCGCGGATCGGCGCGGACCTGGTCCAGCTCTACGGCTGCGGCATCGAGTCCGCCCTCACGCGGGACGGCGTGCTGCTCGGCACCGAGTTCGAGCCGGGCTCGGGCGGCGTGGGCAGCCTCCTCTCGGGCGGATACGCCGAGTACAGCTACGACGACACCCTGCGGACCGTCCTGTACTCCGACGACGGCACCCTCGTGGGCGAGATCCCGGGGAGCGTGACCGACGCGGGGGTGACGGACGGCGAGGGCCCGGGCGTGCTGCTCGGCATGGACTCCGGCGGCCCGCACCTGCGGGCCTACGAGCTGGACGGCACACCCCGCTGGGACGTCACGGCACGGGCCGGCGGCCAGCGCTTCCTCGCCCACGTGGCCGGGACCATGCTCGTGATGACCGGCGCCGGGGACGTCCGGGGCCTGGACGCCGCGACCGGCGAGGCCCGGTGGGTCTGGGACAGCGCGGAGGGCGGCACCGGGGACGGGTACCTCGAGGACCTCTTCGTGTACCAGACCTTCACCGACGGGGAGTCGGTGCTGCTGCTCACCGAGAGCGGCTCCGGCGGCGCGGCGCTGGTGGCGCTCGACGCGGTGTCGGGCGAGGTGGTCTGGGAGCAGCACGGCGACGACGCGGTCACCGGCGGTATCACCCGGGGGTTCGACAGGTCGCTGATCGCCGTCGACGGCCGCCTCCTGGAGGTCACGCCGGACGGCGTCCGCGGGCTGGGCTGACCCTCGTCGCCCGGGGGTGCGGCCTCTGGATGAGCCGCGGGCCGGTCCGGCATACGCTCGGAGGTATGGCGCGTCATCCGGACGACGACGCACTCGTCTTCGACCTCGTGGACGACGAGGGGGACCCGGACGCGCTGCCCGGTCCCTCCGCCGAGGGCGACGAGGCGCCGGCCGAGGCGGGCGAGGACCGGCCTCCGGAAGACCCGGTAGCCGCCCCGGGCCGCGGGCGGTGGGCGCTCCTCGTCGCCGGGGTGCTGGCGACGGTGCTGGGAACGGGGCTCGCCGTCGACGGGCTGCACGACGCCGCCCGGGTCCGGGAGATGCGCGACGTGCGCGGCGGCGTCGTCGACGTGTCCGCGCCCCTCGACGAGGTCTGGGCGTGGGCCGGCGAGGTCGGCTCCCGCCGGGCGTTCGCCGAGGGGCAGGGCAACCAGGTCGCCGCCCTGGGCCCGCTGCTCGCGTTCGAGTCCGACGGCGGTCTGCTGGCCCTGCGCGCGAGCACCGGCGAGGAGGAGTGGACCGTCCCGCTCGGCCCTGGCCCGGACTGCGGGCCGACGGGCTACCTGGGGTGGTCGGAGCTGGAGACGAAGGTCCTGGTCTGCCTCCAGGGCTCCGGTGCCGACCGCGAGGTCTTCACCGTGGGGCCCGGTGGGACGCCCACCGCACCACGGACCCTCGACCCCGAGGACGGGCGGCGGTACGGGTACGCCCGGCCCGGCCCCGACGGCACGGTGCTGCGCGCCCGCCGGACCGGTCCTGAGCCCCCGGACCAGGACGGGGCCCAGTGCCCCGACGAGGGGGAGTGCAGCGGGACGGTCGAGGCGGGCCGTGACCTGCTGGTCCGCGCCGAGGACGCCGTCACGGGCGAGGTGCGCTGGACCGCAGTGGTCCCGTTCCGGGCGATGGCGGCCGAGGGCTGCCGGGCCGCGCCCGCCCTGCCCTGGGACCGGTCGGACGACATCGTGCGGTCCGGCGAGCGGCTCGACCCCGAGGGTTTCGGCGCACGGATCGAGGCCGGGCTCGTCCAGCTCTGGGGGTGCGGCTTCCGGGCCGGCGTCGCGGCGAGCGGCGCGGTGCTCGGGATGGACGGCGTGCCGGGGTTCGCCTGGGTGTTCGGCCTCGACACGGGCGGGTACGTCGCGCAGACGATCGCGCAGCGCTCCGACGGCACCATGGACAGCACCCTCTACTCGCCGGAGGGCGACGTCGTCACCCGGATCGCGGGGACCCTGGACCGCCCGCGCACCACGGACGAGCCCCGCGCGGCGACGCTCCTGGCGGCCGACCCGTTCGAGGGGCGGCTCCGGTCGTACACGGCGGACGGGACGCAGCGCTGGGACGTCCCGGTACCGGACGCCACGGCGCAGTTCCTCGCCCAGGTGGGCGAGACGGTGGTGACGACGACGTGGGCCGGGGACGTCCGGGGGATGGACCTCGTCACGGGTGCCCCCCGCTGGTCGTGGCGTGCGCAGAGCGGTCTCACCGACTGGTCGTACGAGAGCAGCTACGTGTCCCAGGCCTTCACCGACGGGCAGTCCCTGCTGCTGCTCCTGCGGAGCGGGAGCGGCGACCAGGGGCTCGTGTCGCTCGACGCGGCCACGGGCGAGCTGGTCTGGGACGGGACCTCGTCGCACCTGCTCACCCAGCGGCCGGAGACCATGCTGCTCACGGTGGACGGGAACCTGCTGGAGGTCTCGCCGACCGGCGTGCGCCGGCTGGGCTGATCGCGCCCACCGCGGTCGGATGTCGGTGACCCGGCCTAGGGTGGGCCCATGGTGAGAATCGGCGCGCACGTGGACCTGGCCGACGCGATCGGCGCGGCGAAGACGCTCGACGCGGACGCGGTGCAGGTGTTCCTCAGCGACCCCCAGGCGTGGAAGGTCCCGGACCTGCCCTACGAGGGCGGCGCGGAGGCGCTCAAGGCCGCCGCCGCGGCGGCCGACGTCGACCTGTACGTGCACGCGCCGTACGTGATCAACGTGGCGTCCACCAACAACCGCATCCGCATCCCGAGCCGCAAGCTGCTGCAGCAGATCATGGACGGCGCCGGCGCGATCGGGGCCAAGGGTGTCGTGGTGCACGGCGGCCACGTCACCGCGAACGACGAGCCTGCCAAGGGCTTCGACAACTGGCGCAAGGCGATCGACGCCCTGCAGACCGACGTCCCGGTGCTCATCGAGAACACCGCGGGCGGCGACTACTCGATGGCCCGGCGCCTGGAGCGCATCGAGCAGCTCTGGGCGGCCGTGAGCAAGGCGGACGGCGCCGACGCCGTCGGCTTCACGCTCGACACCTGCCACGCCTGGGCCGGCGGCCTCGACCTCGCGACGGTGGCCGACCAGATCCGCGCGATCACGGGCCGCATCGACCTGGTGCACGCCAACGACTCGCGCGACGAGGCCGGGTCGGGCGCCGACCGGCACACCAACTTCGGCCAGGGGCTGATCCCGGAGGACCAGCTCGTCGGCGTGATCGCCGCCGCGGGCGCCCCCGTCATCTGCGAGACCAAGGGCGAGATGGCGCCGGACATCGCCTGGCTGCGGGAGCGCCTGGGCTGAGACCGCCCCCGCTGGTCGAGCCCGCCCGCTGGTCGAGCCTGTCGAGACCACCTGGCAGGATCGGGCACATGGCGACGAAGCAGCGGGTAGTGGTCACGGGCGCGAGCGGCAAGCTCGGCCGGTTCGTGGTGGAGCACCTGGTGGACTCCGGGTACGACGTGGTCTCGACCGACCGGGTGGCACCCGCGCCGGGCAGCCCGGGCCGTTTCACGGTCGCGGACCTGTCCGACCTGGGCCAGGTCGTCGAGCTGCTGTCCGGGGTGGACGAGGGACGGGCGGCCGACGCCGTCGTGCACCTGTCCGCGATCCCCGCCCCCGGCCTGGCGACCAACGCCGCGACGTTCCGCAACAACGTGCCCAGCACCTACAACGTGCTGCGGGCCGCCCAGGTGGTGGGCATCCGGAACGTGGTCACGGCGTCGTCCGAGACGGTGCTCGGCCTGCCGTTCGACGTGCCGCCGCCGTACGTCCCGGTGGACGAGGAGTACGACGTGCTGCCGCAGTCCACCTACTCCCTCGGCAAGGCGCTCGAGGAGGAGACGGCCCGGCACTTCACGCGCTGGGACCCGGCGCTCAAGGTGGCGGCGCTGAGATTTTCCAACGTCATGCGCCCGGAGGACTACGCGAACTTCCCCTCCTGGCAGGACGACACCGCGGCCCGGCGCTGGAACCTGTGGGGCTACATCGACGGCCGCGACGGGGCGCAGGCGGTGCGCCGCGCGCTGGAGGCTGACTTCACGGGTTTCGAGGCGTTCGTCATCGCGAACGAGGACACCGTGATGGTGCGGGACTCTGCCGACCTGGTGGCCGAGCAGTTCCCGGACGTGCCGGTCCGCCGTCCCCTGCAGGGCCGCGAGACGCTCCTGAGCATCGACAAGGCCCGCCGGGTGCTCGGCTACGCGCCGGAGCACCACTGGCAGGACGAGGTCTGACGGCGCCGCCGTCGGCGACTAGGCCCGGGCGGCCCTAGTAGCCCGGGAGGCCCGGGCCGCGCCGCCGACCACGGCCCGGCAGCTCCGCAGGAACGAGGCGCCGACCCGGGACGGGTCGCCGAGGTAGCCGGCGACCATGACGCCGTCGCGCAGCAGCATCAGGTCCTCCGCGACCGCGCCCGGCTGCGCCAGCCCGAGCGGGGCGACGAGCCGCTCGAGCGCGCTCACCCACCAGGCGCGGTGCTCGTCGACGACCTTGCGGACGGGGCTGTCCGGGTCGGGGTACTCGGCCGCCGCGTTGATGAACGGGCACCCGCGGAAGTCGGGGGCGCAGGCCATGGCCCCGGTGTGGTCGGCCATCAGGCGCAGCGTGGCGTCCACGTCGCCGGCCCCGTGGGCGATGGCGGCGTCGACGCCGTCGCGCTCCTGCGCCGCACGGAGCTCCAGGTAGGCGACGACGAGGTCGTCCTTGCTCTGGAAGTGGCGGTAGAACGTCACCTTCGTGGTGCCGGCGCGCTCGATGACCTTGTCCACGCTCACCGCCCGCAGGCCGTGCGCGTAGAACAGCTCGTTCGCCGCCTCGAGCAGGCGGTCCGACATTGATCCGCGCACGGTCGCGATCATACGTGCCTCCCTTTTTGTCGTCCCCTTGCGTTCGAAGCCCGGGGCTGTGTACTGTCTCGACAGGTAGAGTTACTAGTCAGTCTACCTAGACAAATGGCCGCACCGGTTGATTCCCGCGGCCGCCATCCGAAGGGGAACCCATGTCCACCACCGCGGAAGCCTCCGCCGTCACCACCGCCGTCTCGCTGCGGAACCTGTACTTCTCCCGGTTCGGCTTCGCCGTCGTCTGGGCGGCCCTGCTGTTCGCCGTCGGCGGGAGCCTGAGCCCGCTGACGATCGGGCTGCTCGTGCTCTACCCGCTGTTCGACGTCGTTGCCGCCGTGATCGACTTCCGCTCCTCGACGGCCGCGCGCCCCACGGTGGGCCTGTACCTCAACATGGCGCTGAGCCTGGCGACCGCGATCGGCCTGGGCGTCGCCGTCACCTCCGGCATCCCCGCCGTCCTGCGGGTCTGGGGCGTCTGGGCGGTCACCGCCGGCATCGTGCAGCTCGCCGTCGCGGTCAGCCGCTACCGGCTCGGCGGCCAGTGGGCCATGATCCTCAGCGGCGGCATCTCGGTGTTCGCCGGTACCGGGTTCTTCCTGATGGCCGGCGGCCCCGAGGCGGCGCTGACCTCGCTGGCCGGGTACGCCACGCTCGGCGGAATCTTCTTCCTGGTCTCCGCGTTCCGCCTGGGCCGCGTCATCAAGAAGGAGAGCTGACATGACCGAGACCACCTTCGACGTCGTCGTCATCGGTGCAGGACCCGTGGGCGAGAACGTCGCCGACCGGGTCGTCCAGGGCGGCCTGACCGCCGCGATCGTGGAGCGCGAGCTCGTGGGCGGGGAGTGCTCCTACTGGGCGTGCATGCCCACCAAGGCCCTGCTGCGCGACGCCGCCGCGCTCCGCGCGGTCCGGAGCCTGCCGGGCGCGGGCGCCGCGGTGACCGGTGAGCTCGACCCCGCCGCGGTCCTCGGCCGGCGCGACGAGTTCGCCTCCCACTGGCACGACGACGGCCAGGTGGACTGGCTGCGGGGTGCCGGGATCGCCCTGTTCCGCGGCGCGGGCCGGCTCGGCGCCTCCCGCACCGTCGAGGTGACCGACGCCGACGGCGGCACGATCGTGCTGACCGCCCGGCACGCCGTCGTCGTCGCGACCGGCACCAGCGCCGTCGTGCCGCCCGTCCCCGGTCTGGCCGACGTCGCGCCGTGGACCAGCCGCGAGGCAGCGTCCGCCCAGGCGGTCCCGGGTCGGCTCGCGGTCATCGGCGGCGGCGTGGTCGGGGCCGAGATGGCCACCGCCTACTCGGCGCTGGGCGCGCAGGTCACGATGGTCGCCCGCGACGGGCTGCTGCCCGCCGCGGAGCCGTTCGCGAGCGAGCTGGTGGCCGAGTCGCTCAAGGCGCAGGGCGTGGTGCTGCACCTGAACACCCAGCCCGTCGACGTCCGGCGTGACGACGAGGGCACGGTGCACGTCGCGCTCGCGGACGGCACGGACCTGACCGCCGACGAGGTGCTGGTCGCGACCGGCCGCAAGCCGAACACCGGCGACCTCGGCCTGGAGAACGTCGGCCTCCTGCCGGGCGACTGGCTCGCGGTCGACGGCACCCTGCGGGTGCTCGGCGGCGACGGCGTGCCGGTCGGCGACGGCTGGCTCTACGCCGCCGGCGACGTGAACCATCGCGTCCTGCTGACGCACCAGGGCAAGTACCAGGCCCGCGCGGTGGGCGATACGATCGTGGCCCGCGCGACCGTGTCGCCCGTCGACGACGCGCCCTGGGGGCGGCACGCGGCCACGGCCGACGAGCGCGCCGTGCCGCAGGTGATCTTCACCGACCCCGAGATCGCGAGCGTGGGCTACACCGCGGCCGGCGCCGAAGCCGCCGGGCTGCGCATCCGCTCCGTCGAGTACGACCTGGGTGCCGTGGCCGGCGCCTCGCTGCACGCAGACGGGTACACGGGCCGCGCGGCGATGGTCGTCGACGAGGACCGGCACGTGGTGGTCGGCTTCACCGTGGTGGGGCCCGACGTCGCGGAGCTGCTCCACGCCGCCACCATCGCCATCGCCGGAGAGGTGCCGCTCGACCGGCTGTGGCACGCCGTCCCGGCCTACCCCACCATCAACGAGGTGTGGCTCCGGCTGCTGGAGACCTACGGGCGGACGGCGTAGACGGCACGGCTCAGCGCCCGGGCAGGGCGATCTGGTCGGGGGTGCGGATCTCCGACCACGCCCGGGCGCGGGGGAGCCGGTGGATGGTGATGTCCGTGGGCCGGGTGCCCGCCGGCGCGGCGGGGCGCAGCGGCGGCGGCGCGAGCACGTCGGCCCCGGGCAGCGGCCCGAGGTCCAGGCGGGTCAGCGCGGCGACGTCGCCCACCGGCACCTGGTAGGTGCGGAACGGGCCGAGCGGCGGGATGTCGTCCCGGGCCAGGGCCTGGGCGGTGATCTCGTACAGCTTGGCGTCCTCGAGCTGGGGCGTCTGGTCCAGCACGAACCCGGTCGCCTGCAGCACGCGGGCCGCCGGCTCCGGCGACCTGCCTGGCGGCCCGCCCGGGGTGCCGCCGTCGGGCAACCGGCCCGGGCCCACCCAGGCGACGACCTTCCAGAACAGGCGCGGGATGCGGACGCCGCGGTAGAGCGGGTCGTCCGCGGCGAAGACGGGCCCTGTCTGGACCGCCAGCCGGTGGTCGTGGGCGGCGGCGTACCGGAGCACGTGGTCCTCGAGCCCGTTCCAGAGCTCCTTGGACTGGTTGAACCTGTTCACCTGCGGCGCCGCGTTCGTGTAGGTGAACGTGTCGTGGTTGGCCCGCGCCGCGGTCTCGGCGTCGCCCCAGACGGGGTCCAGGCGCCGGACGAGGTGGCCGCGGTCGAGGGGGTTGCCCGCGTACAGCTCGCCGCCGGACTGCTCGCCGTTCGGCACGCGGGCGTCCAGCCGCCAGCGTCCGGAACGGCGCAGCGCCTGGAGCGTGGCGCCGTCGACGGTGCACGCGGTGGCCGCGGCGAGCCGCCGCAGCGGGTCGAGCAGCACGGAGAAGTGGGTGTAGTCGAGCACCCGGAGGTCGGCCGGTGAGACGGGGAGCGGGACGCTGAAACCGAGGAAATGGGCGTCATATCCGGTCACAGGCACACAGCCAACCAGAGTCGGCCAGGTCATGACCAGACCAACAATCGGACGAGGTGGACGCCGGATGGCAATATCGTCCTAGGCTCTAGCCCGTGAGTGAATCAACTCAGACCGTCCGAGGCAACGCCCGGCACGAGGTACCTGACCCGCTACGCGAGGACGTGCGCCTGCTCGGCGGCCTTCTCGGCAGGATCCTCCGCGAGGACGGGGGGCAGGATCTGCTGGACGACGTCGAACGTCTGCGCGAGCTGACGATCCGCGCGTACGGCGACCCGTCGCCCCACGCGCTGGACGAGGCCGCCGACGTCGTCGCGTCCTTCTCCGTGGAGCGTGCCGAGCAGGTCGCCCGCGCGTTCACCTGCTACTTCCACCTCGCGAACCTCGCCGAGGAGTACCACCGGGTGCGCGTGCTGCGCGCCCGCGAGGCCGAGACGACGACCGGCCCGGCCGTCCTGGAGGACACGATCCCCGCGGCGTTCGCACGGCTCACCGAGGAGGTGGGCCGGGACGAGGCGCTGCGGCGGCTCGGCGAGCTGGAGTTCCGGCCGGTGGTCACCGCGCACCCGACCGAGGCCCGTCGCCGCGCCATCAGCGGCACCATCCGCCGCGTCTCGGACCTCCTGGCCGAGCGGGACACCCGCCGGCTCGGTGGCGTCACCCTCGCGGAGAACGAGCGACGCATCCTCGCCGAGATCGACACCATGTGGCGCACGGCCCCCGTGCGGACCAGCAAGCCGTCCGTGATCGACGAGGTCAAGACGGTCATGGGCGTGTTCGACGCCGTCCTCGTGGACGTGTTCGGCGACGTGTACCGCCGCCTCGACGACTGGCTCCTGGCCGAGGACGCCGGCCGCGTGGCCCCCGTGGCCAAGCCGTTCGTGAAGCTCGGCACCTGGATCGGCGGCGACCGCGACGGCAACCCGAACGTCACCGCCGAGGTGACCCGGCAGGCCGCCACCCTGGCCGCGGAGCACGCCCTCGCCGCGCTGGAGCGGCTCGCCGTCGAGACCGGGCGCAAGCTCACGCTCGACGCCGAGGGCACCACGCCGTCGGCCGAGCTCAACGCGCTCTGGCGGCGCATCCGGCTGATCTCCGAGGACGTGGCCCGCCGCGCCGAGGAGGCGTCGCCGAACGAGCCGCACCGCGCGGTCATGCTCGCGATCGCCGAGCGCGTCGCGGCGACCCGCACCCGCGACGCCGACCTCGCGTACGCGACGGCGGAGCAGCTCGAGGCCGACCTGCTCGTGGTGCAGGACTCGCTGGTGGCGACCGGCGCGGCGCGTGCCGCGTACGGCGACCTGCAGCGCCTGGTGTGGCAGGTGCAGACCTTCGGGTTCCACCTGGCCGAGCTCGAGGTGCGGCAGCACTCGCAGGTGCACGCCGCGGCGCTCGCCGAGCTCCGCGAGCTCGGGGTCGACGGCGCGCTCAGCGACAAGACGCGCGAGGTGCTCGACACCTACCGGGCGCTCGGCGCCATCCAGGCCCGGTTCGGCCTGCGCGCCGCCCGCCGGTACATCGTGTCGTTCACGCAGGCGCCGGAGCACCTGGCCGCCGTGTACGAGCTGGCCGCGTTCGCGTTCGCGGACGACCCCGCCGGCGCGCCGGTGATCGACGCGATCCCCCTGTTCGAGACCTTCGCGGACCTGCAGAACTCCGTGCCGATCCTCGACTCCATGCTCACGCTGCCCGCCGTGCAGAAGCGGCTGGCCGAGAACGGGCGCCGCGTCGAGGTCATGCTCGGCTACTCGGACTCGTCCAAGGACGTCGGCCCCGTGGCGGCGACCCTCGCGCTGCACGACGCGCAGTCGCGCATCGCGGAGTGGGCCCGGTCCAACGACCTCAAGCTCACCCTGTTCCACGGTCGCGGCGGTGCGCTCGGCCGTGGCGGCGGCCCCGCCAACCGCGCCGTGCTCGCGCAGCCGCCGCACTCGGTGGACGGCCGGTTCAAGCTCACCGAGCAGGGCGAGGTCATCCTGGCCCGCTACGGCGACCCGGTCATCGCGTCGCGGCACATCGAGCAGGTCGCCGCGGCGACGCTGCTGGCGTCCGCGCCGTCGGTCGAGTCGGTCAACGAGAGCGCGACGGCCAAGTTCGCGGAGCTCGCGAGCTCCCTCGACGCGACGTCCCGCGCCCGGTTCCACGAGCTCGTGAAGGCCGACGGGTTCCCGCAGTGGTTCGCGCAGGTCACGCCCCTGGAGGAGGTCGGGCTGCTGCCCATCGGGTCGCGCCCCGCCAAGCGCGGCCTGTCGGTCAACTCGCTCGACGACCTGCGCGCGATCCCCTGGGTCTTCTCCTGGTCGCAGGCCCGCATCAACCTCGCCGGCTGGTTCGGCCTGGGCACGGCGCTGGCCACGGCCGGCGACGTCGAGCTGCTGCGCGCCGCGCGTGCCGAGTGGCCGCTGTTCGCCACGATGCTCGACAACGTCGAGATGTCGCTCGCCAAGACCGACGAGCGGATCGCCGCGCAGTACCTCGCGCTCGGCGACCGCGACGACCTGGCCCAGATGGTGCTCGACGAGCTGCGCCTGACCCGCGAGTGGGTGCTGAGGATCAGCGGCAACGAGTGGCCGCTCGCCTCCAAGCGCGTGCTCGGCCGCGCCGTGCAGCTCCGGTCGCCGTACGTCGACGCCCTCTCGCTGCTGCAGGTCCGCGCGCTGCGCGGCCTGCGCACCGGGTCGGACGGCGGCTCGGCGGTCGACGGCGACTACAAGGGCCGGCTGCAGCACCTGCTGCTTCTGACGGTCAACGGCGTCTCGGCGGGCCTGCAGAACACGGGCTGAGCTGGGCCGGCTGGCTGCGTGACTTCGGTCTGTTGCCCCGAGACCGGTCGGTCGATCGACCGGTCTCGGGGCAACAGACCGAAGTCGGCTGCCCGCGTTGTGTGAGGACCACAGGGAGAGAGCATGAGCGCCACCTTGATCGGCACGTCCCACGGCACCGACGACCCCGCGGGCCAGGCGGCCGTGCGCGCGCTGCTCGACGGCGTCCGCGTCGCCCGGCCCGGGCTCGACGTCCGGGAGGCGTTCGTGGACGTGCAGCAGCCGGAGGTCGGCGACGTGCTCGCTCAAGCCGTGCGCGGTGCGGCCGCCGCTTCGGTTGCCGGCGGGACCGGTGCCGCGGACGGCGTCCGCGAGGGCTCGGCGACCGACGGCACTGCTGGTTCCGGGACCTCGGCGGCCGGTGCGGCCGCCGTCGTCGTGCCGGTGCTGCTGTCCACGGGGTATCACGTGCGGCACGACATCGCGCAGGCCGTCGCTGCCGTCAACGCCGGTTCGGACGGCGCCGCCGTGGCCGCCGAGCCGCTCGGCCCGCACCCGCTGCTCGTCGACATCCTGGCCGACCGGTACGCCGCCGCCGAGGCGGCGCACGGCCCCTTCCGGTCCGACGACGCCGTGGTGCTCGCCGCCGCCGGGTCCTCGGTCGCCGCCGCCGCGACCGCCGTCGAGGAGGTCACGAGCGCGCTGGCCCAGCGCCTGGGCCGCCCGATCACCCCGTCCTACGGCGCGGGTGCCGAGCCGCGGGTCCCCGACGCGGTGGCCGCCGCCCGCGCGGCGACCACCGGACGCGTGATCGTCGTGTCCTACCTGCTCGCGCCCGGCTACTTCCTGGACCGCGTGCTGGAGGCGGGGGCCGACCTCGTCACCGACCCCGTCGCCGGTCCCGCCGGGGCGGAGAAGGCCGATCCGAGACTGGTCCAGGTCGTGCTGGACCGCTACGACGCGGCCGTCAACGCCTGACCCACCCGGCGGCCGGTGACTCACTCTTTCGAGACCTAAGTTTCTTCGCTTTGAGCCGCCTCAAAGCGAAGAAACTTAGGTCTCGAAAGAGCTCACGCCCAGCCGAACGCCGTCCGGACCCGCTCCACGCTGGATCGCAGGCCCCACTGCGCGGTGAGCGCCTCCAGCGCCTCGGGGTCGGCGGGCGCCTTCGGCACCGCCGGGTCGAACGCGGGCAGCGGCGCGTCGCGAGCCACTTGCACGACGACGGGCGCCACCTGCAGGTACTCGTCGGCCTCCTGCAGCCGCCGGCGCTGCGTCGAGGTCAGGCCCTTGTCGCCGGCGTCCCGGGCCGCGAGGATCGCGGCGAGCGTGCCGTACTGGGCGAGCAGCTTCGCGGCGGTCTTCTCGCCGACCCCCGGTACGCCCGGCAATCCGTCGCTGGGGTCGCCCCGCAGCGTCGCCATGTCCGCGTAGGCCTGTCCCGAGGCGACGCCGTACTTCTCGGCCAGCCGCTTCTCGTTCACCACGTCGGGGTCACGGATGCCGCGCGCGGGGTACAGCACGCGGACGCCGGCGGCGTCGTCGACGAGCTGAAACAGGTCCCGGTCGCCGGTGACGATGTCCACCGGCCCGGCGCCCTGCTCGACGGCGCGCGCGGTCAGGGTGCCGATGACGTCGTCGGCCTCGTAGCCGGGCACGCCGACGCGCGCGATGCCGAGCGCCGCCAGCACCTCGACGATGACGGGCACCTGCGCGAGCAGCGTCTCCGGCACCTCCTCGATGCCCGTGGTGCCGGGCACCTCCTGCGCGACGCGGTGCGCCTTGTAGCTCGGGATCGCCTCGACGCGGAACGCGGGCCGCCAGTCGTCGTCCCAGCACGCGACCATGCGGTCGGGACCGTGCGTCGTGGCGAGCCACGCGATGGTGTCCAGCAGGCCGCGGACGGCGTTCACGGGAGTGCCGCCGGGCGCACGCAGCGAGTCGGGCACGCCGAAGAACGCGCGGAAGTAGAGCGAGGCGGAGTCGAGGAGCATGAGGCTCATGCAGCGAAGCCTGCCACGCACCACCGACACGCGGGCTGTCGGGCGCGCGAGATCAGCGCCCGGGGCTCAAATACGGGACGTCTGCGGGACGTATGCAAATTAATGGGCCGTCGAAGGCCTGTTCCGACCCGTTGTGCCCGTAGTGTCCCAACATGACAAGCAAAGGACAGCAGGTGACCGAGGTCATCGAGGGCCTCGGCCTGGGTATGGCGGCGGTGGGCGCGACGCGGGTCACCACCGACAAGGCGGATCTCGAGCGCGCCCTGGGCTACGCGTGGTCGAGCTGGGGGCACAGCGCCGACTACCCGTTGATCGAGCGGGTGCAGAAGCCGGAGAACGAGCTCCGGGCCGGGATCAGCGGATCGAGCCGGCGGACGAACGCCGCGGTCGTCTGGCGGGAGGGCGGCGACTCCTACGTCGTCGACATCGCGCTGGTGAACCGCACGCCCGAGGAGGCGGCGCGCTTCGTCGGCAGCCGGCCGCTCGAGGAGTGGACGCTCCTGGCGGAGCTCTTCCTCAGCGCGGTCAACCCCGGCGACGTGCCGGTGAGCGACGTCAAGGTGTGAAAGACGTCAAGGTCTGAAAGACACGGAGCGCCCGCCGACGGCGACCGAGGCGGCGCTCCGAGCCGGCCCCGAGCCGGCCCCGAGCCGGCCCCGAACCAGGTCAGACGAACAGGCCGCCCACCCCGACGCCCGCGGTCGCCGCGAGCACCGTCACGAGCAGCGTGCCCAGTGTGTTCGCGAGCGCGAGGCGCAGGCGACCGGACTGGGCCAGCCGGACGGATTCCACGGTGGCCGTCGAGAACGTGGTGTAACCGCCGCACAGGCCGACGGTCAGGGCGAACTGCACCAGCCGCGCGACGTCGGCGGGCACCCCGTACCAGGTGAGCGTCGAGAACAGCGTCGAGAACAGGCCGATCAGGAACGAGCCGGTCACGTTCACCACGAACGTGCCCCACGGGAACCCGCCGTTGTGCCGGGCCCGGATCTCGCCGTCGACGACGAACCGGGCGGCGGCGCCCAGCCCGCCGCCGACGGCCACGAGGAGAAGTTCGAGCACCGGGGTCACCTGCCCTTCCGGCGCCGGTCGGCGCGTGCCGCCAGGGCGATGCCGCCCAGGCAGGCCGCCGTGCCGCCCGCGAGGGTGAGCGTCACGTACAGCAGCGCCAACCACGGCATGCCCTGGCTGATCAGCCTCTGGGCCTCCAGGGCGAGCGCGGAGTAGGTGGTGAAGCCGCCGAGCACGCCCGTGCCGATACCCAGGCGGATCTTGCGGCGCCGGACGGTCTCGCGGCCGCGGCGGGCGAGGGCCTCCAGGAGGTAGCCCAGGGCGAACGCGCCGACGACGTTCACCAGGAGGGTCCCGATCGGGAACCAGAGGATCGTGTGGCCGGCGGACGGGAACAGGTAGGTCAGCGGCGTCAGCAGGATCCCGGACCACACGCTCACGAAATACCGGGCGACCGAGCCGCCCGCGCCACCCAGCGCGACGAGACCGACGTACCGCCAGTCGCGGTGCGGTGCTCGCTTCACGCGGTGCGTCTCCTCGCGGCCGGTCGACAGGTCTGTGAAGAACCTATCGCTCACGGGGCCGACGTCGTCTCGGGAAGGACCACCACGGGCCGCGACTGGTTGTGGATGAGCCGCCCCGCGACGGTCCCGCTCACCAGGTTCGTCGTCCAGCCGCGCAGCCCCGAGCGGTGGGCGCCGACGACGATCATCGCCGCACCCACCTCGTCGGCCACACGCCCCAGCTCGGCCGCCGGATCACCGGCCCCGCGCCGGGCGCACCACGGCAGGCCGACGTCGGCCATCGCCCGGTTCAGCCCGGCCAGGACGTCGGCCCCGTAGGCGTCCGAGGACACGGCGATGTCCGGGTCCACCGACACGGTGAATCCCCGGGAGTCCGAGACCGCTGCCTCATCCACCCACACGCACACGAGCTCGATCAAGCTTCCACCCAGGGACTGGACGAGCGACGCTGCCCGCCGGGCCAGTTCCGGATTCTTGTGGTCCACGCCGACCACCACGGATCGCACAGTCACCCTGACGAGGGTATGGCCTAAACGTCAGTCGAGGTGGTCCGGCAGGCCGAATCGCGGGAACCACTTCTCCGTGTCGATGAAGGTCGTGATGCCGGTGATGTGCTTGCCGTCGTTCTCCAGCACCACGATCCCCCACGGGAAGTGGCCGCCCTTCGGGTCGGCCCGGTACTGCGCGAACCCCGGCGTGCCGTTGACGTGGATCGGCATGCACCGGGAACCCTCGCACCCGTTGCCCGGCCCGGTCATCCACGCCTGGATGTTCTCGATGCCCTCCAGCCACATCGCGTACGGCGGCATGTTCATCACCGCGTCCTCGCGGAGCAGGTTGGCGAGCGCGGTCATGTCGTACCGCTCGAACGCCGCGACGTACCGCTCCAGCAGCTCGGTCTCGTCGGCCGACGCGTGCTCCGGCGTCTCCGGCGTGCCGGACCGTTCGGGCGCCTTCTCCGCCAGTGTGGCGCGCGCCCGCTGCAGCGCGCTGTTCACCGACGCCACGGAGGTGTCGAGCAGCGTGGCGACCTCCGCGGCGGGCCAGCGCAGCACCTCGCGCAGGATCAGCACCGCGCGCTGCTTGGCCGGCAGGTGCTGGAGGGCCGCGACGAACGCGAGCCGCACCGACTCCCGGGCAACGGTGGTGTCCGCGGGGTCGCTCGCGCCGGGCAGCACGTGCTCGGTCGGGACCGGCTCGACCCACGCGTACTCGGGGAGCACCATCGCGAGGCTCTCCTCGACCGGGTCGGCCGCGGCGCCGAGCCCCATGGGGCGCTCACGCTTGGCGCGGCTCGAGCCGAGCTGGTCGAAGCACACGTTGGTGGCGATGCGGTACAGCCAGGTGCGGAGCGAGGAACGTCCCTCGAACCGGTCGTACGAGCGCCACGCGCGCAGGAGGGTCTCCTGCACCGCGTCGTCGGCGTCGAACGTGCCGCCCAGCAGGCGGTAGCAGTATCCGGTCAGCTCGCGGCGGTACACCTCGAGCTGCGCGGAGAGCTCGGCTCCGGCCAGGTCCTCGCCGGCGCTCTGCTTCGGTTGTGACGCAGTCTGTGCCATAGATCACACCGTACGCGGAGCCACTGACACGCTCTCGTGGATTCGACCCTGACCGAAGCACAGCGAAAAAGTTCACCCGAGGTCGAGCTCGAACCAGACCGTCTTTCCGGTCCGCCGGCCCTCGCGGGGCGGACCGTGCCGGGGGACCGGCCGGGGTGCCCCGCCGTGCCGGTCCACGCCCCAGCGGGACGCGAGCCGCTCGAGGAACTGCACCCCGCGCCCGCCGAACTCGGTGACCGCCGGGTCGCGCAGCTCGGGCTGCACGGTCGACGAGTCGCGCACCCCCACCCGCAGCCGGTCCAGGTCCACCTCGACGGTGGCCGTGAACGGCGCCTGCCCGTGGTCGACGGCGTTGGTCAGCACCTCGGACGTCAGCAGCATCACCGTGCGGCGCAGCGGCATCGGCACGCCGCAGCTCTCCAGCACGTCGTCGACCCAGATGCGGGCCGGGCCGACGTCGCACAGCGACGGGGCGAGCTTCCGCTCCGCCGTGGCCGGACGGCCCAGGGACGGCGGGCCTGACGGCGCCGCGGCCCGCACCCGCACGGCGAGCACGGCGACGTCGTCCCGCTGGTCGTCGGAGGCGAGCCGGCGGACCAGCGTGACCGGCAGCGCCGCGGTGGCAGTGTCACCGAGCGCGCCGAGCGTCTTCTGCAGCCGGCTCAGCCACTGGTCGGGCGTGGTGCCGCGCTGCTCGGCGAGCCCGTCCGTGTAGAGCAGGAGCGTGTCGCCGGGGTTGAGTGTCGTGACGTGGTCCGTGCGCTTCGACGTGGGCCGCACGCCGAGCATCATGTCCGGGAGCACCGCGAGGCGCTCGACCGTGCCGTCCTCGCGCAGCACCAGCGGCGGCGGGTGGCCGGCCGTGGACCAGGTGAGCTGGTACGCCCCGGCGACCCGCTCCAGCCGGGCCACCACGGCGGTCCCGCTGGCGAGCAGCCCCAGGCCCGAGTTGGCCTTGTCGAGCAGCGACAGCAGGGCGGACGGCGACTCGTCGTGGCTCCACGCGAACGCGCGCAGCAGCGACCGGAGCTGGCCCATCTTCGCCGCGGCGCGCATGTCGTGGCCGGTCACGTCGCCGATCATGAACATCGTCGCGTCGTCGTCCACCGCCACGGCGTCGTACCAGTCGCCGCCGATCTGGTCGGAGCGCGTGGCGGGCGAGTAGGTCGCCGCCATGTCGAGGTGCGGCACCTCGGGCAGCCGGCTGAGCATCGCGCGCTGCAGGGTCTTCGCGGACTCCCGCCGCTCCTCCAGCAGCCGGGCGCGCTCCAGCGCGTGGCCCGTGTAGTGGGCCAGGCCGGTCTGGAGGGCGTACGAGTCCTGGTCGGGGCCGCGGTCCCGTTCCCAGGCCAGCATGATGACGGCGACGACGGCGCCGGCCGTCACGACCGGCAGGTACGCGCGGGCGCCGACGTCGGGGTCGCAGAGCTCTTCGGACCCCGGGAAGGCCGAGAACATCTCGTCGGCCGACCGGAAGAACAGGGGGCGGCCGGTGCGGGCCGCCTCGGCCAGGGGCCGCTGCTCGTCGAGCTTGGTCTGCCGCAGCCGCTGCGGGAACTGCGGCTCGGCGTGCACGAGGGACCGGTAGGTGATGCCGCGGCCGTCGGCGTCGGCCAGGGCGAACGCGCAGTAGCGGGCCCCGATGCCCGCGGTGCCGACCTCGACGATGACCTCTTCGACCTGGTCCATCGTGTTGGCGTTGGCGAAGGCCTCGCTCAGGGAGAGTAGGAACCGGCTGCGGCGGTTCGCCCGCACGGCCGTCTCCTGGATGCGGCGCGCCCGCTCCCGCTCGGCGCGCAGGCGTAGCTCGGCGGTGCAGGCCGCGGCGAGGTCGGCGAGGGAGTCCAGGTCGTCCTGCGACCACTCGCGGGGCTCGTCGTCCACGGCGCACAGCGCACCGACGGCGCGGCCGCGCAGGTCGAAGACGGGGTAGCCGGCCATCGCGACGAGGCCCATCTCCCGGACCAGGTAGTTGTCGCGCAGCAGCGGGTCGTGGCGGGCGTCCGGCGTCACGACCGGCTCGCCGCGGGCCGTGATGACGTTGGTCAGGGTGCCCGGGTGCTGGAGCAGCCGGTCGGACTGCATCGGCTCCGGCACCCCGGACGCTCCCGCCAGGACCTGGCCCTCCCGGACCACGAAGTAGACGACGGCGGCCGGCACCCGCAGGTGCCGCCGAACCAGACGTGCAAACCGGTCAAAGGCCTCATCCGCTGTGGGTGCACCGAGACCGACGTGCTCGAGGTCTCGCAACGCCTGGAGGTCCGTCGGCATCCCATCAGTATTGCGAGAGAAGGACGCGTGCGCGACAGATGTACCGGATGTGTCCCTTTTGCGCCGGGCAGGTAGCCTGCTCGCTCACGGTCAGACCTCGAGCAGTCCGCGCTGGTGAGCGAGGCTCACGGCCTCCGCCCGGCCCGAGGCGCCGAGCTTGGCCAGCAGGTTGGACACGTGGACGCTCACCGTCTTGGTCGAGATGAACAGCCGCTCGCCGATCTGCCGGTTGGACAGCCCCTGCGCGACCAGGCCGAGCACCTCCTCCTCGCGGTCCGTGAGGGTCGACGCCGTCGCCCGCCGGACTCCCGGCAGGTCGAGCCGTGCCCGCCGGGCGAGGGCCCGGACGGCGTCGGCCAGGGGCTGCGCGCCCATGTCCTCCGCCTCCGAGAGCGCCTCCGCGGCCTCGACCTCGGCGGCCTGGCGCTCGCCGGCGCCGAGCAGGGCCTCGGCCCAGCGGTAGCGCGACCGCGCGACCTCGTAGCGGTACCCGAAACCGAACGCGTTGACCGTGTCCTGCCAGCTCGCCGCCGCCGCGCCCCACAGGTCGCCGGCCGCCTGAGCGCGGCTGTCGCCGCCCCCGGCGGTGCCCCCTGCGCCGCTCCCGGCGGTGCCCGCGGTGCTGCCCACGACCGCGTGGAGCCGGGCGTTCTCGGCGGCCGCGCGCTGCAGCCAGGCCCGCCCCTCCGGCCCCAGCACGCCGCCGCGCGGACGCCCGCGCTGCGCCGTCTCCCGGGCGATCGCCAGCAGGGAGTCGCCGCTGTCCAGCCGGGCGGCCGCACGGGTCTCCACGGCGGTGGCGGCGGCCGAGCCCGGGGCGCCGACGCGTCCCGCGGACCGGTCGGCCTCGGCGGCGTCGGCCAGGGCGGCGATCGCCAGCGCGGACAGCCAGATCCGGCCGAGGAACACCTCCGTCCACACCTCGCCGAGGTGGTCGGTGATCCGCACGGCCAGGGCCGCGGCGTCGTCGTACCGGCCGGCCCAGGTCAGGGCGTCGACCAGGCTGCCGCCGCCGATGAGCGCGATCTGGCCGTCGCTCTGCCAGTGGTCGAAGAGGGCCTCGCCACGCGGGATGACGTCAGCGTCGCCGCGCGCCACCGCCGCGTACATCTGGGTGGCCTCCAGCACGTGCTTGTGCGTGGCCGGCACCCCGCCGGCCTTCCGCGGTGACAGGTCGCCGCGGAAGTAGAGCATGACCTCCTGGAGGATCCGCAGGTTGACCGTCGGCGTGCTCCAGGCCAGCCCGAGCTCCTCGGCGCGGGCGAGCGCGTGCTCCACCCGCTGCTGGGCGGCCTCGAGCTCGCCCGCGTAGAACCGGTTGGCCGTGGCGTTGTAGAGGGTGCGCATCTCCGTGAGCACGTCCCCGGCCTCGGTCGCCGCCGTCCGGGCCTCGTCCAGGAGCGCCGCCGCCCGGTCCGGGTCGGCCACGTCGAGCACGGCGAGCGTGGAGAGGGCCGCGGCGAGGGCGCCGGGCTGGCCGACGGACCGCGCCTCCTCGATGGCGCACTCGGCGTGCCCACGGGCGTCGTCGTCCAGGTCGATGATCATCGTGACGCGGGCCAGGAGCGCGTTGGTCCAGATCCGCTCCGGGCTGCGCTCGGGCAGCATCTCCAGGGCCCCGCGGAGGTCGTCGATGGCCGCCTCGACCTGGCCGGGCACCTCGTCCCAGGTGGGCAGGTCGAGGTACCGGTGCACGAGCAGGTGCCGCAGCCCGGCCCGGCGCACCGGGTCGTCCGCCCCGTCGACCGCGCGCTGCGTCAGCTTCACGGCGCGCATCGGGTCGCCGGCGCGTGCGGCTGCCTCGCCCGCCGCCACCGCGACGTCGACCCGGTCGCGACCGATCCGCTCTTCGGCACCCGGCACGGACTCCCACAGGGCGAGCACCTGCTCCCAGTGCCGGAGCTCCTCCTCGGGGGCGAGCAGCCGGCGGGCCCGCAGCGCGGCGTCGCACGACGCGCTCAGCGCCGCGGGCAGGTCGTGGCCCTCGTAGGCGTGGTGGGCGCGCTCGGCCGCGCTGCCGATCTTCATGCCGTCGGGGCCGTCCTGCTCGATCACCGCGAGGTAGGCGCGGTGCACCGAGGACCGCTCGCCCGGCAGCAGGTCGGCGTACAGGGCCTCGGCCAGCAGGGCGTGCCGGAACTCCAGGTGGGCGCCGGACACGACGAGCACCTGCTGGGTGACGGCCTCGCGCAGCGCGGCGTCGACGTCGGGCGCGCCCCACCGGGCGGCGGCCGCCCGCAGCAGCTCCTCGCTGACCCGGCGTCCGGCGACCGACGCGATGCGCAGCACCTGCTGCACCTCGGGGTCCAGCCGTTCGAGCCGGGTGCGGAGCACCTCGGTGAGCGTCCAGGGCAGGCTGGCGGAGTCCGGCCCGGCGTCCAGGAGCTCCTCCGCGAAGAAGGCGTTGCCCTCGGACCGGTCCAGCACGTCGGCGAACCCGGCGGCGGGCAGGGGCCGGCCGGCCAGGGCGGTGGTGAACTCGCGCAGCTCGTCCTCGGTGAAGGGCTGCAGGTCGATCCGCTCGACGTGCTCCAGCCGGGACAGCTCGGCGAGCAGCGGGCGCAGCGGGTGCCGGCGGTCGACGTCGTCCGCCCGGTAGGTGACCACGAGCAGGACGTTCTCGGAGCGGGCGCGGGCGGCGAGGAACCGCAGCACGTCACGCGTCGACGCGTCGGCCCAGTGCGCGTCCTCGACGACGAGCACGAGCGGGCGCTCGGGCGCGCCAGCGACCGCGAGGCTGCGGCCGATGCCCTCGAAGAGCTGGAGCCGTTCGTCGTGGTCGGCATCGCCGCCCCCGCCGGGCTCCAGGAGCCGCCACAGCGCCGGGCGCTCGGCGACGAGCTCGGTGACCCGCGCGGCGGCGTCGGGCCCGGCGGCCCCGGCCTGCAGCTGGGTCAGCGCCTCGGTGAAGGGGAGGTAGGGGATGCCCACCTGGCCCAGGTCGACGCAGTGCACGACGACGGCGCTGGCCCCCGCCTGCTCCGCCGCCTGCGCGACGTGACCGATCAGGCGGGTCTTGCCCACGCCGGCGTCGCCGCCCACGAGCACGAGGCCGGGTCGGCCCGCCGAGGCACGCCCCACTGCCAGCAGGAGGGAGGCAACCTGCTCCTGCCGGGAGATCAGGGGAATCGTCGTCGACCGTCGCACCTGCACATCGTCCCACCGGTCACTGACAATTCCCCTGACCTCCCCTTTCTCCGGTCCCACCGCGGTCACGCGAACAGGCCGCGCCGCTTGGCGGCGGGCGCGGGGCGCATGCCGGCGATGCCCTCCCTGATCTGCTCCGCGCGGTTCGCCCGGGCGGCGCGCTTCTCCTGCCGGGCGGCGCGGTCCGCCGCGCTCGGCCGCTTGGTGCGCCAGGCGTCCTTGGCCCGGGCCTGCCGGTACTCGATCTCCGCGTCCATCGCGGGTCCCCACAACGACATGATTCCTCCGAAGTCCCCGGCGGGCCGTGTGCCCGTCCGGCTGATGAGGAAGACACTCGTCCTGAGGCGCGGGGTCCCGGATCGGGCGATCGGCCAGTCCTGGCGGGCGGGGTACCTCAGGCCGGCGTCTGAGGTACCCCGGCGCGGGCCTGAGGTGGGTCTGAGGTGCCTTAGTGCACCTCAGAGCAGCTCTTCCGCGCCTCGGCGTGCGCCCGAGATGCCCGATGAGCCGACCAGGGAGACACTGGGCGGGCGAGAATCAGGGTGTTCACAGCCCCACTATTGCGATCTACGTCACAGCAGACGCACACTGGACTTAGCAGCGGACCCAATTCGGGGGTGGATCGTGACCGGAACCGAAGCTGGAACGTACGACATCTTGCCCATGCTCGGCCGTGGGAAGCACCGCAACCCCAAGAAGGGCGCGTGCTTCATGGAGCTCGCCTCCTTCCTCGCAGGCGAGAAGTGGAGCGACCACCCAGCCTGCACGCACCCGCTCATCGCGATGCTGGCACGCGCGGTGAACGATCTGACGGCGGACCACGCGCGTCCGCAGCTCGCACCACTCATCCCGTCGGTCATCGGGCTGACCAGCACCGACCCGCGCTGGGACGTGCGCATCGCGCTGCGTGCCGCGCAGACGGCGCTGCCGGTCTCGCCGGCGGACCGGCAGCAGACGCTCGCCGTCGCGGTGCTGGGCTCGGAGCGCATGCTCGACGTGCTGGAGGACCGTCCGTCGGGCACCCTCGCGCCGGAGAGCAAGGACGCGCTGGCGGCCGTGCCGAAGACGGCGGCCTGGGCCGAGCGGTTCTGCGCCGGCACCAGCGTGCGGCCCAAGCGGTTCGTCCGCGACGCCGCGCCGAGCGTGGTCTCCACCGCGGTGCAGGGCATCTCGGAGGCGTTCGTGCCCGACGTGGACGCGCGGCTCCGTGACCTGCTCGCAGCGACAGTGGCCGATGCGCGCCGATGGGCCGGGGAAGCGGACGACGACGCCCGCACGCTCGACCCGCTGGCGTGGGGCCCGGTGGTCAAGGCGGCTCCGACAACTGCCTGACACACCTGGCCGGACAGGGGGAACCGGGTCGGGGCGCACCAGGGGGCGCCCCGACCCGAGTCATGTCCGGAGCGATTTCCGGGACCTGTCGATCGGACCACGGCGAGATCGTCACCACCGTGTCAGACAGATCCGACCGGAGGACGGAACCATGCGATACACGATCCTGCTGCACTACCCGGAGATGACGCCCGAGGAGCTCGGGACCGGCGGATGGGAAGAGGGCGAGCGCGAGTTCCAGGCCTACGCCACGGCGCTCGACCAGGCGGGGGTGCTGCTCTCCGCCGAGGTGCTCCAGCCGTCGTCGTCCACGACCACGGTCGCCGTGCGCGACGGCGAGCTGCGCGTCCAGGACGGCCCCTTCGCCGACACGAAGGAGCAGCTCGGCGGCACGTTCGTCGTCGACGTGCCGGACCTCGACGCCGCGCTCGCCTGGGCGCAGAAGGCGCCGTCGGTCCAGTGGGGCACCGTGGAGGTGCGCCCCAGCGCCACCCACTACGAGAACGGCGCGTGGACGCGCTGACCGAGCCCGTGGACGTGCGGGCCGCCGCGGAGGCGGCGGCCCGCACGTCGTACGGCCGCCTGCTGGCGCTGCTCGCGGCGCGCGACGGCGACATCCAGCGCGCCGAGGACGCCCTCGCCGAGGCCTTCGAGCGTGCCCTGCGGCACTGGCCCGACGACGGCGTGCCGGACAACCCCGACGGCTGGCTGCTCACCGTGGCCCGCAACCGGCTGCGCGACCTGTACCGGTCCGCCGCCCACCGCACCACGGTGCCGCCCGACGCCGGACCCGAGCCCGCGGCCCCGCCCGAGATGGTCGACCCCGACGCGATCGGGGACCGGCGGCTGGAGCTCATGTTCGTGTGCGCGCACCCCGCGGTCGAGGCCGGCGTGCGCACCCCGCTCATGCTGCAGACCGTGCTCGGCGTCGAGGCCCGGGACATCGCGGCCGCCTTTGCCGTGCCCGCGCCCACGATGGCGCAGCGCCTGGTGCGGGCCAAGCGCCGCATCCGAGACGCACGCATCCCGTTCCGCGTCCCCGGCCGGGACGAGGCGCCCGGCCGGCTGCCGCCCGTGCTCGAGGCGGTCTACGGCGCCTACGCCATCGACTGGCGCGGCGCCGCGCCGGAGGTACGCGGGTCGCTCACCGGCGACGCGCTCACCCTGGCCCTGCTGCTGGCCGACCTGCTGCCCGAGCCCGAGGTGCTCGGCCTGGCCGCCCTGCTCTGCTTCTCGGTGGCGCGCGCCGACGCCCGCGAGACCGACGGCGCGTTTGTGCCGCTCGACGAGCAGGACGTCGCTCGCTGGGACACCGCGCTGATCGAGCGCGGCGAGGCGCTGCTGCGCCGCGCGCTCGCCGGGCCGACGTCGTCCACCGGGCCTGCCATCACCGGTGCGCAGGCCCCGCCCGTCGCGCTGCCCGGCCGGTTCCGGCTGGAGGCCGCGATCCAGTCCGTGCACTGCGCCCGCGCACGCACCGGGCGCACCGACTGGCCCGCGCTCGTCACGCTGCACCGGGCGCTGCTCCGCGTCGCGCCCACGCTCGGCGGGCGGGTGGCGCTCGCGGCCGTCGTCGCGCGGGTCGACGGCGCCCCGGCGGGCCTGGCGGCGCTGGACGAGATCGCGGCGGAGCCGTCGTCGGGCAGGTTCCAGCCGCTGTGGGCGACGCGGGCGCACCTCCTGACCGAGGCCGGCGCCCCGGAGGCCGCCCGGGACGCCTACGACAAGGCGCTCTCCCTCACGACCGACCCGGCCCTGCGGGAGTTCCTGGCGCGACGGGCCGCCGTCGTCGGCTGAAGCCGCCGGGTGAACTCGGCGCCCCTGGTCCCGAAACCCGGGTCCGTGCCTCCCTACCAACGAAACGAGCTCCTGGTCCGTCCTTCTCTCATGAGGGGCGCCCACTCGAGGGGGCCTGAGAACGGGGACCGACCATGACGACCAGCACAGCGGTGATCACCGGCAAGGATGTCGCGGCGGTCGAGCGTGATCTGCGGCGCATGGAGCTGCTCAACCGACGCGAGCACAGGATTCGCGCGGCCGCCCGTACGGCGCCGACGCTGTCCTACCTCACGCTCGCCACGCGCCCGCGGGACCGCTGGCGGTACGCGGACGCGTGACGTCGGAGGGCGGGGCCGCAGATCCAGGGGGTTCGGCGGCCCCGCCTCATTTCACCCAGGAATTTACACTGAGTGATCATGACCAGGCCCTTAGGCTCCTTGGCATGAGCGGACACCCTTCACCCCATCTGCCCGCGGACGGTCATGCGCCCGTTCCGCCCCCGCCAGGTGGGTATGGCTCGGTGCCTCCGGCCGTCGGGCCTCCGCCGCCCCCACCCGCACCGGCTCCCGGCGGTGGCGCGCCCGGCACCCCGCCGCTCGGCGTCCCGGTGTCCGGCGGCGAACCGCCCGTCCCGCCCCGGAAGAACGGCAGGCGGGCGCTGATCATCACCCTGGTGGTCGTCCTGCTCCTCGCCGCCGGCGCGGGGGCCTGGTACCTGCTCCGCCCGCCGCCGGTCCCCGACCCGGAGTCGGCCGCCGAGGACCTCGCGGCCGCGCTCCAGGCGGGCACGCCCGCCGACTTCCCGCTGACCATGGAGACGTCCGCGTCACCCGACGAGCAGTACGCCGCGGTGTTCGAGCAGATGGTGCGCGCCGTCGGCGAGGACGCCGGGACGGTCGCCGTCAAGAGCGTCACCCCGTTCGAGGAGGGCGACGGCGGCACCGCGACCGCCACCGCGACGCTCGCCTGGACCTGGCCCGTGGCGGCTGACGAGGCCTGGGAGTACGAGACGGTCGCCGAGCTCACGTACCCGGGTCCGGAGGACGGCGAGGCCGGGGCCTGGGAGGCCGCGTGGAACCTCGGCGTGCTGGCGCCGGGCCTGGAGGCGGGCGAGCGGCTCGTCGTCGAGCGCACCGAGCCGGTCCGCGGCGACATCGTGACCACGAGCGGCGAGACGCTCGTGGGCCTCACCCCCGTGCACCGCGTGGGCATCGACAAGACGCGCCCCGGCTGGGACAGCGCCGCCGCGCGGCTGGGCGACGTGCTGGGCTTCGACCAGGCGACGACCGACGACATCGCCGCGCAGGTGGAGTCCGCGGGCGAGAAGGCGTTCATCAACGTCATCACGATCCGCGACAACGACCCGGAGTACGACTTCGAGGCCGCGATGGCGATCGACGGCGTCGTCGGCATCCCCGACGAGATCCCGCTGGCGCGGGACCGAGACTTCGCGCGCGGCCTGCTGGGCACGGTCGGCGAGGCGACCGAGGAGATCGTCAAGGAGTCCGAGGGCACTATCAAGGCCGGCGACATGGTGGGCCTCTCCGGCGTCCAGGCCGCCTACGACGAGCAGCTCCGTGGCGTGCCCGGCCTGGCGGTGACGATCGAGCCCGCCGAGGGCGGCGAGGGCGGACAGAGCCGCGAGGCCTTCACGATCGAGAAGCAGGACGGCGAGCCCGTGGCCGTCTCGCTGGACCCGGCCACGCAGCTCCGCGCCCAGGAGGCGCTGGCCGGCTTCGGTGACCTGGCGAGCGCGATCGTCGCGATCAAGCCGTCCACGGGCGAGGTGCTCGCGGCGGCGTCGGGCCCAGGCTCCGAGGGGTACAGCACGGCGACCGTCGGGCAGTACCCGCCCGGTTCCACGTTCAAGATCGCGACGTCGCTGGCGATGCTCCGCGCCGGTACGACGCCGGACTCGACGCTGCCCTGCACCGAGACGATCAACGTGGAGGGCCGCCAGTTCCAGAACGTGCCGGGGTACCCGCAGTCCGCGATGGGCGACGCCGTGCCGTTCCGCACCGTGTTCGCCAACTCGTGCAACACCGCCTTCATCTCCCAGCACCAGGACATCTCGCAGCAGCAGCTGCACGACGCCGCGGCCGCGCTCGGCCTGGGCATCGAGCACGAGGTGCCGTTCGGTGCGGCGGCCGGGTTCGGCGACGTGCCGACCGAGGCGTCCGGCACCGAGCACGCGGCGTCGATGATCGGGCAGGGCCAGGTGCTGGCCACGCCGCTCGCGATGGCGACCGTCGCCGCGAGCGTCTCCGCGGGCCACACGGTGTCACCGTGGCTGGTCGAGCCGACCGGCAAGGACGCGGAGGCCGCGCCCGCGGGCGACCTCACCGAGGACGAGGCGGCGACGCTGCGCGACCTCATGGGCGGGGTCGTGGAGGAGGGTTCGGCGACGATCCTGCAGGACGTGTCCGGGATCGTCGGCGCCAAGACGGGCACCGCCCAGTTCGGCGACGGCTCCAAGGCGCACGTCTGGATGCTCGCGATCGCGGACGACCTGGCGGCGGTCGTGTTCATCGAGGAGGGCGAGCTGGGCTCGACGACGGCCGGCCCAGTGATGCACGAGTTCCTCAAGGGGAGCTGATCTCCCTCGGCGGCCGGGGCCGCCGAGCAGAGCGCCCGCCGGGCTCCTCGTCGAGGGGCCGGGCGGGCGCTCTTATGCTGCGCGGCGGTGAGCTCGCGGTGCCTGGAAGGCTGCGCGGTGCCGGACGTCGTGCGGCGTCGGCGGGCGGGTCAGCCCTTGAAGCCGGCCTCTTCGCACGTGGCCCGGTAGGAGTCGATCGCGCCGACGATGGCCTTCGGGCGGGCGATGGAGCCGTCCAGCGCCTGGTCGAACGGCGCACGCACGGCCTCGAGGTGGGCGATGCTGACCTCGTCGGCCTTGCCGATGATCAGGCCGAGGCTCTTGCTGATCGTGGTGACCGTGCCGGTGCGCTGCTCGTCCAGCGGCGAGGCGACGACCTTGTACGAGGCCTCGATGTTCGAGACGAGCTGGCCGGTGAAGAACGCGTTGCACGACTCGACGAGGTCGTACTCGCCGGTGCTGATCGGGGCCTCGGCCACGGGCGACGGCGCGGCCTGCGGCACCTCTTCGCCGGAGGGCGTGAAGTCGCTGGCCATGTCCTCGAGGGCCGCGCATCCGGACAGCAGAAGTGCACAGGCGACCACTGCGGCGGTCGCCCAGTTCTTGCTGGTGCTCACGATCTACTTCCCTCACGTCATCGGGTCAGAAAAGTGCGGTTCGGCCGCACTCGCCCGCGAGTCTAGCGGCACGGCCCGCACCAGCGGGCCAATCGCCGGGTTAGTTCTGGATGCCCGAATACCCAAATGCCCGGACGCCCGGACGCCCGGACCGAGGGAACGGTCCGGGCGTCCGGCGTGGTCGCGGTCGCCGTCAGCGGTCGCCGTCGGCCGGGGGCTGGTCCTGCGGCGTGGGTGCCGCGGGCGGGGTGGGTCCCGCGGGCGGCGTCGGGCCGGTACCCGGGATGGGTCCCGCCGAGCGCAGCACGGCGAGCCGGGAGCGGTACTCCGCCTCGTCGATCTCGCCGCGGGCGAAGCGGTTGCCCAGCAGCGTCACCGGGTCGGCACCCGCCGTGTGCGCGGCCCACGGGCCGCCCCAGCCGCCGCGGGGACCCCGCCGGGCGCGCCGCGCGATCAGGAAGACCACGGTCGCGAACAGCAGGAACCACAGCAGCGGGAAGATGAAGAAGAACGGGCCGGGTCCGCCCCAGCCGTAGTGCGGCCCGTTGGCGAGGACCTCTGTCGTCGCGGTGAGCATGTCGACCTCCAGCAGTCGGTTCGGCCGGTCGTTCCGGCCACACCACCAGGCTGCCGCTGTCCGACGCCGGGGGCGTCAGCCCGGCGTACCTGCCGGGCTACCCCTCTGGTGCCGCTCCTCCGGTCCACCCGGGCCGGACCAGGCCCGCCTCGTACGCCAGCACCACGAGCTGCGCGCGGTCGCGCGAGCCGGTCTTCATGAGCACGCGGGAGACGTGTGTCTTGACCGTCGACTCCGACAGGTACAGCCGGCCGGCGATCTCGTCGTTCGCGAGCCCGCCCGCCACCTCGACGAGCACCTCGCGCTCCCGGGGTGTGAGCTCGGCGAGCGCGGGCACCGGCCGCACGGCCCGGGTCGCGTCGGCGACCTTGGCCAGCAGCCGCCGCGTCACCGTCGGCGACAGCAGCGCGTTGCCCGACGCCGCGACCCGCACCGCGCGCACCAGCTCCGCGGGCTCGGTGTCCTTGACCAGGAACCCCGACGCCCCGGCGCGGATGGCGTCCGTGACGTACTCGTCCAGCTCGAACGTCGTCACCACCACCACGTGCACGCCCGCCGCGCGGGGCTCGGCGATGATCCGCCGCGTGGCCTCCAGCCCGTCCAGACCCGGCATGCGGATGTCCATGAGCACCACCTGGGGCAGGTGCTCCAGGGTGAGCGCGACGGCGTCGTCCCCGTTCGCCGCCTGGGCGACGACGCGCATGTCGTCCTCGGAGTCGATCAGGGCGCGGAACCCGCCGCGCACCAGGGCCTGGTCGTCGGCGAGCAGGACGTCGATCATGCGGGTTCTCCGGTCTCCGGTGTGCGGGGCGGCTCGGTCTGGTCCGGTCGCGTGGGGCCGGCCGGGGGCTCGGTCCCGGTCGGCGGCGGCGCCCCGGTCCGGCGGGCGCCGGGGAGCCGGGCCCGGACCTCCCAGCCCGGCCCGTCCGTCCGCCGGCCCGCCGTCAGCGTGCCGCCCGCGCCCTCGACGCGCTCGCGCATCCCGAGCAGCCCGTAGCCCGCGACGACGGGCTCGTCGGACCGGCCGGCCGGAGCGCCGTCGTCGGACACCAAGACCTCGACGACGTCGCCCCCGGTCACGCGCAGCGTGACCCGGCGGGCCGACGGCGCGTGCCGGCGCACGTTGGTCAGCGACTCCTGGACCACCCGGTGCACGACGCCGGCGACGTGGTCGGGCAGGTCGTCCACGCCGGTGAGCTCGACCGTGACATCGAGGCCCTCGGCGCGGGCCTGGTCGGCGAGGCGGCGCAGACCGGTCAGGTCCCAGGTCGGGGTGAGGGGGGCGGCGTCGTCCCACTGCGGTTCCGCGGCGGTGGGCTGTGGGCCCGCAGCCTGCGGGCTGCCGGCCGGCGGGCCGACGGCGGGGGACCCGGCGGCTGGTGTGCCGGCGCCGTCGGCCCCGACGGGCTGCGCTCCCGAAGTGGACGGGGCCGTCCCTTCGCGGACGATGCCCAGCACCGTGCGCACCTCGGCGAGCGCGTCCTTGCTGGTGTCGCGGATGTTGGTCAGCGCCTCGCGGGCCTGGCCGGGGTTCCGGTCGATCAGGTGCAGGCCCACACCGGCCTGGACGTTGATCGCGGAGAGGGAGTGGGCGAGCACGTCGTGCAGCTCGCGCGCGATCCGCAGGCGCTCGGAGGCGACGGCGGTGCGCTCGCGCTCGGCGGCCGTCTCCAGGGCGGCGGCCCGCGCGGCCGCCCGGCGCGCGATCCGGTCGCGCGCCCCGCTGGCGATCAGCAGCACGACGGCGAGCCAGGCCGCGCCCGCGACGAGGGCCCCGGTGGTGATGAACCACGAGCCGTCGGCGCTGTCCCAGCCGGGGCCGTGGTAACCCGGCGGGCCCCAGGTACGGTCGGGCTTGACCGGGTTCTCGCTCAGGAACCGTTGGAGGCGCGGGGCGAGCAGCGTGGCGGCGACGCCCACGCCGCCGGAGAGCAGGGCGGCGCCGGACCAGGCGATCAGCCGGGCGCGGCGCACCTCGCCGCTGAGCATGACGCCGACGAGCACTGCGACCGGCCCCAGGAACGCCGGGCCCCACGGGTAGCCGGCCAGCAGGAACGTGAGCGCGGCGGCCACGGAGAGCACCGTCGCCAGCACGGGGCGTCGGGGCAGCAGGAGCAGCAGCGCGGCGGGCGACACCAGCAGCAGGAGCGCCCCGGCGAGGTCGACGTCCGTCGCCCACGACTGGCCGCGCGCGGCGCCCAGCGAGCCCAGCAGGGACACGACCGTGACGGCCACGGCGACGAACACGCGCGGACGCAGGCGGTCGAAGGGCCCCGGGGCGGACGGGTCCGCGGCGGTGGCGTTCGGACGGATGGTGCCCAGCATGCTCGCAACCTACGCCGGGCCGGGCACAGCCGCGTCGGACCGTGGTGCCACCGCGTGTCCCCCTGCGGTACCGGAGTGGTCGGTCGGCGGCGCGGGCTGTCGGTAAGACGGGGTGGTCGGCAGAATGTCAGGTGGTCGGCAGCTCGAACTACCGACCACCTGACATTCTGCCGACCACTCTGATCCCCTGGCGCAGCCAGCCCCAGCCCCAGCCCCAGCGCCCGGGTGTCAGGCGAAGCGGGCGGTGCGCTCCACGACGCGGCCGGCGCCGCGGCCGGCGTCGGCGGACGGGTCCCAGGTGTAGACCTCGGTGCCGGTGATGAAGACGCGCTCGGCGCGCTGGTCGGTGTCGAGGGGGTCGCCCGACCAGAGCACGACGTCGCCGTCGAGCCCCTCGGCGATGGCCCCCACGCGGGCGTCGAGCCGCAGGAACGACGCGGGGTTGGTGGTGATGGCGGCCAGCGCCGTCTCGCGGGGCAGGCCGTCGCGCGCCGCGAACGACGCCTGGTGCACCAGGAAGTTGATCGGGATCACGGGGTGGTCGGTCGTGATCGCCACGCGGACACCCGCCGCCGCCATGGCCGCGATGTTGCGGTTCGCGCGGTGCCGCACCTCGACCTTGGACCGCGACACGAACATCGGGCCGTAGATGACCGGGATGTCCTTCTCGGCGAGGACGTCGGCGATGAGGTGGCCCTCGGTGCCGTGGTTGATGACGAGCCGGTAGCCGAACTCCTCGGACAGGCGGATGGCCGTGGCGATGTCGTCGGCGCGGTGCGTGTGCTGGTCCCAGGCGAGCTCGCCGGCCAGGACCCGGGCCAGCGTCTCCTTGCCGAGGTCCCGCTCGAAAGGCTTGCCCTCCTCCGCGGCGGCGTCGCGCTTCGCGGCGTAGTTCTGCGCGTCGACGAACGCCTTGCGGATCACGTTGGCGACGCCCAGGCGGGTGGACGGGAGCTGCTTCTTGTCGCCGTACACGCGCTTCGGGTTCTCGCCGAGCGCGCTCTTGACCGACACCGAGTCGCTGATGAGCTGCTCGTCGATCGTCCGGCCGCCCCAGGTCTTGATCGCGACGGTCTGGCCGCCGATCGGGTTGCCCGAGCCCGGCTTGATGACCGCCGTCGTCACGCCGCCGGCGAGGGCGTCGCGGAAGCCCTCCTCGTCGATCTGCACGGCGTCGATCGCGCGCAGCGCCGACCCGTTCGGGTCGGTCATCTCGTTGGTGTCGTTGCCGGCCCAGCCCTCGCCCTCCTCGTGGATGCCGATGTGGCCGTGCGCCTCGACGAAACCGGGCACGAGCCACCTGCCCTGCGCGTCGATCGTCGTGGTGCCCTCGGGCACGGCGACGTCCTGCCCGACGGCGGTGATGACGCCGTCCTCGATCAGGACCGTCCCGTTCTCGAAGGGCTCGGCGGCCACGGGGACCACGTAGGCGTTGGTGATGGCGATGCTGGAGCGGGTTGTCATGGGTACATCATTACCCAAGGTAACGAGGCGGTCGGCTCCTCGGCTGCGCGCGCTGACCTGGGGTGCGCAGGCGGGCGTGACAGATCCTCGTTCGACATGCCAATATGTATAGCAATAACTAAACTCACGGCATGGCGGACGAGGAATGGAGCATCTACGTCGTCGACGAGGTGCGTGACTGGATCGACGAACTGGACGACGCATCTCACAAGCGCGTCGTCGAGGGGCTGGACGCTCTGGCTGAGCGTGGGCCGAAGCTGGGTCGGCCACTGGTGGACACGCTTCGCGGTTCCACGTTGGCGAACCTGAAGGAGCTGCGGCCTGGTTCGATCCGGATCTTGTTCGTGTTCGATCCGTGGCGCTCCGCGATCCTGCTGGTTGCTGGTGACAAGAGGAACCGCTGGCAGGAGTGGTACGTCGAGGCGATTCCGTTGGCCGAGGAGCGGTACCAGAAGTATGTGGCCAAGCGTTCCGACGAGGAGGACGTGTCATGACGGGCTATGTGAAGTGGCAGGACATTCGTGCTGAGCACGTGGCGCGGGCGGGCGGCGAGGAGGCCGTCGAACGCGGGAAGCAGGAGCTCCTGGCCGAGGTCACGGGCTACCGGCTTGCCGAGCTCCGCAAGAAGCGGCGGCTGACCCAGCAGCAGGTAGCCGACCGGATGGGCGTGACCAAGGGACGCGTCTCCCAGATCGAGAAGGGCAAGATCTCCGGCCAGGAGGTGCTCGCCCGATATGCGCACGCCCTGGGCGGTCAGCTCCAGCAGGCGATCCTCTTCGACGACGGCGAGATCGCCGGTATCGCATGAGGACTGGCATCTGAGCGCGGCCGGCACCTGAGGCCGGCCGCGCTCACGTCGTCAGCCCGACGTCGCCGGGTTGGTCGCCTTCCCGTCGAGCCACAAGGTGTCCGACGCGTCGCTGTGCGTGCCCGACGCGCCGACGTGCTTCGCGCTGATCTGCGGCCCCTTGGTGATCACGTGGACCATCGCCATCCCGTGGCCCCGGCCCAGGCCGTAGTCCTCCTTGAGCCACTCCAGGATCGGGCCGGCCTTGGTGGACGCGTCGAACCCGCGCTCCTGTGCCAGCGCGACCAGCTCGCGCGGGGTGTGCCCGGTCTTGTCCTCGACGGCGTCGAGATAGGCCTGAAACGACATGGATGGTCCCTTCACGTCGGGCGCCGTGCCGATCGGCACCGCGTTCTACCCGTACAGACGAACGGTGCACCGGAACTCATCGGTACCTGGCCACGCGTGGCGGGCCCGGCTCAGGGAGCCGAGCGCAGGAGGTCCGCCGCAGCCGCGATCCGCGCGGGGTCGCCCGGCGTCGGCGCCCACGGCAGGCGCAGCGAGTCGCGGACCGGGTCGTCGCGGAACCGGGGCACCACGTGGATGTGGAAGTGGAAGACGGTCTGCCAGGCGGCCTCGCCGGCGCAGTTCAGCAGGTTCACGCCGTCCGCCCCGAGCTGTTTCACCGCCCGGTCCGCGACCCGCTGCGCGGTCAGGGTGCACGCGGCGAGGTCCTCGGGCGTGATGTCGTGCAGGTCGACGGCGTGCGACCGGGGGATCACGAGCGCGTGCCCGTCGGCCGCGGGGTTGATGTCCATGAACGTGAGCGTGCGCTCGTCCTCGTCGATCCGGGTCGAGGGCAGCTCGCCGGCCACGATGCGGCAGAAGAGGCAGTCGGGTTCTCGGGTCACGAAGGGACTCTAGCGAGCCCCGCCAGGACGGCGGGGCAGCCGTCGACCGACCCCCGCGGGCACGTCTCCATAGACTCGACGTCGTGGACTTCTACAACGCCTACGCCCACGGGTTCGCCCGGGTCGCGGCCTGCACCATCCCCGTCGCCGTCGCCGACCCCGCGGCGAACGCCGCCGTCGTGCTCGACCAGGCGCGGCAGCTCCACGACGACGGCGTGGCCGTCGCCGTCTTCCCCGAGCTGTGCCTGAGCGGGTACGCGATCGACGACCTGCTCATGCAGGACACCCTCCTCGAAGGCGTCCTGGACGGGCTCGCCGCCATCAAGGAGGCGAGCGTCGAGCTCATGACCGTGCTCGTCGTCGGGGCGCCGCTCCTGGTCGGCAGCCGGCTGCTGAACGCCGCCGTCGTCGTGCACCGCGGGCGTGTCCTGGGCGTCGCGCCCAAGTCCTACCTGCCCAACTACCGGGAGTTCTACGAGAAGCGGCAGTTCGCGCCGGGCGACGAGCACCGCGGCACCCTCACCCTGCTCGGCGAGGAGGTCCCGCTCGGCTCGGACCTCATCTTCCGGGCCGACGACGTGCCCGGGCTCGACGTGCACGTCGAGGTCTGCGAGGACATGTGGGTGCCCGTGCCGCCGAGCGCGCTGGCGGCGCTCGCGGGCGCGACGGTGCTGCTCAACCTCTCCGCCAGCCCGATCACCGTGGCCCGCGCCGAGGACCGCCGCCTCATCGTGCGCAGCGCGAGCTACCGCTGCAACGCCGCCTACGTCTACACGGCCGCCGGCCAGGGGGAGTCGAGCACCGACCTGTCCTGGGACGGCCAGACCATGGTCTACGAGGCGGGCGACCTGCTCGGCGAGACCGAACGTTTCCCGGACGGCCCGCGCGCCACCGTGGTCGACGTCGACCTGGACCGGCTGCGGCAGGAGCGCCTGCGGCAGGGCACCTTCGACGACAACCGGCGCGGGCTGGGGCTGGCGACCCCCGGGACGGGCGACGCCGGCGACTTCCGCGAGATCACCTTCAGCGTGCACCCGCCGCAGGGCGACCTCGGGCTGCGCCGCAAGGTGGACCGCTTCCCCTTCGTGCCCGACGACGCCGAGCGCCTCGCCCTGGACTGCTACGAGGCGTACAACATCCAGGTCACCGGGCTGGAGCAGCGCCTGCGCGCCATCGGGCAGCCCAAGGTGGTGCTCGGCATCAGCGGCGGCCTCGACTCGACGCACGCCCTGATCGTCGCCGCCAAGGCGATGGACCGCCTGGGCCGGCCGCGCACCGACATCCACGCGTTCACGATGCCGGGCTTCGCGACGACGTCGGAGACCAAGGACCGCGCGATCCGGCTCGCCGAGGCCCTGGGCGTGACGTTCCAGGAGCTCGACATCCGGCCGGCCGCCGAGCAGATGCTGCGCGACCTCGACCACCCGTACTCCGACGGCACCAAGCAGTACGACGTCACCTTCGAGAACGTCCAGGCCGGGCTGCGCTACGACTACCTCTTCCGGCTCGCGAACCACCGCGGCGGGATCGTCGTCGGCACCGGCGACCTCTCGGAGCTGGCCCTCGGCTGGTGCACCTACGGCGTGGGCGACCAGATGTCGCACTACTCGGTCAACGCGGGCGTGCCCAAGACCCTGATCCAGCACCTCATCCGCTGGACCATCGACAGCGGGCAGTTCGCGACCGAGCCCTCCAGCCCGGTCAACGTGGTCCTGTCGGAGATCGTCCGGCAGGAGATCACGCCCGAGCTGATCCCGACCGAGGAGGGCGAGACGCCGCAGTCCACCGAGGCGACGATCGGCCCGTACGCCCTGCAGGACTTCACGCTGTTCCACGTGCTGCGGCGTGGCTACCGCCCGTCCAAGATCGCGTTCCTGGCCTGGCACGCGTGGCACGCGGCCGACGACGGCGAGTGGCCGCCCGGTTTCCCCGACCAGCAGCGCACCGCCTACGACCTGGCGACCGTGCGGCGCTGGCTCGAGGTGTTCGTGCGCCGGTTCTTCGCCTCCCAGTTCAAGCGGTCCGCGCTGCCCAACGGCCCGAAGGTCTCGCCGGGCGGCACCATGTCGCCGCGCGGCGACTGGCGCATGCCGTCGGACGCGTCCGCGGCGGCGTGGCTCGCCGAGCTCGAGAAGAACGTCCCGGAGGCCTGACGGCGCTCGCGGCGCGGCCGGTGGTCCCGGCCGCGCCGCGCGCCCGGGCGCACGGATTACGCCGACGACGAAGCCCGGCTCAGCGGCGATCCTGGCGGGTAGGGTGCCGTCATGCCTGCTGTCTCCGTTGCCCTGGCTCGGCCCGGGAACCGTCGCCTCGTCCGCGTGATCACCGTGTTCGCGGCGGTCCTGACCTTTGCGGCGCTGCTGCTGGTGGCGGGCCCGGCGAGCGCCCACGACCAGCTCCTGTCGTCCGACCCGAAGGACGGCGCCACGCTCGACGAGCAGCCCGCGAGCATCGGGCTCACGTTCAGCTCCGCGCCGCTCGACACGGGCATCGAGGTGGCGCTGACCGGTCCTGACGGCACCACCGCCCAGGGTTCCGACATCACGGTCGACGACGACGTCGTGACCGCGCAGCTCCCCGAGGACCTGCCCCCGGGCGCGTACGACGTCGCGTGGCACGTGGTGTCCTCCGACGGCCACCCCATCGACGGCGAGTTCAGCTACGTGGTCGAGGGCGAGCCGGAGCCGAGTGCGACGCCGACCGACGAGCCGACGGACGAGCCCGAGATGTCCACCCAGGAGGCAGCACCCGTGGACGAGCCGACCGGTGCGACGGACGACGCGAGCACCCCCACGGAGCTCGCGGGCTCCGGGGACGGCTCGGGCCCCAGCGGGCTGGCCGTTGCCGGCGGGATCCTCGCGGCGGTGCTGGTCGTCCTGGGCGTCGTCGTGATGATGCGCCGCAAGATCCTCGAGAACGACAAGCTGCGCCAGAACCAGGAGTCCGGGTCCGAGGAGCCGGACGCCGAGAAGCCCAACGACAACCCCGACACCAAGGGCTGACCAGACCTGTCAGACCCTCAGGTCCCCCGGGTGACCTGTACGTCTGACACGGGGCCGTTGCCGGGGCCGGGGCCAGATCCGGGGCGCGCCGCGCGGACCGCCAGCACCAGTGCCACCACGGCGGGCGCCAGCAGGACGGCGCCCGCCGTGTTCACGGCCTCGAACCCGCCCCAGGCGAGGAGCGGCCCCGCGAGCGCGGCCGACGCGGCGCCGAAGTAGTTCATCAGCGCGTCGGTGGCGCCCTGAAGGGGCAGCTTGACCTGCGGCTCCGCAACGGACGCCAGCACGGCCGACGAGGCGATCAGGCAGGCCGACCAGCCCAGCCCGAGCAGCACGAGCGCCACGGCCGTGAGCACCTCGGCGTCGAGGGCGGGGCCGGCACCACCGTGGCCGGCACCGTGCCCCCCGTCGGGCACCGAGGCCAGGGACGCGGCCAGGAACCCGAGGGCCACGGCCGCCCCTTGCAGCGCCATCCCGCCGACGGCGACGCGGAGCGCGCCGAACCGGTCGGCGAGCCACCCGAACACGGGGCTGAACGCGAACATCCCCAGCACGTGCAGGCTGATCACGACGCCGACGAGCTGCAGCGACATCCCGCCGTGCTGCATGTGCACCGGGGTCATCACCATCACCATGATCATCACGCCGTGCGCCACGGCGGTGGTGACCACGGCGAACCGGGCGCGCGGGTGCCCCCAGGCCCAGCGCAGCGCGGCGAGGGCCCCGGTGCGCCGCGGCTCCGCGCGCCTGTCCCCGTGCCCCTGCCCGACGGCGCCCGCGGGCACCACCCGTCCCGCGACGCCGCCGGCCGGGTCCCGGTACAGGCTCACGAGCAGCAGGCCGGCCAGCAGGTAGGCGACGACGGAGAACAGGTAGGGGCCGCCGAGGTCGGGCACGCCGAGCCCGCCGCCCACGACCGCGCCGGGCGCCGCGAGGTTGGGCCCGACGACGGAGCCGACGGTCGTGGACCACAGGACGACCGACATGGTCCGGGCGCGTGTGCCGGACCCGACGTTGTCGGCGGCGGCGTAGCGGGACTGCAGGTTGGTCGCGTTCGCGACGCCGTAGAGCATCAGGCCGACCAGCAGCACGACGAGCTGGCCCAGCACGGCCGCCGTCACGACGAGCAGCGCGCCGACCGTGGACAGGGCGTAGCCGAGCGAGAGGGCCCACCGGCGACCGCGGAGCTGGGCGAGCGTCGCCAGCGGGACCGAGGCGACCGCCGCGGCGAGCACCCCGACGGCCTGCGCGAGCCCTGCCATCGACGTGCCGCCCAGGCTCTCGGCGAGCAGCGCCCCGACGGCGGCCCCGGACGCCACGCCGACACCCGCCAGCAGGTTGCTGAACACGAGCACGACGAGGTTTCGGCGGGTGTGTGGCGGATTCTCCACGATTTCCTCTCATCAGCCGGTCGGTACCGGAACGGTAGACCGCTCTGGGTTGCGGAAGTCATCGGATAGTGCGGGGTGACACGCCCCTGGAGGCCGTCACGCCGTCGTCGTCCACAGGTTCGTACACAGGTTCGTGTCCTCTGTGAGCAGAAAGTTACCCACGACTCGCCGCAGAAAGGCCTGTTCTCCGCGAATTCCTGCCGATCTGCTGGCAGTATGGGGCCTCGTCGTCGGGCGGGTACCGCCGCACGACGTGACCGAAGAAGGGAAACGCATGTCGCTCAACAAGTCCGAGCTCGTCTCGGCCATCGCCAGCAAGGCCGAGATCAACAAGACCGAGGCCGAGGCCGCGCTCAACGCCTTCCAGGAGGTGCTGATCGAGTCGCTCGCCAAGGGCGAGGCCGTCAAGGTGACCGGCTTCCTCTCGGCCGAGCGCGTCGAGCGTGCCGCCCGCACGGGTCGTAACCCGCGCACCGGCGAGGAGATCTCGATCCCGGCGAACTTCGGTGTCAAGATCAGCGCCGGCTCGCTGCTGAAGAAGGCCGTCGCCAAGTGACGCTTCGCCGCTGAGCTCCTCAGCGACGCGAAGGCCCGGCTCCTCGACGAGGGGCCGGGCCTTCGCATGTCCGGGACGCGAGCGTCCCCGGCGCGCGTCCCGTCCGGGCCGACGGCGTCCGCGACGCTCAGAGGTCGCCCTTGCGCTCCAGGTACCGCATCGCCACCCAGCCCAGCGGGACCCGGCCCCAGTAGGTGCACAGGCGGTACAGGATGGTCGCGGAGAACGCGATGGTGGCCGGTACCCCCGCGGCCGTCAGGCCGGCCGTCAGGGCGCCCTCGACGCCGCCCAGGCCGCCCGGCGTCGGGATGAGCGCACCCAGGGCGTTGCCGACCAGGTTGACCAGGGCGATGTCGACGAGCGAGAGCGTCTCCCCGAAGGCGGCGAGGCAGCACCACAGGCCCACGATGTAGCCGAGCGTCATGATCAGGTTGCCGCCCACGCCCAGGGCCAGGCGGCCCGGGTGGCTGAGCATCTGCGCCAGCCGCGGCCACACCTGCCGCAGGCGTGGCCCGATGAACCCCAGGCCCCAGCGGCGCACCGGCGGCACCAGCAGCGTCGCGACGACGGCGGTCGCGATGGCCGCCAGCGTGATCAGCACGGCCGGCGACGGCAGCTCCACGAGCGCCCCCGAGCCCGTGAAGATCGACAGCGCCACGAGCAGCAGCACCGTCACCACGAACTGGGACACCTGCACCAGCGCCACGGTGGCCACGGCCATCGACATCGACACCCCGCGCTGCGTCAGCAGGCGCAGGTTCAGGGCGGCCGGGCCGATGCCCGCCGGGGCCGCCAGCGCCACGAAGGAGCCCGCGGCCGCCGTGAGCGTGGCGCGCCCGATCGGCACGCGGGCCGGGGAGAACGCGACGAGGGTCAGGCCGGCCCCGAACCAGGTGATCAGGGCGAGCGCGAACGCGACCGCCACCCACCACGGGTTCGCCTCGCGCACGGCCGTGGCGATCTCGTCGAAGTTGATGGTCGTGACGATCACGGCCACGGCGACGATCGCGACCGTCGTGGTCAGCACCGTGCGCGCGCTGAACCGCGAGATGCGCTGCGGCTGCACGCTGGCCTCGGGCAGTCGCTCGACCAGGGCGTTGCGCAGCTCGCCCATCAGCCCCTTCGCCCGGCGTACCTCGTCGCGGGTGGTCCGGGGCAGCGCGATCGTCTGGATCAGCGGCCCGATGGCGGCGATGTCGGCGTCGGGCAGGGCGCGGACCGCGGAGGCGACGGCGCGCCGCGGGCCCACCCGCAGCCCGATGAGCGCGAGCATCTGCACCAGGTCGAGGCGCCGCGACAGCGGCGACGACACGATGTCGCCCTGTTCCCAGCCGGTGATCCAGACGTGCGCCCTGCCGTCGTCGTCGCGCTGCGTGAGCAGCACGTCCTGGGTCAGCGCGCGGTGCGTGAGGCCCACGGCGTGCGCCCGGCCGAGCTGGTCCCAGGCCTCGGCGAGCACGTCCTCGTGCAGGTCGTCGTCGGGCAGGTCGCGGAACGGGACGGCGTGCGAGGCGTGCTCCAGGACGAGCGCCATCGAGTCGCCGAACTCGCCGATCCCCAGGAGCCGCGGCGTGCGGACGCCGGCCGCGGTCGCGGTGTACGAGAGCAGGGCGGTGCGCTCGGCCACGGCCTTGAGCGAGATCGCCGCGCGGCCCTCGATGCCGCGCAGGCGCAGGGCGCGCCACAGCCGCGTGATGAGACCGACGACCTGTCTGTCGCCGTCGAGCACCATGACGTCGCGGCGCACCCCGTCGTCGGAGTAGAGCGCGTACACCCGGTTGTCGCCGGCGCGGCCCAGGGCGAGCGCGGCCGGGTCGTCGGCGGGGCCGTGCTCGACGGCGAGGGCGGACGCGACGGCCGCGTGCTCGGACAGGGCGTGCACGCGGCGCAGCGTCGTCGGCGCGAAGCCGGCACGACGCACGGCGGCGACCAGGTCTGCGCCGTAGGCACGCTCGCTGCGGATGCCCGACACGTACTGCACGGCCGAGCCCGCGAGACGACCCAGCAGCAGCGCGACGAGCGTGCCGGGCAGCGAGACCTGGCCCGTGATCAGCACGATCAGCAGGGCGAGGAACATCAGGTTCCACGAGAGGCGGACGGTCCGCCGTCGCGTGGCGGGCCCGGCGACCGTGAGCATCGCCGTCAGCGAGACGGCGAACTCCGGGATGGTCAGCACGTAGCCGGTGCCGCGCTCCCAGACCGACATGCCGCGCACCAGCTCGTCCGAGCCCAGGTGCCGCACCAGGAACGTGGTGAGCACGCCGATCAGCAGGCCCAGCACGCCCGCGACGATGGACTCGACGATCTGCCGGCCCAGGCGCCGGACCCCCAGCTCGATCATCACGGCGACCGGGGCGAACAGGATGATCAGGCCCTGCAGCACCGCGACGGGCACGAACAGGATGGTGGCCACGAGGTCGTTGAAGCTCCGGACGTCCTCCGTGACGCCCGCCGTGGTGCCGTGCGCGACGACCGACAGGAACATGACGCCCGCGGTCCCGAGGGCGCACCCGATCATCCAGACCAGCGCGCGCGGGTGGCGCACGCGCTCCTCCGGGGTGTCGACGACGCGGACCAGGCCGCTCTCGAGCGGCACCGTCTGCGGCACGTCGGACACCTCGGCACCGGCGTCGGCGCCGCCGGTGCGCGAGTTGGACATGCTCGCGATTCTAGAGCCGTTGAGGCTCGCTTGACCGGGAAGTCGCGGTCACGCCCGGAATATCCGGGTCAGGTCGACGCTCTCCCCAGGCTCCGTCCAGGCATGCTCAGCGGATGCCGAGGGCCTCGCGCCACTCGGCCGGCACGAGGGCGTAGCCCACGAACGCGACGATGTCGAGCAGCGTGTGCGCGATCACGAGCGGGAGGACGCGGGGCCTGCCGCCGGGCTGGAACCGGGGCGAGGTGTAGAACCACGAGAACACGACGCCCATGACCACGTTCCCGATGAACGGCCCGATGCCCTGGTACAGGTGGTACGAGCCGCGCAGCAGCGAGCTCGCCACGATGAACTTCACGCGGTTCCACCCGAGGTCCCGCGTGCGCTCGTACAGGTAGCCGACGGCGATGACCTCCTCCAGCAGGCCGTTCTGGAACGCGCTGAGCAGCAGCACGGGGACGGTCCACCAGTACGTGTCCAGGGCGCTGGCCTGCACCTCCACCGTGATGCCGACGGCCCGCCCGAGGGCGTAGAACGCCAGGCCGGGGATGCCGATGGCGGCGGCAAGCGCGAAGCCCCACGCGGTGTCCCGGCCCGGGCGGCTCCCGTCCAGTCCGAGGCTGCGCACCGCGCTGCGGCCGTTCGCGCTCAGCAGGTACAGGGCCAGGGCGACCGGGACCAGGGCGAACCCGATGCTCAGGAGCTGGTACACGAGGTCCAGGTATGGGCGCTCCGACTGGCTCGCGTTGAGCGTGGCGGTCTGCTCGGCCAGCGGCGTCTCCGCGGTGAGCCGCGCCGCGATGTTGACGAGCGCGTACACCCCGGACTGGCCCAGGCTGAGCCCGAGCACGATCCACACCTCGGCGGCGATACGGCGGCGGGACTCGGGCAGCGCGGTCGTGGTCACGTCCGGAACCTACCTCGCGTGGCCGGCAGTCCGGCAGCCGGCCACGCGAGGGGTCAGCGGTTCGAGGCCCGCCGGACGAAGTCCGCGAGGTCGGCCGACTGCGCGACCCGCGACTCCTGGTGGATGTACATCATGTGGCCCGCGGGGTAGACGCGGGTCTCGATGCGCTCGCGGTACGACGCCGGGATCGCCATCTGGTCCAGGCTGTACTCGATGGCCTCGACCGGCACGCCGCCGTCGTACCGCCCCATGGCGATGTGCACCTGGAGGTGCGGGTTGAGGATCATCGCGGTGGCGAGCTTGTCGGCGACGTCGACGGCCTTGCCCTCGAACTCCTTGTACGACCAGGGGTGCACGTGGCGGGACAGCACCTCGTAGATCGCGTCGTGCTCGTAGCCGAGCTCGCCGCGCAGGTAGTGGTGCAGCGCCGCGGTGTACGGGCCCGACGTCGCGGTCAGGAACGGGTCGTACGGCATCTGCTCGTGGATGTAGTGGTCCGCCGGGCCGGTGAACCGCGTGTCGAGGCGCCCGGTGACCAGGCGCCGCGCGCGCAGCAGCTCCGCGTAGACCCGGGTGTGCTCCAGGCGCAGGTTGGCGCGGTCCACGTAGTCCTCGCTCAACCCGGTCAGGGAGGCGATCTTCGCGACGGCGGCCGCCCGCTCGTCGTCGGGCACGCGCGCCCCGCGCGCCAGGACCGAGGCGTACGTGTCGGCCCAGTCCCGGGCCTCGGCGACGACGTCGTCCAGCGCCCGGTCGCCGAGGAGGCCGTGGTAGTGCGCGGTCGCGGCGTAGAGCGGCAGGAACAGCGGGTGCGGCAGGTTGGAGTGCTCGCCGTCGAACAGGGCCTCCATGTTCAGGGCCGGGGCCACCAGCATGACGCCGTTCAGGAACATGCCGAACCGCGTCTGCAGGTACTCGGCCAGCCCCGCCCCGCGGGTGCCGCCGTAGGACTCGCCGATCAGGAACTTGGGGCTCATCCAACGGTCGTTCCGGCTGGTCCACAGGCGGATGATCTCGCCGACGGACTCGATGTCGCCCGTGAAGCCGTGGAACGGCTTGGCCTGCTCGCCCTCGGTCGCCCGCGAGAAGCCGGTCGAGACGGGGTCGATGAACACCAGGTCGGAGACGCGCAGCAGCGTCTCCGGGTTGTCGATCAGCCCGTACGGCGGCGCGGTCAGGTCGCCGACGTCGCCCGAGTCGACCCGGCGCGGGCCGAGCACGCCCAGGTGCAGCCACACCGACGACGACCCCGGGCCGCCGTTGAACGCGAACGTCACCGGGCGCCGCGTCACGTCGGCGTCGTCGAGCGTGTAGTACGTGATCGAGACCTCGGCCTTGGCCTTGCGGCCGTCGTACTTCTCCTCCTTGGTGACCTCCTGCCGCAGCACGATCCGGCCGGTCGTCGCGGAGTAGGTGAGGTCGCCGTCGGGGGTGTGCAGGGTGTGGTGCGTGGTGACCAGGTCGTCGGCGGGCTCCGGCGGCTTCGGCGGGGTGCCGCCGTCTGCCGTCTTTCCCTGACCGGTGCTGGTCGCCTCGGGCTGGTCGCTGCTGGTGCGCTTCTCGTCGGTCACCCGACGAACCTATCCCGGCACCTCCCTTTCGAGACCCAGGTTTTCTTCGTCTTGACCCGGCGCTGAGCGGAGAGATCCTGGGTCTCGAAGGGGAGTTCGAAATCAGGGTCGCAAAACTCCTTGCGGCCCGACGGGCCGATGCGGCAAACTGGTTTGCAGTACAAACCAGTTTGAGAGGCGAGGCGATCACCATGGCGAGCGATCCGACGTCGGGCACCCCGGCACAGCCGGAGGACCGGGTACTCCCGGCGGACCAGGCGCACCCGGAGGACGACGGCGCGCGGGGTCTCGACCCCGCCGAGACGCTGCGCCTGATCCGGCAGCACCAGGAGGCCGCGCGCGACGCCACCGGGCCCGACGGCCGCCTGCTGTTCGGCGCGTGGGGCCTGGCCTGGGTGATCGGGTACCTCGCCATGTGGACGACGGCGCGCGAGACGGGTTCGCCGGAGCCCTGGGCGGGCTGGGTGTTCGCGTGCTGCATCGCGGGCGCGACGGCCTTCACGATCGTGCACAGCGTGACCCGGACCTCGGGGACCCGGGGCGCCAGCGCCCGGATCGGCGCGCTGTACGGCTGGACCTGGTTCCTCGCGTTCACCGCCCTGGGCGTCGTGCTGGGCGCGATGGGCGAGGCCGGGGCGTCGCCCGAGGTCATGGCCATCGCGGCGAACGGCTTCGCCTGCGTGATCGTCGGTCTCATGTACATCGCCGGCGGGCTGGTCTTCGAGGAGATCCGCATGGCCGCCGTCGGCGGCTGGATGCTGGTCGCCGCGGTGCTCGCCGCCTTTGCGGGCATGCCGAACACCTACCTCGTGATGGCCGTCGCGGGCGGCGGCGGCTTCCTGGCCATGGCCGTGGTGGAGCAGGTGTTCCGCAGCCGGCGCCGATCACCCGCGTCCGCCGTCAGGACGGAGGGCGGTGGGTGGCGTGCCTGAGGAGCTCGATGCCGTCATCCACGCCCCCGCCCGCCTGCGGGTCGTGGCCTCCCTCGCGGCCCTGGGCCGCGGCGACGAGGTCGCCTTCCCCAAGCTGCGCAAGCTGCTCGACATGACCGCCGGAAACCTGTCGACCCACCTCCGCAAGCTGGAGGACGCCGGCTACGTCCGGGTCACCAAGACGCACGAGGGCAGGACGCCTGTGACGTACCTGGCCCTCACCGACAACGGCCGCACCGCGTTCGCGGACTACCAGGCGGCACTGATGGACCTTCTGAAGGGAGCACAGGGATGAGTGCGGTAGAGGTCAGCGGGGTGACCAGGCGCTTCGGCTCCGTCGTCGCCCTCGACGACGTCTCGCTGGACGTGGGGCACGGCGAGCTGGTCGGCCTGCTCGGGCCCAACGGGGCCGGCAAGTCCACGCTGCTGTCGCTGGTCAGCGGCCAGCGGCGGCCCGACACCGGGGTGGTGCGCCTGAACGGTCGCGACCCGCGGGACGCCGGGGCGCGGACGGTGCTCGGCCTGACCCCGCAGGAGACCGGCCTGCCCGCGACGCTGCGGGTGCGCGAGGTGGTCGACTTCGTGGGCGGCCACTACCCCGACCCGGTGCCGACGGGCGAGCTGCTGGAGCAGTTCGGGCTGTCCGACCTGGGCAAGCGGCAGACCGGATCGCTGTCCGGCGGGCAGAAGCGGCGTCTCGCCGTGGCGCTCTCGCTGGTCGGCAGGCCGCGCGTCGTGCTGCTCGACGAGCCCACCACCGGGCTCGACGTGTCCGGCCGCGGCGCGCTCTGGGACGCCATCCGGCAGTACCACGCGAGCGGCGGCACCGTGCTGCTCACCTCCCACTACCTGGAGGAGGTGCAGGCGCTCGCGGAGCGCGTGGTCGTCATCGACCACGGGACCGTGCTCGCCGACGACTCCCTCGAGACCATCCTGGGCCAGGTCGGCGCGCGCCGCGTGCAGTTCACGGACGCCGAGGGGACGCGGCAGGAGCACCTCGTCGCGGACTCCGACGCGTTCGTCCGCGACCTCGTCCGTGCCGGTACCGAGTTCCGGGACCTGGAGATCCGGGGCGCGTCCCTGGAGGAGGCGTTCGGCCAGCTCGTCGATGCCACGAACCAGGCCGGCGCCACGAGCGGCGTCGACGCCACGAACGAAGGAGCCGTGCGATGAGCGCCACCACGAGCACCAGCGGCCCGGCCGGCCTCGCCGAGCCCGCCGCACCCGCCGCGCAGACCCAGCCGTTCTGGGTGCTGTCCTGGCTGCACCTCAAGTACCAGTTCCTGGAGACCGTCCGGGTCCCCATCGCGGTGCTCGGGAACGTGCTGTTCCCGTCGCTGGCGATGGTCTTCTTCGTGGTGCCGCAGGAGGCCGTGGCGGGCAACCCCGTGTACGCGACGATCGCCATCGCCGGCCTCGGGCTGTTCGCGATCTGCTCCGCCAGCCTCTTCACCTACGGCCTGGGCGTCGCGGAGGACCGGCAGCTGCCGTTCTACCCGTACCTGCGCTCGCTGCCCGCCGGCCCCGGACCCCAGATGGTGGCGCGCGTGCTCAACGGCGGCATCTTCTCGCTGTTCGGCCTGCTGCCGCTGATCCTCATCGGCTGGCTGTTCACAGCGGCCGCCCTGACGTTCGGGCAGCTGCTCGCCGGCATCGGGACCATCCTGGCGGTCTCCGTCCCGTTCGTGCTGCTCGGCATGGCCATCGGCTACAAGCTGTCGGCCAAGGCGGCGCTGCCCGTGGTGCAGGTCATCCTGTTCCCGCTGGCCTTCGCGGGCGGGCTGTTCCTGCCGCCTGAGATGTTCCCCGGCTGGCTGGACGCGATCTCGAAGGCCACCCCCACCCGGGCCGGCCGGGACCTGCTCGTCCAGGCGACCACGGGCGTCGACGCCTACGCGCTGGCCCTTCCGATCCTCGCCGGGTGGACCATCCTGTTCGCGGTGCTGGCCGTCCTGTCCTACCGGAGCGACGAGGGCCGCCGCTTCCGCTGACCCGGCTCCGGCCGTAAGGCCCCACTCAACGACGGGTTCAGGCGGCGCGGCGGAGGCGGAGGGAGTTCGCGACGACGAGCACCGAGCTCGCCGCCATCGCCCCGCCCGCGATCATCGGGCTGAGCAGCCCGGCCGCCGCCAGCGGGATCGCCGCGACGTTGTACGCGAACGCCCAGAACAGGTTCTGCTTGATGATCCGCAGGGTCTTCCGGGACAGGCGGACGGCGCTCGCGGCGGCCCGCAGGTCACCGCGGACCAGCGTGATGTCGCCGGCCTCGATCGCCACGTCGGTGCCGGTGCCCATCGCGAGGCCCAGGTCGGCCGTGGCGAGCGCGGCGGCGTCGTTCACGCCGTCGCCCACCATCGCCACCGTGCGGCCCTCGGCCTGCAGCCGGGCCACCACCTCGGCCTTCCCGGCGGGCATCACCCGCGCGACCACGTCCTCCTCCGGGATGCCGACGGCGCGCGCGGCCACGCGGGCCGCGCCCGCCGAGTCGCCGGTCAGCAGGTAGGGCCGCAGCCCCAGCTCGCGCAGCTCCTCGACCGCCTCGGCCGACGTCGCCTTCGCCGGGTCGCGCAGCGCGATCACGCCGCCCGCGGCTCCGTTCCAGGCCACGACGACGGCGGTGGCCCCGTCCTCCTCCTGCTGCCCGACGGCGGAGCGCACCTCCGCGGAGACGGTCACCCCCTGCTCGGCGAGCCAGTCGGGGCGGCCCACCAGCACGCGCCTGGTGTTCAGCCCGCCGCCCGGGGCCAGCCCCGCGTGCGCGTGCCGGACCAGGCCCTCGACGCCGCCGCCCGCGTGCGCGACGAAGCCCGTGACCTCCAGCGGCGTCTCGGGCTCGGCACCCGCACGGCCGGCCGCGGCGATCGCCCGCGCGATCGGGTGCTCGCTCAGCGCCTCGACGGCGGCCGCGTACCGCAGCACCTCCGGAGCGTTGGACAGGTGGTTGGCGTCGTCGGCCTCGGCGGACGGCTCCTGCCCCGTGTGCCCGACGGCGGCGTGCCCGACGCCGTCCTGCCCGGCGTCGTGCCCGGCACCCGCGTGCCCGGTACTCGAATGCCCGACGCCGGCCAGGGCCGGGCTCCGGTCGGGGCTCCACACGTCGACCACGCGCATGCGGCCCTCGGTGACGGTGCCCGTCTTGTCGAGCACCACGGTGTCGACGCGGCGGGTGCTCTCCAGGATCTCCGGGCCGCGGATCAGCACGCCGAGCTGGGCGCCCCGGCCGGTGCCGACCAGGATCGCCGTCGGCGTGGCCAGCCCGAGGGCGCACGGGCACGCGATGATCAGCACGGCGACGGCCGCGGTGAAGGCCGCCTCGACGTCGCCCGTCAGCGCGAGCCAGCCCGCCAGGGTGAGCACGGCCAGCACCAGTACCACCGGGACGAACACCGCGGAGATGCGGTCGGCGAGCAGCGCCACGGGGGCCTTGCCCGTCTGGGCCCGGGCGACCAGCCGCCCGATGCGGGCGAGCATCGTGTCCTCGCCCACCCGGGTCGCGCGCACCAGCAGGTGCCCCGAGGTGCTCACCGTGCCGCCCACGACGTCGTCGCCCGCGATCACGTCCACGGGCACCGGCTCACCCGTGACCAGGGACGTGTCGAGCGCCGAGGCGCCCTCCACCACCGTGCCGTCCGTGGCGACGGTGCCGCCCGGTCGCACGGCGAAGACGTCGCCGACCTGCAGCGCGGCGACCGGGACCGGGGTGGTGCGCCAGCCGCCCTCCGGCAGGCGCAGCGGGGTGCCGTCGGGGCCCAGCGCGATGCGCTCGGCGTCCTTGGCGCCCAGGCTGAGCAGCGCGCGCAGGGCGTCGCCCGCCCGCCGGCGCGACCGGTGCTCGGCGTACCTGCCCGCCAGCAGGAACGTGGTGACCACGGCGCCGACCTCGAAGTACACGGCCGGGCCCGTGCCGTGGCCGGTGTGCGGGGCCGACCCGGCGACCAGGACCCACAGGGACCAGAGGGTCGCCGCGACCACGCCGATCGACACCAGCGTGTCCATCGTGGAGCTCCCGTGCCGCGCCGCGCGGACGGCGGCGGCGTGGAACGGCCACGCGCCCCACACGACGACGGGCAGGGCCAGGGCCGCGACCACCCACCCGCTGCCCGGGAACGACCACGCGGGGACCATCGAGAGCAGGAGCACCGGGACGGTCAGCACCGCCGAGACGCGCAGGCGGCGGAGCAGGTCCGCGCCCCGGTAGCCGTCGCCGGAGGCCGGTGCGGGCGATTCCTCGCCGTCCCCGACGTCGGACCCGGCACCCGGCCGTGCCGAACCGGCGTCCGGCAGGCCGGCCCCGGTGTCCGCCCCGGCGTCGTCCCCGCCGCCCGGCCCGCGCACGGCGCGGCGCCGCGTGACGCGCGCCTCGTACCCGGCGGACTCGACGGCGCCGACCAGGTCCTGGTCCGCGACGTCGGCCGAGAGCACGACGTGCGCCGACTCCAGCGGCAGGTTCACGGTCGCCGCGACGCCGTCGATCCGGTTGAGCTTGCGCTCGACGCGGGCGACGCACGAGGCGCAGGTCATCCCGGACACCGCGAGCTCGACCTCGCCGAGGGGGTGCAGGGCCTCAGCGGCAGGCACAGTTCTCCTTACGGGTCATCACGGGTCATCACGGGTCGTTACGGGCGCGGGTCATCCTGTCAGGACTGGATGATCGGCAGCGAGCGGGTCGCCTGGCGGCCCGGGGCCTGGGCCGCGGACTCGGCCGCCACGGCGTTCTCCAGCACCTCGACGTCGGCGACGTCGTAGCCGGCCTCGTCCACGGCGTCGCGCAGGGGCGCCTCCGCCAGCGGGAGCCTGGAGATCACGCGGACCAGGGAGGTCTCGCCGGCGTGCAGCTCGACGCTCACGTCCTGGACGTCCGGCACGCCCTTCAGCTCGTTGGTCACGGCGGACACGCAGTGCCCGCAGGTCATCCCGGTCACGGCGAGCTTGGTCACGGTGGTCATGCTGTCTCCTCGGTTCATGGGCTGGCGGAGGTGCGCGGGCAGCCCGACGCGCACGGCCCAGGGGGCGTGCGCGGGCTGCCCGCCGTTCACATGCGGACGAGGCGGGCGATCGCCTCCGAGGCCTCCCGGACCTTGGCGGCGCCCTCGGCGTCGGACGCCTTGGCGGCGTCCACCACGCAATGTCCCAGGTGGTCCTCGACGAGCGCCAGGCTCACCGCCTGCAGCGCCTTGGTCACGGCACTGACCTGGGTGAGCACGTCGATGCAGTACTCGTCCTCGTCGATCATGCGGGCAATCCCGCGAACCTGCCCCTCGATGCGGCGCATCCGCTTGAGGTAGCCGGTCTTGTCGGAGGCGTACCCGTGCGGCCCGTCGTGCGCACCGGAAGCGTGATGGTCGTCGTGGTCCTGCTGCCCGACGGCGGCCTCGGTCGCCTCGGTGGTCTCCGTCGCCTCGGTCATGCGTCCATGAGATACCCCACCGGGGTAGTGAGTCAAGTGTGCTGGCACGGGCGAGGCGGCGAGCCAATTGCTAGGTTCGACCGATGGACCAGTCAGGGGGGCGGGGCGTTGCTGTCGTGGTCGAGGACGACGACCTCATTCGTGAGGTCATCGAGGTCATCCTGCAGCAGGCCGGTTTCACCGTGCATCCCGCTGCCACCGGCGCGCAGGGCGTCGCGCTGGTCAAGGCTCACCAGCCCGTCGTGACCACCGTGGACGTCTCCCTGCCCGACATCGACGGGTTCGAGGTCGTGCGCCGGGTGCGGACGTTCTCCGACACGGTCGTCGTCATGCTCACGGCCCGGGTCGACGAGGTCGACACGCTCATGGGGCTGGAGTCCGGTGCCGACGAGTACGTCACCAAGCCGTTCCGGCCGCGTGAGCTCCGTGCGCGCATCGACGCGCTCCTGCGCCGTTCCGGCCACCTCGTCCCGGCGCCCACGGCCCCGGAGGCACCCGCTCCCGGTCCGGACGACGACGGCGGGCTCGTGGTCGACACCGCCCGCCGCACGGTCCGCCTGGGCGGCGAGCCCGTCCACCTGACCCGCACAGAGTTCGTGCTCCTCGCGGCGCTGCACGACGCGCGCGGTCGGCCGGTGCCGAAGGGCGACCTGGCCCGTCTGCTCTGGCCCGACGAGCACGGTTACGGCGGCGACGTCACGGAGGCGGACCGCCGCACGGTCGAGGTGCACGTGGCGAACGTCCGCCGCAAGCTCGGCGACAGCCCGACGAGCCCGCGCTTCATCCACACGGTTCGGGGGCTGGGGTACCGGTTCGAGAGTGCCTGACCAGCGCGACCTCCGTGTCGTGCGCCAGGCGCATGAGCTGCTCCAGCGTCTCGACCGACGGCATGGCGCGCGTCCGGACCACGTCCTGCGCGACAGCCCAGGCCGCCCGGGCCAGCGCGACCGCCCCCACCATGGCGCCCGACACGGCCAGGCCGGCCGCCGTGTCGTAGACGGCGTACCCGCTGCGGTCGAGGGCGGCCACGGTGAGCAGCTCGAGGCGTCGCTTGAGACCGGCGGCGTACTGCTCGGCGAGCCGGCGGGCGGTCGCCCCGCCGAGGTCCTGGGCGAGGTCGCGGAGCACGCCCTCGTCGAGGATGTCCGTCGCGAGCTCGCGCGGCGCCCGGGCGGGCTCCTCGCCGGCGAAGTCGCCGGGCTCGGCCCCGGGGCGGTCGCCGTCCGGGCGGCCCGTGCCGTCCGCCAGCTCGTCGCCGTCGGTCCAGAAGTCTCGTAGCTCCGACATGGCCGCGCCTCCCCGTGAGTGCCTGAATGGCTGCTCCCAGCGTGCGGCCCGGAACTCAACGCCCAGGCGAAGAACCTCAAGGGCTGCTCAGGATCGCCCTTGAGGTTCTTAAGGTTTCTTGAGGTCCGCGGTGTTCCGGGGGTCCGGCGGGCCCGGTCAGCGGGTCAGGTTGCCGATGACGATCGCGACCACGGCCACCGCCGCCCAGAGCAGCAGGCCGAACCGCCACCAGAGGTTGAGCGACAGCCTGCTGGGCGCGTCGAGCTGCATGGCCTCCTCGTCCGAGAGCGGTCGCGTCGCCCACCCGGCCTCCGTGGCGGTCGCGAGGCTGTACCGCAGGCCCCAGGACAGCCGCAGGATCCAGAACAGGTGGAAGTACGAGTAGCGCAGCACCAGGGCGCGCCCCGCGTCGAGCGGGGCCGACTTGCTCTTGCTGCCCCAGCCGAAGAAAACCATGTGCATTCCCTTGTCTCGAACCGCGCGCACCCTGCGCGCGGCGAGCAGAGCGTGGCAGAACGACGGGCCGCGGTCTGTGGGCAGAACTCCCCATCCGGGACGGGCCGACGACGCCCGTCGGCAGCGGATGATGTTCACGGTCGCGGATGAGAGTCACCGGGGCCCGGCGTAGCGTGACAAGGGACCGAAGCCAGCTCAAGGATGACCTGGAAGGGGTAACCCAACATGCCTGGAAACAAGGCGGTCGCCTACCGCGAACCCGGCGTGGTCGAGGTGGTCGACATCGACTACCCGACGTTCGAGCTCCGTGACGGGCCCGGGGTCAACCCGGCCAACGTGGGCCGCAAGGTGCCGCACGGCGTGATCCTGCGGACCGTGTCCACCAACATCTGCGGCTCCGACCAGCACATGGTCCGTGGCCGTACCACCGCGCCCCCGGGACTGATCCTGGGGCACGAGATCACCGGCGAGATCGTCGAGAAGGGCCCGGACGTCGAGTTCCTGGACGTGGGCGACCTCGTCTCCGTGCCGTTCAACATCGCGTGCGGACGCTGTCGCAACTGCAAGGAGCGCAAGACCGGCATCTGCCTCAACGTGAACCCGGACCGGCCGGGGTCGGCGTACGGGTACGTCGACATGGGCGGCTGGGTCGGCGGCCAGGCGGAGTACGTGCTGGTGCCGTACGCCGACTTCAACGCCCTCAAGTTCCCCGACAAGGACCAGGCCCTCGAGAAGATCATGGACCTGACGATGCTCAGCGACATCTTCCCGACGGGCTTCCACGGGTGCGTGAGCGCGGGTGTGGGCGTGGGCTCCACCGTGTATATCGCGGGAGCCGGACCCGTCGGCCTGGCGGCCGCGGCGTCGGCGCACCTGCTGGGTGCGGCCGTCGTGATCGTCGGCGACCTCAACAAGGAGCGGCTGGAGCAGGCGCGGTCGTTCGGCTGCGAGACGGTGGACGTCGCCGCCGGGCCGATCGGCGACCAGATCGAGCAGCTCCTGGGTGAGCCCGAGGTGGACTGCGGCGTGGACGCCGTCGGGTTCGAGGCGCGCGGGCACGGGTCCGACTCCTCGACCGAGCACCCGGCCGCCGTGCTGAACGGCCTCATGGAGGTCACCCGGGCGGGCGGCGCGCTGGGCATCCCCGGCCTGTACGTCACGGGCGACCCGGGGGCGTCGACCGAGGCCGCGAAGGTCGGGTCGCTGTCGCTGCGGCTGGGGCTCGGCTGGGCCAAGTCCCACGCGTTCACGACCGGCCAGTGCCCGGTGATGAAGTACAACCGGGGCCTGATGCAGGCGATCCTGCACGACAAGGTGCAGATCGCGAAGGCCGTCAACGCCCAGGCGATCTCCCTGACGGACGCGCCGACGGGTTACCACGAGTTCGACGAGGGTGCGGCGACGAAGTTCGTGCTCAACCCGAACGACTACATCAAGGCCGCCTGACCCCAGCGCGCCGAGATAGAACTCTGGCGAGATAGAACCAGGGCGAGATAGAACTCCAGCACACGCTGGGGTTCTATCTCGCCCTGGTTCTACTTCGCCCTGGTTCTACTTCGGCTGCGCGGCCGCGGCGGCCTCCGCCGCGTTCGGGAGGGCGGCCAGGATGCGGTCGACGGCGGCGTCGTCGTGCGCCGCGGAGACGAACCAGGCCTCGAAGACCGACGGCGGCAGGTTGACCCCGGCGGCCAACATCGCGTGGAACAGCGCCGTGTACCGGAACGTCTCCTGCGCCTGGGCCTGCGCGTAGTCACGCACGCCCGACGCCGCGGCCAGCGGGCCGAAGAACACCGAGAACAGCGAGCCCGCGCGCTGCACGCGGTGCTCGACACCGGCGGCGGTCAGCGCGTCGCCCACGGCTCCCGACAGCACGCGCGAGACCTCGTCCACCCGGGCGTACACGGCGTCGTCGGCCAGCCGCAGGGTGGTCAGGCCCGAGGCGACCGCCACGGGGTTCCCGGACAGCGTGCCCGCCTGGTAGACGGGCCCCAGCGGGGCCAGGTGGTCCATGACCGACGCCGGTCCGCCCAGCGCCGCCACGGGCATGCCGCCGCCGACGACCTTGCCGAACGTGAACAGGTCGGGCGTGTAGCCCTCGCCCCCGGCGGCCCGGATCGCGTCGTTCTCCAGGCCCCACCAGCCGGCGGGCCCCACGCGGAAGCCGGTGAGCACCTCGTCCATGATGAACAGGGCACCGTGCGCCGACGTGATGCGGCGCAGGCCCTCGTTGAAGCCCTCGACCGGCGGCACCACGCCCATGTTCGCGGGCGACGCCTCGGTGATGACGGCGGCGATCTCGGAGCCGCGCTGCGCGAACGCCGCCTCGACGGCCGCGAGGTCGTTGTAGGGGAGCACCAGGGTCTCCGCCGCGGTCGCGTCGGTCACGCCCGCGGAACCCGGCAGGGCCAGCGTCGCGACGCCGGAGCCGGCCTCGGCCAGCAGTGCGTCCATGTGACCGTGGTAGCAGCCCGCGAACTTGATCACGAGCGGCCGGCCCGTGACCCCGCGCGCGAGGCGGATCGCCGTCATCGTCGCCTCGGTGCCCGTCGAGACCAGGCGCACGCGCTCGGCCGCGGGGACCCGGCGCCGCACCTCCTCGGCGAGCTCCACCTCGGCGACGGTCGGGGCGCCGAACGACAGCCCGCGCGCGGCGGCGTCCTGCACGGCGGCGACGACGTCGGGGTGCGCGTGCCCGAGCAGGGCGGGACCCCACGAGCAGACCAGGTCCACGTACTCGCGCCCGGCGACGTCGGTGACGTACGGGCCGCTGGCCGAGGCGAGGAACCGCGGGTCGCCGCCCACGCTGCCGTAGGCGCGGACCGGCGAGTTCACGCCGCCCGGGATCGCGTCCTGGGCGCGCAGGAACGCCGCGTGGTTCGCCTCGGGCGTCCGGCGCAGGGCCTGGGCCTCGACGGTGTCTCGGTTCTGTTCGGTCACTTGATCCACTCCGCGATCTCCAGCGCCCAGTAGGTGAGGATGACGTCGGCGCCGGCGCGCTTGATGCTCGTGACCGACTCCAGGACGGCGCGGTCCCGGTCGATCCAGCCGTTCGCGCCGGCCGCCTCGATCATCGCGTACTCGCCCGAGACCTGGTACGCCGCCACCGGCACGTCGCTCCGGTCCGCGACGGCGCGCAGTACGTCCAGGTAGGACCCGGCCGGCTTCACCATCACGAGGTCCGCGCCCTCGGCGAGGTCCAGGTCGGCCTCGCGCAGGCCCTCGCGGCCGTTCGCGGGGTCCATCTGGTAGGTCTTCCGGTCGCCCTGGAGCTCCGAGTCCACGGCCTCGCGGAACGGTCCGTAGTAGGCGCTCGCGTACTTGGCGCTGTAGGCCAGGATGCTCGTGTCGGCGAACCCGGCGTCGTCGAGCGCGTCCCGGATCATCGCGACCTGGCCGTCCATCATGCCCGACGGCGAGATCACGTCCGCGCCGGCCTTGGCCTGGGCCACGGCCATCGAGGCGTAGCGGATCAGGGTCGCGTCGTTGTCCACAGCCCCTGTGGACGTCAGGACGCCGCAGTGGCCGTGGTCCGTGAACTCGTCGAGGCAGGTGTCCGCCATGAGCACCGGCGTGGGCGCGCCGGGGGCGAGGCCCTCGTCCAGCGCGGCGCGCGAGGCCCGCAGCGCCCGCTGCAGGATGCCGTCCGGGGCGTCCGCCTGCGAGCCGTGACCGTCCTTGACCGTCGGGATGCCGAACAGCATGACGCCGCCCAGGCCCGCGTCCCGGGCGGCCCGCACGGCCTCGACCAGGGACTCCTCGGTGTGCTGCACCTGCCCGGGCATGCTCGCCAGCGGCACCGGCTCGGTCAGGCCCTCCTTGACGAAGAGGGGCAGCACCAGGTCGGCGGGGTGCAGGCGGGTCTCGGCGACCAGACGCCGCATGCCCGGCGTGGCGCGCAGACGACGCGGCCGGTACACGATCCCGGAGGAGCTCACGATGTCCTTCTCTCTCATGTGGTGTCAGACGCTCAGGTCACCAGGGTGACCTGAGCGTCTGACAGGTGCATCAGGTTCTGACGAGTGCTTCGGTCACGGCGCCGGCGAGGGCCGCGTCCGTGGGTGCGTCGGCCACGGCCAGCACCGTGTGCCCGACGGCGCTCGCTGCGCGAGCCGAGGGCTCTCCGATCGCGACCACCCGCTGCGGTCCGAGCTGGGTCGCGACCTGGCGGGCGGCGGAGCCCGAGGCGACCACGACGACGTCGTAAGGCCCGCGGCGCTCCGGCGGCAGCTCGTGCGCGACCGTGCGGTACGCCGTCACGACGTCGACGGCCCAGCCCTTGGCCACGAGCCCGGCGCGCAGGGTGTCCGACGCGAGGTCCCCGAGCGACAGCAGCACCCGGTGCTCGCGAGCGGCGCCGGTCGCGGGGGAGGCATCGGCCGGGCTCGGGTCGCCCGGCGCTGCGGGGAACGCCTCGGCGAGCCCGGCGCCGGTCGCGTTCGTCGGCACCAGGTCGACGGCGAGGCCGTGCGCGGCCAGCGCCTGCTGCGTCGCGGGGCCGACGGCGGCCCACCGCACCTGTCGAGCGGGACGCGTGCCGGGCGCGTCGTCCGGGGGCGAGTCATGTGCTCCGGGGTGTGTTGCGCTGGGTAGACGTTGTCCACTCCCAGCAACCGACCCCGAGGACGTGGTGTCCTCCCCGGGCGCGGCTGTCGGGCCAGTGTCCGCGTCGCCAGCGACCGCACCGTCCGCCGCCGGTCCGAGCAGCGCGTCGACCGCGTTCACGCTGGTGATCGCGACCCAGGCGTACGCGCCGTCGGCCAGGCGCTCGCGGGCGGCGTCGAGCTCGGCCGGGTCCTCGACCGGTGCCCGCTCGATCACCGGGGCCGCGACCGGGTCGAACCCACGCTCCCGCAGCAGCGCGACGAGCCCCGCGGCGCGCTCCGGCGCGCGCGCGACCAGCACGACCGGCCGCCGGACGGCGTCGTCGGGCCCGGCCGTTCCCGAGGGTCCGGCCGCAGAGGGGACCTGCTCGGTCACGCCTTCTCCGGCACGGTCGCGCTCAGCGGCGCGAGTCGCTCGGCGCCGTCGGCCAGCAGGTTCTCGGCGACGGTGATGCCCAGGGTGCGCGCGGCGGCGTCGAGCACCTCGGGCGCGACGTCCTGGGAGAGCAGGGCCTCCGCGCGGCGCGACATCTGCTCCGAGCCGTCGACGGCGGCCACGACGGACCGCAGCTCCAGCACCGTGCCGGACACCGTGGCGTACGCGCCGACCGGGGCCGCGCAGCCGGCCTCCAGGCGGGCCAGCACGGAGCGCTCGGCGAGCACCGCGAGCCGGGTCGGCCGGTGGTCCAGCAGGTGGATCGCCTCGGCGAGGTCGGGCGCGACGGGCGGCGCACCGGCGTCGGACACGATGTCCGCGGTGCGCACCTCCACGGCGAGCGCGCCCTGCCCGGGCGCGGGGGAGACGACGTCGACGTCGAGCACCTCGCTGATCACCTCGGTCCGGCCCAGGCGCGACAGCCCGGCGTGGGCGAGCACGACGGCGTCGAGGTCGGCGTCGGGCCCGAGCGCGCGGTTGAGCCGGGTGCCGACGTTGCCGCGGATGTCCACGACGTCGAGGTCCGGCCGCGCCGCGCGGATCTGCGCGGCGCGCCGCGGCGAGCCGGTGCCCACGCGTCCGCCGTGCGGCAGCGTCGCGAGCGTGAGGCCGTCCCGCGCGCACAGGGCGTCGCGTGGGTCCTCGCGTTCGGGCGTCACGAAGGTGAGGCCCTCGGCGGGAGTGGTCGGCAGGTCTTTGAGGGAGTGGACGGCGACGTCGCAGCGGCCGTCCAGCAGCGCCTCGCGCAGGGCGGTGACGAAGACGCCGGTGCCGCCGAGGCTCGCGAGACTCCCGGTCTTCACGTCGCCCTCGGTCTTGATGTGCACCAGCTCGACCGGTCGGCCGGTCAGCTCCTCCAGGCGCCGGGCCACCAGACCGCTCTGGGTCGTGGCGAGCGCGCTCGCGCGGGTACCGAGGCGGATCGGCCCGGCGTCGGCGGGGGTGCTTCCAGAGGTGCTGACGGAGAGGGGGGTCGGGGTCACCAACCCAGTCTCCACCCGAACCCCCGCCGGGAGGAAACCGGAAGGTGCCCGATGGACGGATTTCACAGGGTTGGTAACGGGTTGTCAGAACGTCGCACCGGAACGCGCCCTGCGGGAGCCCTCAGGCGCTCTCGCCGAGGCGTTCGGGCGTGCGTCCGGCGTGCGCGACGATCGCCGCCAGACCCGTGCCGGCGATCCAGCCGCCCGTGACGTCGAGGCCCGGCTCCGCCAGAACGGACCCCTCGAACTCGCGGACCGCTGCCCGGTAGGCCGGCGTCGGCGGGGGCAGTCCGCCGTCCCAGCGCTGGTGCAGCACCTCCCGCACCCGGTCCGTCAGGTCGACGCCCAGCAGCGCCGACGCGTCCCGCGCCGCCTCCTGGGCGGTGGGCTCCGGCGTCGGCTCGCCCATGCGGCCGTAGCTGAGGCGCACCACGTGCACGCCTGGTCCGGCGGCGTCGCGCACGCGGCGGGCGAGCCACGGCCACTTCGCCGTCGAGTGGGTCAGCGCCTTGGCCCGGACGGCGCCCGGCGCGGTGCCGGGGGCCACGAGCATCCCCGAGCCGCGCGGGGCGGCGTCGAGCTCGGGGGCGTCCAGGAGCAGGGTGACCAGCCGGATGTCGGCCCCCCGCTCAGGCGGCGCGGGCGGCACGAGAGCCTTCCCCTGCCCGGGGGTCTCCTGCGCGGGAGCGGAAATGAGCTCGGTCGGTTGCGTTGAGATCGGTCCGTCAACCGACCGGTCTCGGTGCGACCGACCGATCTCGGCGGCGGCAGCGGGCGTCGTCAGGACCACGCGGGAGGTGCGGAGCACCTGGCCGTCGGCCGTGCCGACCAGCCACGCCGGCCCGGCCTCAGCCCCAGCACCGGCCCAAGCCCCAGCACCAGCCTCAGCCCGCTCCACCCCGGTCACCCGCACACCGAACCGCACGTCCAGCCGCCTCACCAGCGCGTCCACCAGCGCGTGCACCCCGCCGTCGATCCCGCGCACCGCCGACCCGGGCGGCGCCGCGGCCCGCAGCGACGCCACGGCCCGGGACAGCGACCCGGTCCGCGCGTACGCGTCGAGCAGCCCGGGGGCGACGGCGGCGACGTCGAGCCGGTCGAGCGGCGCCGAGTGCACCCCGGCCGCGACCGGGGTGACGAGCCGCTCCGCGACGCGGGCGCCGAGCCGCGACCGGGCGAGGGTCCCCAGGTCGGTGGTGTCGACGAGCCGCGCGGGCAGCGCCCGGTCCAGCGCGCCGCGCAGCACGCCGGGCCAGCCGATCGCGCGCCGCACGTCGGCGGCCCACGGCCGCGAGGGGATGCCCAGCACGCCCGCGGCCGGCAGCGGGAACGCGCGCCCGGCGGCGTACCCCCAGGCGGAGAGCGCGGCGGGCGCCTCGACGGTCAGCCCGAGCTCGCCGGCGAGCCCCTCGACGGCCCCGCCGCGCACCGCGAACGACTCCGCCCCGAGGTCCAGAGGCACGTCCGGCAGCGACGTGAACGCCCCGCCGCGGATCGGCCCGCCCGCCCGGTCGGCGGCCTCCAGCACGACGACGCGCAGCCCGCGCCCGGCGAGCGCGTGCGCGGCGACGAGCCCGCCGATCCCCGCGCCGACGACGACGGCGTCCACGTCCGTCGCGCCGGAGCGCCCCGCCGAGGAGGTCACAACGAGTGGACCAGCTCGACCACGCGGGTCAGCACCGTCGGGTCCGTCTCGGGCGGCACCCCGTGCCCCAGGTTGACCACGTGCCCGGGCGCCTTGAGCCCGCGGGAGACGACGTCGCGCACGTGCGCCTCCAGCACGTCCCAGGGCGCGGCCAGCAGCGCGGGGTCGATGTTGCCCTGCAGCGGGACGCCGGGCAGCAGCGCCGCGGCCTCGTCGAGCGGTGTCCGGTAGTCGACGCCGACGGCGTGGTCCGCCACGCCGGCGTCGGCCAGGACCGTGCGCATCGCGGGCAGCAGGTGCCCGGTGCCGGTGCCGAAGTGGATGGCGGGCACGCCGGCGTCCGCGACGTACGACAGCGCGTGCGTCGACGACGCGGCGACCCGCGACGTGTAGTCCGCGAGCGAGAGCGACCCGGCCCACGAGTCGAAGAGCTGGACGGCGCTCGCGCCCGCCTCGACCTGGGCCCGCAGGAACGCCCCGGTGAGGTCGGCGGTCCACGTCACGAGCGCGTCCCACGTGGCGGGGTCGGCGTGCATCAGGGTGCGCGCGGCCAGGTGGTCGCGCGACGGCCGGCCCTCCACCAGGTAGGCCGCGAGGGTGAACGGCGCGCCGCCGAAGCCGAGGAGCGGCGTCGACCCCAGCTCGGCGACGGTCAGCGCGACGGCCTCGCGGATCGGGTCGAGGGCCGCGTCGTCGAGGCTGCGGGACGTGAGCCGCGCGACGTCGTCGGCCGTGCGGTACGGCTGGTCCATCACCGGGCCCACCCCGGCCTTGATGTCCACGCCCACGCCGGCGAGCTTGAGCGGCACCACGATGTCCGAGAAGAAGACGGCGCCGTCGACGCCGTGCCGGCGCACGGGCTGGAGTGTGATCTCGGACGCCAGCGCGGGCCGCAGGCACGCCTCCAGCATCCCGGTTCCCTCGCGCACCTGGCGGTACTCGGGCAGGGAGCGGCCGGCCTGTCGCATGAACCAGACGGGCGTGCGACCAGGACGTTCACCCCGGAGCGCCTGCACAAGGGGTGCGGCGGCGGTCCGCCCGTCGGCGAGCGGGTGGGCAGGGGTGATCGTGGTGGACTTCACGCTTCACGATTCTGCCCTGCCGGGCCACGGTGCATAAAGTTGGAGCACTGTGGTTCTCCTCTCCCTCACCGCCAGCCACCGCGAGCTCGACCTCGACGCGCTGGAGCGCCTGTCCACGGGTTCGTCGTCAGTGGGTCGTGTCGTCGTGGGTACGTGCGGCCCCGTCGCGGGTGCCGTGGTGATCTCCACGTGCAACCGCTTCGAGCTCTACCTCGACGTCGACGCGCCGCTGAGCGGCGACAGCATCCGGCACGCGACGCGCCACGTGGCCGAGCTCGTGGCCCACGCGTCGGGCGTGACCGGCGACGTCGCCGCCCGCAGCTTCACCGTCCGCACCGGCCCGGAGGTCACGGAGCACCTGTTCGCCGTGGCGTCGGGTCTGGACGCGATGGTCGTGGGCGAGCGCGAGATCGCCGGCCAGGTGAAGCGCTCGCTGGCGATCGCCCGCGAGCAGGAGACCACGTCCAAGAGCCTGGAGCTCCTGTTCCAGACGGCGTCGCGCACCTCGAAGCGCGTCGGCACCGACACGGAGCTCGGCGCGGCGGGCCGGTCCGTCGTCGCCCTGGCGCTGGACCTCGCCGAGGGCGAGCTGCCGCCGTGGGACGGCGCGCGCGCCGTCCTGATCGGTACCGGCTCCTACGCGGGCGCCTCGGTCGCCGCCCTGCGGGCGCGTGGCTGCGAGGACATCAGCGTCTACTCGCAGTCCGGCCGCGCCGAGGCCTTCGCCGAGTCGCACGGCGTGCGGCCGGTGGCCTCCCTCGTCGAGGCCCTGTCCGACGCCGACATCGTGGTGAGCTGCAGCGGCGCCCGTGGCCGCGCCATCGCGGCGCGCGCCGAGTCCGGCCCGACGACGCCGCCGCGCGGCCTGACCGGCGACGCCGGTCCCGAGGCGAGCCTCGGCCACGTGCTGGACGCCGCCGCCGTCGTCCGCGCGCGGGAGCGTGCCGCGGAGCGGGCGGGCGACGAGCCGGAGCCCCACCCGCTCGTGATCCTGGACCTTGCCCTGCACCGCGACGTCGACCCGCAGGTCGCCGACGTCGAGGGCGTGCTGCTGTACGACCTCGCCACGCTCAAGGCCCACGCGCCCGCCGTCGCGCACGACGTCGTCGCGCAGGCGCAGGGGATCGTGGACACCGCCGCCCGGCGCTTCGAGGAGACCCGCCTGGGCCGGGAGGCCGACGCCGCGGTGGTCGCGCTGCTCGACGAGGCGGAGGTCCGGGTCGTGGCCGAGATCGAGGCCGCCGTCGCCCGGCTCACCGGAGAGCTCGCCCTGCGTGGCGAGCGCGCGCCGGAGGAGGCCGACGTCGACGTCATCGCCCGCGACGTCCGCAAGCGGGTGCACGCCGACCTGCACGACAAGATCGTCGCCGTGCGGGCCCGGGCCACCGCGGAGGCGCGCGCCGCGGAGGCGGCGCTGGTCCAGGGCGCCGAGGCCCTGACGATGGAGGCGTCCGCCCAGCGGGACGCCGACCGCCGCTCCAGCCGATAACCACACCCCGCGCCGATAACCAACCGGTGGTCATTGTCCGGATATGCCGGGCGGCCCTGCATCATGGGTCCAATTCGTCCATCGTTACCAAATCGTAACTAGGGTGATTTTATTCACCCGGGGGTGCGGGCTAAGTTCGGGGGCTCAAGGACCGAACGCGCATTTTGCGCATCGAGATGCTGGAGCAACTTTGAAGCACGCAGCACACAAGAAGAAGACCGCATCGGCGGGCGCGCGGACCATCGCGACCGTCGCCATCGCAACCGCGGCCACGAGCCTGGCCGCGCCGGCCATGGCCGCGGAGGCGTCGCCGCTGGACTCTCTCGGTGACCTCGGCACGACCGCCGAGGGCCTCAAGTCGGGCCTCCCCGCGATCTCGTCGACCTCGATCGACATCAACGAGCTCACCGGCAAGCTGCCCTCGACCGACGTCGTCACCGACGTGGTCGAGAAGGCCGAGCTGCCCGCCTCCATCGCCCCCACCACGGCCCTCGCGCCGAACTACGAGCCGGCCCAGTACGTCTCGGGCGCCCTCCAGGGTGCGCTGCCCCAGGCCTCCGGTGTCGTCGGCGGCGTGACCGAGGGCTCGGCCCTGTCCGGCGTGACCGGCACCGCGAAGTCCGCGCTGGCGAACGTGCTCGGCGGCGGCGCCTTCGGCACCGCGACCGGCGCGGTCGGGTCCGCGACCGGCGTCGTGCAGGGCGTTGCCGGCGGCGCGCTCCAGGGTGACGTCGTCAACGGCGTCGTGGGCGGCGTGGCCGCGGGCGACGTCGTGAACGGTGCCACGGGCACCGTGGCGGGCGTCGCGGGCGGCACCGTCGACGGCGTCCCGGCCACCGTTGCCGACGTGATCCGCAACGTGCCGAACGTGCTGGGCGGCGTGACCGCGCCGGTCGCGGGCCTGACGGCCAACCTGCCGGGCGTGCTCGGCGGCGTGGGCGGCGTGCTGAACAGCGTCGTGTCGAACGTGCCCGGCGTCGTCGCGAGCGTCCCCGGCCTGGTCGCCAAGGTGACCACCCCGGCCGCCGGTGCGGTCGAGACCGTCGTGGGCGACGTCGCCGTGGACGGCATCGTCAAGCCGGCCGTGACCGACGTCGTGCCGGGTGCCGTGGGCTCCGTGCAGGGTGGGGTCGTCCCGGGCGTCACCTCGACCGTCGGCAACGTGACGGGCGACGTCGTGCCGGGTGCCGTCGGCACCGTGACCGGTGACGTGGCGCCGAGCGTCGTGGACGGCGCGGCGAAGCCGGTCGTCGAGGACGTCGTGCTCGACGGCGTCGGTGGCGTCGTCAAGGGCGACGTGGTCGACAGCGTCGTGACGCCGGTCGTCAAGGACACCGTCGTGGACGGCGTGGCGAAGCCGCTGGTCGAGGACGTCGTCGTCGAGGGCGTGGCCAAGCCGATCGTCAAGGACGTGGTCGTGGACGGCGTGGCCAAGCCCGCCGTGAAGACCGTGACCGACACCGTCGGCGGCGTCACCGGCGGCGCCGTGAAGGACACCGTCGGTGGCGTGACCGACACCGTGGACGGCCTCACCGGCGGTGCCGTGGGCGGCCTCACCGGCGGCCTGCTGGGAGGTCTTTCCTGAGCTGAATCCCCCGGGAGGACCCCAGCCTCTTCGGTCTTGACGTAGCGGGGTGGAGCGCCATTGGCGCTCCACCCCGTTTGCGTTCTCCGGCGCTTTCCGAAGGTTCCATTCTTGTGTCCGTTGTTATCGGATCGTTACCAGGGCATGAGGTTTTTCGGTTGTACCCCTTTTTCCCGCTATTACCGATCAGGTAGCGTCGTGGCATCCCGGGTTCCGGGCCGTTGTAGCCGACCAGCTGGAGCAGCTCTCATGAAGCACGCCGCCGTCAAGCCTTCGTCCGTCGCCAAGTCCGCGGCCACCCGTGTCGTGGCGACGATCGCGCTCGCCACCGCGGCGACCGCCGTCGCCAGCCCGGCGATGGCCCACGAGGGCCGCGGCCACGACGGGCGCGACGGGCACTCCGCGGACTACGACCGCGGGCACGACCGGGGCCGCGACGGCCACCGGGACTCCGGTCGCCACTCCGACTCCCCGCGCTCGTACCAGCCGTCGAGCTACTCGCAGCCCAACTACGACGTGCCGCAGTACGGCGGCTCGCAGGACGGCCGCTCCGGCGACCGTGACCGTGACTGCGGCCGGGGCGAGTCCTCGCGCGGCAACCAGGGCGGCCAGGGCAACCAGGGGCACGACGCCGGCTGGAGCGACGAGGACCGCGAGAAGGTGCGCGAGGTCGTCCGGGAGTACGTCAAGGAGACGAGCGAGGCGGGCACCAAGGCGCCGCCGACCGTCGTCACCGAGGTCGAGCAGACCGCGGCGCCGGCCGAGAAGCCCGAGGTCGCCGAGGTCGAGGCACCCGAGCAGACCGCCGCTCCCGTGCAGGTCGCCGCGTCGGAGCCGCCCGCGGCCGTCCAGGCCCCGGGTCAGCAGTGGGAGGGCACGCCCGAGGCCGTCGACACGGCCGGTGCCGAGCTCACCGCCTACGTGCCGAGCGAGGTCGAGGCCGTGCAGCAGGAGGCATCGACGCTCACGGAGGCCACGCTGGACGCCCCGGTCCGCCTCGCCACGACCGGTGCCGAGGCCACCGCCCTCACGGCGGCGGCGGGCGCGCTGGTCCTCGGCGGCGCCGGCTCGCTGCTGGTCGCCCGCCGCAGCCGCATCCGCGCCTGACGCTCTCTTCCTAGTCCCGCCCGGCGGTGCCCCGCCCGGCCGTCCCCCGGCCGGCGGGCAGCCAGCCCGGCGCGTCCGTGCCCCACGGGTGCGCGGGCCGCGGGTAGTCGTCGTGCCCCGGGAGCACCGGTCGTGCGGTCGTGACGCTCCCGTGCGTCACGGTCGCGCCGTCCGGCGGCCCCGCGGCGGCCGGGTGGTGCGGGTCCCGGCCCGGCAGGTCGAGCAGCCAGGCGGCCGTGCGGGCGAGCGAGACCGCGACGTCGCGGCCGAGCCCGTCGCCGTCCCGGAGGGTCAGGGCGTCGACGACCCCCGCCGCGAGCAGATACCCCGAGGCGTGGTCCAGGGCCTGGGCGGGCAGCGCCCCCGGCGCCCCGTCGCGCCCCTCCAGCAGGGCGATGCCGCTCGCGGCCTGCACGATCGAGTCGAACCCACGGCGGGCCGCCCACGGCCCCGCGTCGCCCCAGGCGGACACCCGGCCGGTCACCGTGCCGGGCGGGACCCGCAGGCCGAGCGCCTCGACCGCCCCCGGCCGGTAGCCGGTCACGAGCACGTCGGCGCCGTCGAGCAGGTCCTGGGCCGTGCGGTGGTCGCGGGCGTCCCGAAGGTCCAGGACGGTGCTCCGCTTGCCCTGGCCCGTGTCGAGGTGCTGCCAGCCGATCTCGGCGGGCACCGGCGGGTCGACCCGCAGCACGTCCGCCCCCAGGAGCGCGAGCGTGCGCGTGGCGACCGGCCCGGCGATCACCCGGGTCAGGTCGAGCACCCGGACCCCGGCCAGGGGCGCCGCACCCGTCGCGCCGCTTCGCTCCCCGGTGCGTGCCCTGGGGTGCTCCTCGGGGCGCGCCTCGGCCCCGCGCACCTCCGTCCGCACCAGCGGGCCCGACGCCGCCGCCCGGCCCGGCGGGGAGGCCCGCCACTCCCGCTCGGTCCGGACGCACGCCACGATCGCGCCGATGTCGGCGGCCCTGTCCTCCAGCTCCTGCGCGGGGAGCGTGGCGAGCCGCTCGGCGAAGGCGGGGCGGCTGACGTCGTCGGGCAGGCCGACGAGCGCCGTCAGGCGCGCCCGGTGGTGCGGGTAGTTCGCATGCGTACGGACCCAGCCGTCGGCGGTGCGGAAGAAGCCGGACAGCTCGGCGAACCCCTGCACGGGCCGGCCGTCGAGCGCGAGGACCCGGTCGGACGCGAAGCCGACGGCGACCCGGGCGGGGTCGGGCGGGCCGCCCGGCACGGCGGCGTCGGACCCGCCGGAACCGGGCGAGCCGGCCCCGCGCACGGCGCGCGCAGCCGCCCGCTGCACGGCGCGGACGGCGTCCAGCGCGAGGTCGAGCACGGGCAGGTGCGCGGCGAGCCAGGGTTCCACCGTTCCATCATGGCCCGCCGGCCAGGTCCCCAGGAGTCGCGCACGGGCCGCCCCGAAACATCACCGGCCCGACAGATCTGCCACCAGCCGCGCGGATACACTCGCCGCATGGCCAAGAACCCCTCCTCCGACTTCGTGCTCCGGCCCTTCGAAGGTCTCCCCGGGGAAACCGACTGGGTGTCGATGCGCGAGATCGTCCCGTCCGCGACCGCTACCGCCCGCACCACCGCCGAGTACGGCTCCCGCGACGTCACCGTGGTGACGCTCCTGCCGGGCGCCTGGACCGCGCTGCACCGCGCGGACGGCACGCTGCTGCTCGCCGTGCAGGGCATCGTCGGGTCCGGCGACGTGAGCCGCGACCTGGCCGCCGCGCTGCTGGAGGCGATGGAGCTCGAGCCGGGTACCGCCGTGGAGTCGGGCGAGCTGCCGGGCGAGGGCCCGCGCCTGCAGGACGTGCTCGACCTGAGCGTCCCGTTCGAGGTCACCGTGCACGACTCGTTCGACTACTGGCTCGACCCGAGCGCCGACGTCACGCCGGAGCTCAAGCAGAACCTGGAGGACGCCGCGGACGGCGCGATCCCCACCGTCAAGGTGGAGTCGGCCGAGTCGGCCTACTGGTGCAGCATGACGCGGGAGTTCCTCCGCTGGGCCCGTCCCGAGCCGGAGGACGACGTGATCGACGCGATCTCCCGGCTGCACGCAAAGCGCGAGTCAGGGCTCGCGGGTGGAAGGTTCGTGGGAGCGTTTCGCGCGTCGGGCCTGGTCGTCCCGGTGTGGGAGCTGCCGAAGGGCACCGAGGCCGCTGACCTGGAGGGTCCCGTCGCCGAGCTCGGCGAGAAGCTCGCGAAAGCACTTTCCATCAAGGAGCCGCTTGATGCGAACGAGCGACGCGCAAGAGCGGGTATCGTCTCTCGCCAGGTCACCCTGCGCTAGACCGGACGCCCCGGCCGGTCGTGCGCGAGCGGCCCGGAACGCTAGGGCAGTCACCGAGGATCGCCACGAGCGGCCCAGGTTTCGGCAACTAGCGGACCAAGGGAGTAGGATTCCAGGGGTAAACCTTTGCACTCACCAAGCAAAGGGCTATCCGAACACTCACCACGGCAAATCGACGCTTCAGGCAGGACAGGTGTGAACGCTCTCCCGGTCGCGAAGACCACGCGTCCCGGCAATGCACAGGCAGGCAAGAACGTCCAGCGGGTGGCGGCCATCATTCCCGCCAAGGACGAGGCCGAGCGCATTGCCGCCACCGTGCGCTCCGCGCGTGCGATCCCCCATGTCGACCTCGTGCTCGTGGTCGACGACGGCTCCGAGGACGACACGCAGCACGTCGCGCGTGCCGCCGGTGCCGTCGTCGTGCGCCACTCCCACAACCGCGGCAAGGCCGCCGCGATGGAGACCGGCGCCGCGGTGGTCGCGATGCGCGACGCCGACGGGCGCCCCCCGCGCCTGCTCATGTTCATCGACGGTGACCTCGGCGACACCGCCGTGAACACCGCACCGCTCGTGCGCCCGGTCCGCGAGGGCGTCGCCGACCTCGCGATCGCGCTCCTGCCCAAGCAGGCCGGCGCGGGTGGCCGTGGCGTCGTCGTCGGCGCGTCCCGCCGGGCGATCGAGGCCATGACGGGCTGGAGCCCGTCGCAGCCGCTGTCCGGGATGCGCTGCCTCACCCGCGAGGCGTTCGAGGCGGCCACGCCGCTCGCCCGCGGCTGGGGCGTCGAGACCGGCATGACCATCGACCTGCTGCGCAAGGGGTACGTCGCCGTCGAGGTGCCGTGCGACCTGAAGCACCGCGCGTCGGCCAACGACCTCAAGGGCCAGATCCACCGGGCCGCCCAGTACCGGGACGTCCTGCTGGCCGTGAACGCACGCAAGATGCGGGGCGCGGTGGACGCCGTGCGGCACGCCGGGTCCAACGTCCGCAGCTGATCCGACCCCCAGGCCAGCCCCGTACCCTGACCTCATGGAGTGGCAGGTCTGGCTTGGGATCATCGCGATCGTCATCGGGGTACTGGCACTCGCCGTCGCCGTCGGCGCGTGGTCGCAGCAGGCCTGGATGCGTCGCCGGGACCGGCGGCACGCGGTCCCGCAGAGCGTGCAGGTGGCCCCGCGGGTCGCGGTGATCGTCAACCCGTCGAAGCTGCACGCGAGCGGGCTGCCCGCGCGCGTGCGCGCGCACCTCGAGGCGAACGGGCTCCCGGAGCCGCTCTGGTACGAGACGACGATCGACGACCCCGGCAAGGGGCAGGCCCGGCAGGCGCTGGCCGACGGCGCGGACATCGTCATCGCGGCCGGCGGTGACGGCACCGTGCGTGCCGTGGCCGAGACCATGGTCGGCTCGGACAAGCCGATGGGCGTGCTGCCGGTCGGCACGGGCAACCTCCTGGCGCGCAACCTCGAGCTCCCGCTGGTCAACATGGACGAGGCGCTCGACGTGATCCTGGCCGGGCGCACGCGGGCCATCGACGTCGGCTGGCTCCGGGTCGAGGAGTTCGCGGACACCCCGCGCAACGACGAGCACCCCAACCAGCCCGACCACGAGCCGGACACGGAGCGCGAGCACATCTTCCTGGTCATCGCCGGCCTCGGGTTCGACGCCGCGATGGTCGCCACCGCCGACTCCAACCTGAAGAAGAAGGTCGGCTGGGTCGCCTACTTCGTGGCAGGTCTGTCACACATGCAGGCCCGGCGCATGCGCGCCACCCTGCAGCTCGACGACCACCCGCCCGTGGACGCCCGCGCCCGCTCGATCATGGTCGGCAACTGCGGCATGCTCCCGGGCGGCGTCACCCTGCTGCCCGACGCCGTGCTCGACGACGGCGTGCTCGACGTGGCGGCCGTCGACGTGCGCGGCGGCGTGCTCGGCTGGGCCCAGCTCACCCTGGAGATCGCCATGCAGGGCGTGGGGGTGCGGAACGAGCTGCCGGAGAAGCTCGGCCGCATCGACCACACCAAGGCCCGCCGTGCGCGCATCCGCGTGCCCGCGGGCGAAGAGGCCCAGGTCGACGGGGATCCCCTCGGCCGGGCCGTCGAGGTCGACGTGCGCGTCCAGCCGGGCGCGCTGCTGGTCCGGGCACCGTGACCGCCGCGGCCATCTACCCTGGGCGGGTGAATCCCCGTTCTACCCGGACACTGACCGTGCCCGCTGCCCTCGTCATGCTCGTCGCGGCCCTGCTGGGCCTGATCGGCCCGACGACCGCGTCGGCGGCCCCGCGATCCGCGCCGGCGGCCGTCGCGACGACGGCGGACGGGGAAGGGAGCGCGGACGCCGCGGAGCCCGCGCCCGCCGCCCCCGTCGTGGTGGTCGGCGTGGCCGGCCTGCGGTGGACGGACGTCTCCCGGAGCACCACCCCGACCCTGTGGCACATGATCGGCGGCGGCTCCGTCGCGTCGATCAACGTGCGCACCGCGGCGCCCGCGACGTGCCCGCTGGACGCCTGGCTCACGCTCTCGGCGGGGAGCCGGACGGTCTCGGCGGGCAGTGCGGAACGCGCCGACCGGCCCGACCCCGAGCAGCAGGACGGCGAGGAGCGCGAGGCCCGCGGGGCGGCGTCGTGCACGCCCGTGCCCGAGCCCGCGACGGGCTCCGCGCAGGGCTCCGGCGACGCCGAGCCGGCGCGCGCCACGGTCGACGGCTGGGCGCAGCTCCCCGAGAAGGACGAGGACGAGGACGAGCCGGTCACCGAGCCCGCCGCACGCGCGAAGGCGCCCGCCCCCGGCCTCCTCGGCGAGATGCTGGCCGAGGCGGACGCGTGCTCGACGGCGATCGGGCCGGGTGCCGCCGTCATGCTCGCCCGCGAGGACGGGACCGTGGGCCGGTACGTCCCCTCCCTGGACGCCCTGACCACGGACGGCGCCGAGGGCTCGGCGAGCGTGTTCGGCGCGCGCGGCCAGGCCTGGCAGGACGCCCTCACGGAGTGCCCCGTCACCGTCGTCGACGCCGGCAGCCTGCCCGAGGGGCCGGAGCGGGCCCAGGCGCTGAAGACGCTGGACGGCACGCTCGCCAGCCTGACCCGGAGCCTGCTCGCCGGGACGCGCGTGCTCGTCGCGGGCGTCGCCGACACGCCGCTCACGCAGCAGGGGCTGCAGGTCGTCGTGGACTGGGTGGTGGACGTCCCCCGCGTGCGCTGGCTGACGTCGGAGGCGTCGCGGAGCACCGGTTTCGTGCAGCTCACCGACCTCACGGCCACCGCGGCCGAGGCCGCCGGCGCCCTTCCCGACCCGGAGGCCGAGGAGCTCGCGCCGGAACCGGCGCTCGAGGAGCCCTCGATCGACGGCATGCCGATCGAGGTCGGCGAGCCGCGCCGGACCACCGTGGCCCGGACGGTCGAGAACCGGCAGTACATCAACGTGCTGGCCGACACGATCCCGGCGCAGGTGCCCGCGTTCATCGGTGCGATCGTCCTGTTCCTGCTGATCGCCGTCCTGGTCCTGGTGCTGCCGCGCCGTGCCGCGCGCCCGCGCCGCGAGCCGGGGCCCTACCGCCAGCGGCTGGCGCTGGGCGCCGCGCTGCTCGCGGTGTCGGCACCGGCGGCGGCGAGCCTCGCCACGCTCTCCCGCTGGTGGGTCTGGCCCGCGCCCGAGTTCGGCCTGGCGCTGTCGCTGACGGTCGCGGCGGTCGCCGTCGCGCTCACCGTGCGCGGCGTCTCCCGCCTCCTCCCCGCTGCCCCGTGGCGCAACGCCGTGGCGGCCGCCGGGATCACCTGGCTCGTCTTCACGGTCGACGGCGTCACCGGGTTCACGCTGCTGCAGGGCTCCCTGCTCGGCCCGTCGCTCGCCACCGCGGACCGGTTCTACGGCTTCTCGGACGTGGCGTTCGTGGTCTACGCGGTGTCCGGCCTCGTGCTCGCGGGCGGGCTCGCGGCGTATGCGGGCCGCCGTCGTACGGGGACGAGCGCCGGGTCCCTGCTGGGCGACGGCGCCCGCGGCCGCGACACGCCCCGGCCCACCCGCCCGGCGTGGCTCGCGGTGGGCGCCGTGGTCCTCGTCGCGCTCGTGACCGTCGGCGTCGACGCCGCCCCGTTCTTCGGCGACCGCCTGCGCGGCCTCGCGCTGTTCGTGCCGTTCGCCCTGCTGGGGGCGTTCGCCGCGCGGCCGGACCTGGTGACCCGGTTCCTCGGCGCCCGCGGCTGGCTCCCCTCGGGGCGGCACACCGAGCCGGTGCGCCGCGTCCCGTCCGCCGTCCTGGGCCTGTCCGGCGCGCTGCTGCTCAGCCTGCTGTTCGCGGCGGCCGTGCTCCCCGTGGCCGGCGCCGAGGCCGCCGGCCAGGAGTCCGGCTCCCTCAGCAGCGGCCAGCCGGTGGTGCCGCCCGGCGACGACGTGATCGTGATCGGCACGCAGGGCCTGCGCTGGACCGACGTCAAGCCGTCGCTCGACACCGGGACGGCGCCCGCGCCCACCCTGTACGGCCTGCTCACCGACGGCGCCGACGCCGCCGGCCTGACCCTGCCCAACGGGCGCGCGGCGCGCTGCCCGGACAGCGGCTGGCTCAGCCTGTCGTCGGGCCGGCTCGCGGAGGTCGCCGACGAGCGCGACGCCGACCGGCACTGGATCTGCGACGACATCACGGTGACGCCGGTGACGGCCGACGCGGCGGCCGACGGTGACGCCGCGTCCGGCGCTGACGCCGGCGGCGACGCCGCGGCGGACGGTGCGGTCGCCGAGCCCGCCGCCCCCGGCGACGTCACCGCCCAGGGCGACCGCCCCGCCGTCGTCGACCAGTGGGACCGCCTGACCGCGCTGCAGCGCGGCTCCGGCTACGCCGCCCACCCGGGCACGTTCGGCGACGCCCTCGCCGGCGAGTGCACGACGGCGGTCGGGCCCGGCGCGGCGGTCGCGCTCGCCCAGGGCGACGGCAGCGTCGGCCGGTACTTCGACCTGAACGACGCGGTGGCCGAGGACTCGGGCGCGTGGGACTGCCCCGTCACGTTCGTGGACGCCGGCTCCGCGCTGCTCGACGTCGCCGAGCGGGCCGACCTGGAGAAGCAGCCCGACGGCGCCGAGCAGGTCGAGGCGATCCGCGCCGACCTCGTCGCCGCCGTGGACCTCACGGTGTGGCGCGTGCTCGACGCCGCCCCCGCGGACACGACGGTGCTCGTGATCGACGTCGCCACCACGCCCGAGCACGCGCTCGAGCTGGGGCCCGCGCTGCTGCGCCCCTCGGCGTCGTACGACGGGCTGCCGCGCTACCTCGCCAGCACGGCCACCCGCACGGAGGGCGTGGCACGCCTGATGGACGTCCCGGCCGCCGTGCTCGACGCCGTCGGCGCGGACCTCCCCGCCGACATCGACCCGACGCCGCTGCTCCGCGGCGGGGAGCGCCCCGCCTCGGCGTGGCTCACCGCCGACGAGCTGGCCGACATGACGGCGCGCGACCACGTGCGCCGCGACGCCTACATCTGGCTCGTCGACGTGCCGTTCTGGCTCGGTCTCGCGCTCGCGGCGGCCTGCTGGCTGGTGCCGCGCCGGATCGCCGTCGTCCCGAACCGGCTGCGGCGCGCCGCCGAGGTCGCCGCCACGGCGCTGACGGCGCTCCCGGCGGGCGGGTTCCTCGTCTCCCTCACCGGCTGGTGGCGGTTCGACCTGCCCGTGCTCGCGATCATCGGGGCCACCGTGCTCGTGACGGCGGCCGTGACCGGGCTGAGCCTGCTGGCCCCGCGCCGGCCGCTCTGGGCGGCGCCCGCCGTCGTCGCGGGCATCACCTTCGTCGCGCTCACGGTGGACGCGCTGTTCGGCACGCCCCTGAACCGGGCGGCGCCCCTCGGGTCCGCCCCGACCTTCGGCGCGCGGTTCTACGGCTTCGGCAACCCGACCTTCTCGGTCTACGCGGTCGCGGCGATCGCGCTCGCGGCCGCCCTGGCGCAGCTCCTCGTGTCCCGGGGCAAACGGGTCATGGCGACCCTGGCCGTGAGCGTCGTGGGCGTGATCGCCATGGCGGTCGACGTCTGGCCCACCCTCGGCGCGGACCTGGGCGGCGGCCTCGTGCTCGTCCCGGCGTTCGTGGTGGTCGGCATGGCCGCCTCCGGGCTACGTCTGACCCTGTGGCGGTTCACCTGGGTCGCGGCGGCCGGCGTCGGCGTGGTGGCCCTCGTGGGGGTCCTGGACTGGCTGCGCCCGCCGGAGTCGCGCTCGCACCTCGGCCGCTTCGTGGGCCAGGTGATCGACGGCGAGGCGGTCTCGACCGTGCTGCGCAAGGCCCTGTACGCCGTGGGCTCCATCACCGGCGGGCCCGCGGTCTGGGCCACGGTGGCGATCCTCGTGGTGGTCGGGCTGGCGCTCCTCGGGCCGACATCGTGGCGGGCGCGCCTGACCCCCGCCTGGTTCACGCGCGCGGACAAGGAGTGGGAGTTCCTGCGGCCCGCGCTGGTCGCGATGTGGGTCATGGCGGTCCTGGGCTCGCTCGTCAACGACTTCGGCCTGCGGATCGCGATGATCGCGCTCATCCCCGCCGTGCCGCTGCTCACCATGGTCGCGCTGCGGACCAATTCAGCGCGACAGCCCCGATAGGCTCGTCCCCGTGATCGATCTCCGACTTCTGCGCGACAACCCCGACGTCGTCCGCGCGAGCCAGGTGGCCCGCGGTGACGACCCCGACCTCGTGGACACGGCGCTCGACGCCGACGCGCGCCGCCGCTCCTCTCTGACCGAGTTCGAGAACCTGCGCGCGGAGCAGAAGTCCCTGGGCAAGAAGGTGGCCCAGGCGCAGGGCGACGAGAAGCAGGCGCTGCTGGCCCGCACCAAGCAACTCGCCCAGGACGTCAAGCAGCACCAGGCCACGGCGACGGAGGCCGAGCAGGAGCTCGACCGCGTGCTGTACTCGATCGCCAACGTGATCGAGGGCGCTCCCGCCGGCGGCGAGGAGGACTTCGTCGAGCTCAAGCAGGTGGGCACGCGCCGCGACTTCGCGGCCGAGGGCTTCGAGCCCAAGGACCACCTGGAGCTCGGGGAGGGCCTGCGCGCCATCGACACCAAGCGCGGGGCCAAGGTGTCGGGGGCGCGGTTCTACTTCCTCACCGGCATCGGCGCGCGCCTGGAGCTGGCGCTGCTCAACATGGCGATGGACCAGGCCGTGCAGGAGGGCTTCACGCCCATGATCACGCCCACCCTCGTCAAGCCCGAGACCATGCAGGGCACCGGCTTCCTCGGCGCGCACGCCGACGAGATCTACCGCCTCGAGAAGGACGACCTCTACCTGGTCGGCACCTCCGAGGTGGCGCTCGCGGGGTACCACAGCGACGAGATCGTCGACCTGTCCGACGGGCCGATGCGCTACGCGGGCTGGAGCGCCTGCTACCGCCGTGAGGCCGGGTCGGCGGGCCGCGACACCCGCGGGATCATCCGCGTGCACCAGTTCCACAAGGTCGAGATGTTCAGCTACTGCGCCCCCGAGGACGCCGAGGCCGAGCACCAGCGCCTGCTGGGCTGGGAAGAGGCCATGATGGCCAAGGTCGAGCTGCCCTACCGCGTCATCGACACGGCGGCGGGCGACCTGGGCTCGTCGGCGGCCCGCAAGTTCGACTGCGAGGCGTGGCTGCCCACCCAGGAGCGCTGGCTGGAGCTCACCTCGACGTCGAACTGCACCACGTTCCAGGCCCGCCGGCTCGGCGTCCGCGAGCGGACCGAGGACGGCTCGACCCGGAACGTCGCGACCCTGAACGGGACGCTCGGCACCACCCGCTGGATCGTCGCCATCCTGGAGAACCACCAGCAGGCCGACGGCTCGGTCCGCGTGCCCGAGGGCCTGCGTCCGTACCTGGGCGGCCTGGAGGTCCTGGAGCCCGTGAAGTAGGGCGGTCGATCACCTCGTCGTCGGCCGGCGTTCATGCTCGGGTCTGTAGGCTGCGAGCGTGGCACGTGACTCCGAACGAAAGCTCATCGCCCTCGACATCGACGGCACGCTCGTCACGTACGACGAGGTGCTGTCCGACGAGGCGCGCGAGGCGGTCGCGGCCGTCCGGGCCGCCGGGCACCACGTGGTGCTCGCGTCCGGGCGGTCGCTCATCGCGATGACGCCGGTCGCGGCCGAGCTCAAGATCGAGGACGAGTGGATCGTCGCGTCGAACGGCGCCGTCACGGCGCGCATCGACGTGTCCGCGCCCATGGGCTACACCCTGGAGCGGGTCGAGACGTTCGACCCCGAGCCGGTGCTGCGCATGCTCCAGGTCGAGCTGCCGCACGCGCGCTACGCGGTGGAGGACGTCGGCGTCGGCTTCCGGATGAACGAGCTCTTCCCCGAGGGCGAGCTCAACGGGGAGCACCGCGTCGTGGACTTCGAGGAGCTCTGGTCCGGCGACGTCACGCGCGTGGTGGTCCGCAGCCCCGGGGAGACGAGCGCGGAGTTCCACGAGATCGCGGCGCGCCTCGGGTTCGACGACGTCACGTACGCCGTCGGCTGGTCCGCGTGGATGGACATCGCACCGCAGGGCGTGACCAAGGCGTCGGCCCTGGAGAGGGTCCGCAAGGAGCTCGGCGTGGCGATCGAGGACACCGTCGCGGTGGGCGACGGCAGCAACGACATCGACATGCTGCGCTGGGCGGGACACGGCGTGGCCATGGGTCACGCGGCCGAAGCGGTGCAGGCGGCCGCCGACGCCGTGACCGGCTCGATCGAGGACGACGGCCTCGTGGAGGTGCTCCGCTCGCTGCTCTGAACCGGCCAAGAACCCGCGAGGCGAACCACGGGTGAAAGTAATCCGTGCAAAGGTATGGATCACTGGCCGGATGCCTGTACATTTGGGCGCGATCCGTCGAAGAGTGACGGCGCTCACGGTGCCATGGGGGTACGTGATGATCCTGGACGACCAATCGGTCTCCACGCGGGTGCGCAACGATGCGCCCCACCTGGTTGCCCTCGACATCGACGGGACCCTGTTGGTCACCGGGCAGCCCGTGCCCGGACCGACGGTGCTGGCCGTGCGGCTCGTGCGCGAGCGCAAGCACCACGTGGTCCTCGCGTCGGGCCGGTCGTTGACAGGGATCCTCCCCGTGGCCAAGGAGCTCGGGATCACCGACGGCTGGGTGGTCGCCTCCAACGGCGCGGTGACGGCACGGCTGTGCGCCACGTGCACCAACGGCTACATGCTCGAGGACGTGCTGACCTTCGACGTCGGCCCCGTGGCGCAGATGGCGCTGAGCCGGTTCCCCGACGTGCAGGTGGGTGTCGAGGAGATCGGCATCGGCTACCGCGTGAACCGGCTGTTCGAGCCGCACGAGGTCAACGGCGCCCAGCGCGTGGTCAGCGTCGGCGAGCTGGGCGTGATGCCCGCCTCGCGCGCGATCCTGCGGGGCCCGAACGTGCTGGACCTGCTCGAGCCGCTGCGCCGGCACGGCGTCACGGCCACCGAGGCCGGGCCCGACTGGATCGACGTGACGCCGCGGCACCTGAGCAAGGCGACGTCGCTGGAGAACATCCGCTCCGCCCTCGGCGTCCCGCGGCACAACACCCTCGCCGTCGGCGACGGGCTGAACGACATCGAGATGCTGAGCTGGGCCGCGCGCGCCGTCGCGATGGGGCACGCTCCTGCCGCGGTCAAGGCGATCGCGAACGAGACCGTCGGCGACATCTCGCAGCACGGCGTGATCCAGGCCCTCAAGACCCTGATCTAGCGCCGTGTCAGACGCTCAGGTCCCCCGGGGGACTTGAGCGTCTGACACGTCCTCGGTCAGCGCGCCGTGAGGATGAGCGGGCCGTCCGGCTTGATCGCGATCGTGTGCTCGGAGTGCGCCCCGCGCGAGCCGTCGGCCGACCGCAGCGTCCAGCCGTCGGGGTCGGTGAAGATCTCGTCCGTGGTCTCCAGGAACCACGGCTCGACCGCGATGACCAGGCCCGGCTTGAGCGGGAACCCACGGCCGGCGCGGCCGTTGTTCGGCACGTGCGGGTCGCCGTGCATGGTGCGCCCCACGCCGTGCCCGCCGAAGTCGGTGTTGACCGAGTAACCGGCGGCGTGCGCCACCTCGGCGATGGCCGCGGAGATGTCGCCGATCTTCTTGCCCGGCTGCGCGGCGGCGATGCCGGCCTCCAGCGCCACCTCGGTGGTGCGGATCAGCTTCGTGTCGCGCTCGGCGCGGGCCGGGTCGGGCTCGCCCACCACGACGGACAGCGCCGAGTCGGAGACCCAGCCGTTCACCGAGGCGGCGAAGTCGATCGACAGCAGGTCGCCGTCCTGCAGCGCGTAGTCGAAGGGCAGGCCGTGCAGCACGGCGTCGTTCACCGAGGTACAGATGACCTTGCCGAACGGCATCGCGCCGAACGAGGGGTGGTAGTCGATGTAGCACGACTCGGCGCCCTGGTCGCGGATCATCTTGTGCGCGATCTCGTCGAGCTCGAGGAGGTTCACCCCCACGGCCGCTGCCTCGCGGACGGCGAGCAGCACGTCGGCGACGAAGCGTCCCGCCGGGCGCATCTCCTCGATCTCGCGCGGCGTCCTCAGCTCGATCATGACCGTCCTTCCGTAGGGGCACCAGTGATCTGGCGGCACAAGCCTACGTCCCGACGCCGACACGCCGTCGTGCACGGGCGGGCGCCTTGCGCGTGTCCGACCCGGCGTTTCACCTCGCTTGGCCGATCGCTGCGATTGCAACGATTTCGTAATGCAAGGTGATGCTGTATGGGCTTGCATTGCATCGCGAACCACGGTTGCGTTGAGGTCGGGCAACCCGGCAGTCTTGCCGGTCCTTACCCGCAAGTCAGAGGGTTCTGAGCCCACGAAGCAGTGGAGGAGCACGAGATGACTATCCGGATGGCTTCCAAGCGCCGAGCCGTCGCCCTGGCGGCGACCGGCGCGAGCCTGGCCCTGGTCCTAACGGCCTGTGCCGACACCAATGACGGCGGCGGCGGGGACGGGGGCGGCGGCGGAGAGGCCACCCAGGCCACGATCGACTGCGCCGCGTTCGACGAGTTCGGCGACCTCGACGGCACCGAGGTCAGCGTCTACACCACGATCGTGGAGCCCGAGGCGGAGACCCAGACGGCGTCGTACAAGCCGTTCGAGGACTGCACCGGCGTGACGATCAACTACGAGGGCTCGCGCGAGATGGAGGCGCAGCTTCCGGTGCGCGTCCAGGCCGGCAACCCGCCGGACATCGCGATCCTGCCGCAGCCGGGTCTGCTGCAGACGCTCGTCAACGACTACGACGCGGTCCTCCCTGCACCGGAGCAGGTCGAGGCCAACGTCGACGAGGGCTGGGCCCCGGAGTGGAAGGAGTACGGCACGGTCGACGGCACGTTCTACGCCGCGCCGCTGGGCTCCAACGTCAAGTCGTACGTCTGGTACTCGCCGTCGATGTTCGCCGACGCCGGGTACGAGGTCCCCACCACCTGGGACGAGCTCACGGAGCTCACGGCGACCATCGCCGAGGGCAACGAGGGCGCGACCCGTCCGTGGTGCGCGGGCATCGAGTCCGGTGACGCCACCGGCTGGCCGGGCACCGACTGGATCGAGGACGTCGTGCTCCGCACCGCGGGCCCGGACGTCTACGACCAGTGGTACACCCACGAGATCCCGTTCAACGACCCGCAGATCGTCGACGCGTTCGACACCGCGGGCGAGATCCTGAAGAACCCGGACTACGTGAACGGCGGCCTCGGCGGCGTCGACTCGATCGCCACGGCGACCTGGACCGACGCGGGCTACCCGATCCTCGACGGCAACTGCTGGATGCACCGTGCCGCGAACTTCTACCAGACGCAGTGGCCCGAGGGTACCGAGGTGGGCCCGGACGGCGACGTCTACGCGTTCTACCTGCCGGCGCAGACGGCCGACGAGAAGCCGACGCTGGTCGCCGGCGAGTTCATCGGCGCGTTCACGGACCGTCCCGAGGTGCAGGCCTTCCAGACCTACCTGTCCAGCGCGGACTGGGCCAACGCCAAGGCGCAGGCCACCCCCGCCGGCGGCTGGGTGAGCGCCAACAACGGCCTGGACCCGGACCTGCTCGCGACGGACTTCGACCGGCTCTCCGCCGAGATCCTCGCCGACCCGGCCACCGTGGCCCGGTTCGACGCGTCGGACCTCATGCCGGCCGCCGTCGGCACGGACTCGTTCTGGAGCGGCATGGTCGACTGGTTCGCCAGCGACCAGAGCAGCCAGGAGGTCACCGACCAGATCGAGAGCTCCTGGCCGTCGAACTGACGACCAGAACTCGACCATGACGCGCGGAGGCGTGGGACTGCCAGTCCCACGCCTCCGCCGTCCTAGGCTGTGGGACGGTCCCGTCAAGGACGACCGGACCAGGTCAGCGACAGGAGATAGCCATGGACTGGCTGCTGTATGCCGGGGCCGACCCCGTGCACAAGATCTTGCTGATGCTCATCGCGATCGTGCTGTTCGTCGTGCTGATGGGCATCATCCTCTTCGTGGTCGACAGGCCGCGTAACCCCTCCCGCTGGTTCGTCGGCTTCGGGTTCACGGGCGCGGCACTGTTGCTGCTGCTGCTCGGCCTCGTCTACCCGGCGATCCGCACCATCATCAACTCGTTCATGAACCGGAACAGCACCGAGTTCGTGGGCCTCGACAACTACATCGTGGCGTTCACCGAGCCGCGGTTCCTCGTCGTGCTCGGCAACACGGCGCTCTGGGTGCTCGTCGCCCCGCTCGCGGCCACGTTCCTCGGCCTCGTGTACGCCTACCTGGTCGACAAGAGCCGCTTCGAGGCGCTGGCCAAGGGCCTGGTCTTCCTGCCGATGGCCATCTCCATGGTGGGCGCGTCGATCATCTGGAAGTTCGTCTACGAGTTCAAGCCCGCGGGCGTGAACCAGACCGGCCTGCTCAACCAGTTCATCGTCTGGCTGGGCGGCGAACCGCAGCAGTTCCTCATCGGCAGGCCGCTGAACACGTTCCTCATCATGGTCGTGTTCGTCTGGATCCAGGCCGGCTTCGCGATGACCCTGCTCTCGGCGTCGATCAAGGCCATCCCCGACGACATCGTCGAGGCGGCCCGGCTCGACGGCGTCTCCGGGTTCGGCATGTTCTGGCGCATCACCATCCCGAGCATCCGCCCCGCCCTCGTGGTCGTGCTCACCACGATCGCGATGACGACACTGAAAACCTTCGACATCGTGCGCACCATGACGGCGGGCCAGTACGGCACCTCCATCGTGGCGCTGGAGTTCTACGACCAGCGGTTCCGGCAGAACGAGGCGGGCCTGAGCGCGGCGCTGGCCGTGCTGCTGTTCGTCATCGTCGTTCCCGTGATCATCTACAACGTGCGCCAGCAGCGCCTCTCGGAGGACGTCCGATGAGCACCGTCAAGACAGCCGACGCCGTACCCGAGGTGCCCCGTCGCACGTCGAACCTCAGCAACCGCGCGCGCAAGGCACGCAAGGCGCTCTCCAACCCGTGGGCGAGCACCCTCGCCGTCGTCATCGCCATCATCTGGACGGTTCCGACGGTCGGCCTGCTCGTCACGTCGTTCCGGCCCGAGCTGGACATCCGCCAGAGCGGCTGGTGGACCGTGTTCGGCTCGGCGTTCGCCGGCGAGGGCGTGTTCTCGCTGCGCAACTACGAGGCCGCGCTGTTCGACGGGTCCACCAACCTGGCCGTGTTCTTCATCAACTCGTTCGTGGTCACGCTGCCCGCGGTGTTCATCCCGATCACCCTCGCGCTGCTGGCCGCCTACGGGTTCGCCTGGGTCGACTTCAAGGGTTCCGACTTCCTGTTCATCGCGGTCTTCGCCCTGCAGATCGTGCCGATCCAGATCACGCTCGTGCCGCTGCTCTCGGCGTACGTGGACCTGGGCATCAACGGCTCGTTCTGGACCATCTGGTTGTCGCACTCGATCTTCGCGCTACCGCTGGCGATCTTCCTGCTGCACAACTTCATGAAGGAGATCCCCCGGTCCCTGGTCGAGGCGGCGCGGATGGACGGCGCCGGCCACGTGCAGGTCTTCTTCCGGGTGATGCTGCCGCTGCTCACCCCGGCGCTGGCGGCGTTCGCCATCTTCCAGTTCCTGTGGGTGTGGAACGACCTGCTGGTCGCCCTCGTCATGGGTGACCTGAACACCTTCCCGCTCACCGTGCGCGTGGCCGAGCTCGCGGGCTCGCGCGGCGGCGACTGGCACCTGCTGTCGGCCGGTGCGTTCATCTCGATGATCGTGCCGCTGATCGTGTTCCTGTCGCTGCAGCGGTACTTCGTGCGCGGCCTGCTGGCGGGTTCGGTCAAGGGCTGACCCACCCGTCCCGCCGAAGTAGAACTGTGGCGAGATAGAACGGGGGCTGTGGCACTGATCAGTGCCACAGCCCCCGTTCTATCTCGCCACAGTTCTACTTCGGCAGAGGGGCCTCGCGGGCCAGCAGGCTCTCCTTGATCGGCAGCCCGTAGCGGAACCCACCCAGCGTGCCGTCCGTGCGCAGGATGCGGTGGCACGGCACGAACAGGGCCGCCGCGTTCATGGCGCACGCCCCGGCCGCGGCCCGGACGGCGGCCGGGCGCCCGGTCCGCACCGCGTACTCGCTGTACGTCAGGCGCTCCCCGGCCTTCACCTCCCGCAGCACGTCCCACGCGTGCGTCCGGTACGGGCCGCTCGCCTGCAGCACCGGCACGCGGCCGGGCGCCCCGTGGTCGCCGTCGTAGTAGGCGCGGACGGCGTCCGCGGCCTCCGCGAGCAGGCCCGTCGGCTTCGTCTCCTGGCCGACGGCGGACGGCCGCAGCGTGGGGTGGACCAGCGCGAGCAGGGAGCCGACGTCGTCGGTCCAGCCGGCGGCCAGCACCTGCTCCCGCGGTTCGCCCGCGGGGAGTGTGCCGTCGGGCACCGCCGCGACGACGACGCTGAAGGGGCCGTCCGGGGTGGTGAGGGTCGTGGTCTGCATGATCTTCCTTCCGTGAGTTCGAGTTGTCAGACCCACAGGTCACTCGGGGGACCTGTAGGTCTGACACGTCAGGCGGAGCGCCAGAGGTGCATCGCGGCGTACGAGCGCCAGGGCGCCCAGGCCGCGCCGCGCAGGGCGAGCTCCTTGAACTGGTGGGGCCGGGACGCCTCCGCGGAGACCAGCCCGAGGTTGCGGGCGCCGGAGAGCAGCGCGACGTCGCCGTCCATCAGCACGTCGGAGTCGCCGAGCACGCGCAGCGCCACGTAGCCCGCCGTCCACGGGCCTATGCCGGGCCGGGACACCAGGCGACGTCGTAGGTCGTCGGGGTCGTCGCCGACGCTCAGGACGAGGCTGCCGTCCGCGAGGTCCCGGGCCGCGCCGAGCACGGTCGCCAGCATCCGGGCCGGGAGCCGGAGATACGCGGAGGCCGCGTCCGTGCCGGGCGGGACGTCGAGGCCGTCGGTCTCGCCGTCGGCCCCCGGTGCGGGGTGCGCCGGCCCGGCGATCTGGGCCGGGGTCGGGAACAGCCGGGTCAGGCCCTCGAACGCCGAGACGTACGGCGAGCCGACGCCGCGCGCGAGGCGCGACAGGTGCGTGCGCGCCGCGGCCACGCTGATCTGCTGGCCGACGATCGCCCGGACCAGCAGCTCGGCCGGGTCCAGCGTGCCGGGCACCCGGATCCCCGGGACCGCCGCGACCGACGGCACCAGCACGGGGTCGGCGGCGAGCGACGAGTCGACGGCGACCGGGTCGGCGTCCAGGTCCAGCAGGCGCCGCACGCGCGCGACGGCGACGGGCGCGTCCGCGAGGTCGGTGAGCTCGAGGTCCAGGTCGACGCGTCCGCCGCCGGGACGGGGCACCCGCACCTCGAACGCGCCGGGCCCGTGCGGCAGGAGCACGGTCCGGGCGTACCGGAGCACTGGCGCAGGTCCGTCCACGGTGGCCGCGCCGCCGCCCAGACCCGTCGCGCCGCCGACTCCCAGGTCCGCGGACTCCACCCCGTCGACCGCGCGGACGGCCAGGAACTCCAGCACCCCGCGCGCGTCGAACGGTTCCCGCACGGGCAGCGTCAGCGAGATCCGCACGGGCTCGGGCTCGTGCTCACCGAGATCGGTCGGCTGCCCTGAGACCGGTCCATCGACCGACCGGTCTCGGTGCGACCGACCGATCTCATCGGCGGCCACACTGCGGCCACTCCGGCCACCCCGGCGGGCGCGGGCGCGGAGCTCCGACGGCGTCGCGCCGAAGACCTCGGCCACGGTGTCGTTGAACTGCCGGATCGACCCGAACCCGGCGGCGAAGGCGACGTCGGCCAGCCGCAGCGTGGTGCCGACCAGCAGGGCCCGCGCCGTCTGGGCCCGCTGCGCCCGGGCGAGGGCCAGCGGCCCGGCGCCCAGCTCGCCGACGAGCAGCCGGTGCAGCTGCCGCTCGGAGTAGCCCAGGCGGCCGGCCAGGCCGGACACGCCCTCGCGGTCGACCACGCCGTCGGCCACCAGGCGCATGGCGCGGCCCGTGAGGTCGCGGCGCAGGTCCCACGCGGGGGTGCCCGGGGCGGCCTCGGGCAGGCACCGCTTGCACGCGCGGAAGCCGGCCTCGTGCGCGGCGGCGGACGTCAGGTAGAACGAGACGTTCTCGGCCTTCGGCGTCCGGGCCGGGCAGGACGGCCGGCAGTAGATGCCGGTGGTGCGGACCGCGGTGTAGAACTGCCCGTCGAAGCGGGAGTCGCGCGCGGCTATGGCGCGGTAGCGCTCGGTGAACGCGGGATCGCGGAGCTCGACGTCGGTCATGCCCACCATCCTGCGCCCCGTCCGGGCGAACCGGCTAGCGGGATTCGGACACGGCAGTGAGGGCCGTGAGACGGCTCACGAGACCGTCCCGGACGCCGGGCCACTCGTCGGACAGGACCGAGAAGTACAGGGTGTCGCCCTCGGAACCGTCCGGTGCCACGCGGTGCCCGCGCAGCCGGCCCTCCTCGCGCGCGCCGAGCTTGAGGATCGCGGCGCGGGACCGCGTGTTGCGGGCGTCGCAGCGCAGGGCGACCCGACGCAGGCCGAGGGTCTCGAAGGCGTGCCGCAGCAGCATGAGCTTGCATGCGGGGTTCGTCAGGCCCGCCCACCAGTCCCGGCCGTAGAACGTCGAGCCGATCTCGACGCGTCGCTGCCCGGCGTTGAGCTCGTAGAACCGGGTCGACCCGCGCACCTCGCCGTCGGGTCCGAGCACCGCGAACGCGAGGTGGTCGGGGGCGGCGACCGCGGCGTCGACGTACGCCTCCATCGCCGGGGTCGTGTCGGGGAGTGCGGTGGTCATGCCGGCCCAGAGCCCGTCGTCGACCAGCCCGGCCAGGGCCGGCGCGTGCTCGCGCGTCAGGGGTTCGAGGCGGACGCCGTGGGCGGAGAGGGTGAGGTCGTGCAGCATGGGGTCATCCCACCACGCACGCGGCGGCCCCGTCACCGCAGGTCCCGGAGGTACGCCGCCGCACCCCCGTAGCCCGCCGTCCGGCGCTCGTCCAGGGTGGCGATGATGAGCAGCACCCCGCCGGCCGCGGCGAGCGTGAGCATCCAGGGCACCGCGGAGATCTCGGTGCCCAGCTGGCTGACGAACACGATCAGCACCTCGACGGGCAGCACCCAGACCCCCAGCAGGAAGGGCGCCTTGAGCCCGCGCCGGGACCCCACCAGCACCCCGGTCAGCGCCACGCCGACCACGAGCACGGCCCGCCAGGTCTGCGGGTCGGTGAAGGTCGCGAGCACCGACGGCCCGAGCAGGGCGAGGATGCCGGGCCCCAGCAGGGCCCACGAACCCGTCCACCCCACCGGCCAGCCGACCAGGGTGCGCGGCGGGACCCGCGCGGCGTCGGGCCCGCTGACCTTCGTGCGGGCCTCCCACTCGCCGAGCGCGAAGCACCCGGCCACCACCAGCCCGACGCCGAGCGGCACGGAGAACACCTCGACGCGCAGCTCCCGGGGCAGCCAGGCAGCGATGCCCGCCGCCAGCGCGGCCAGCCAGACGGCCCACGACGGGACACCCGTGCCGTGCCCGCGCAGCAGCCGCCGCGCGACCACGACCAGGAGCACCAGCGCCGCGACCTCCAGCACCCAGAGGGTCACGATGGAGCCCCAGTGCGGCTCCGTGTTCGCCACGGCCCCCACGGTCAGGAACAGCAGCGCCGGGACGCGGCCCGCGCCGTCGAGCACCCGCCGCAGCCGGGCCGACGACGCGCCCGTCCGAGCGGCGTTGACCGCGACGAGGGCGAGCAGCCCCGCCGCGAACGCCCAGCCCAGGCCGACCGCGAACCGGGTCCCGGGCGCGCCCGACGGCGACCCCGCGACCTGCAGGGACTCGATCGTCAGGCCGACGCCCGCGAGCAGCACGGCGCCGGCCAGCAGGACGCGGGCCCGGGCGGCCCATGCGTCCGAGACCAGCGGCCACCGGCGCAGCACGACGACCGTGACCGTCAGGACGACGCCGACCGCCAGCAGGACCCAGGCGCGCGGGTCCCCGGGCCCGGTGCCGAGGGCCAGCGTCAGGTCGCTCGGCACCAGCCCGAGCAGCAGGCCCGCGGCGACCAGCCGCCAGCCGTGCGTCCCGGCCCGGCGGGCGAGCAGCGCCCCGACGAGCACGGCGGCGACGGCCGGCGGGAGCGTGTAGGCCTCGACGAGCCGCACGCCGCCGTCGGCCAGCGCGGTCCAGACCGCCGCGGTCGCGAGGACGCCCGCGAGCCACCAGACGCGGGTACGGTCGGGCTCGCGCGCGACCACCCCGGCGCTGACGGCGAGAAGCAGGAGCACGGCCACGGCGATGTCGGGCCCAGCGGCCGGTCGCCCGTAGGCCAGGCCCACGGTGATCGCGCCCGTGACCAGCGCGCTGACCTCCAGCGTCCCGCGCACCAGGGTGCCCACCCCGCCGCCGTCGGGCAGCCGGCCGGCGAGGAAGCCGGCCACGCGCGGGGCGCCGCCCGCGACCACGGCGACCACCGCGGCGATCACCGGCAGCAGCACGGGCGAGCCGCTGCCCGGGAGCAGCGCGGCGCCCGCGCTCACGATCGCCACGGACGTGGTGGGCAGCACCAGGCTCGCCGCGATCACGCGGACGGCGGGCGCGAGCCCGGCACGCCGGGTCAGCAGCAGCACCAGCTCCAGCAGGAGCATCGCCGCGGCGGCCCCGGCGGACCACCAGGTGCGCTCTCCGACCACGGTGTACACGCCGAGCGCGAACGGCACGGCCGTCACGCCCAGCACCGCGAACCACTCGGCGCGGGTGACCCGCGTGCCGACGGTCACCACGACGGCCGTCACCGAGGCCGCCGCGGACACGGTGCACACGGCGGCGACCCAGCCGAACCCGAGCCAGCCCAGCCAGACGCCGCCCACGACCAGCGCGTACGCGTACGCCCCGCGGACGAGGGCAGGGTGGACGGCGCGCGGCAGGGCCGCCCGCGCGGCCAGCACGAGCGGCACGACGACGGCGGCGGCGGCCAGCACGGACGGCCGGCTCTGCCAGGAGCCGACGGTCAAGAGGCCGAGGGCGACGCACGCCGCGGTCAGCGCGGCGGGGCGCCAGGACGCGCCCTCGGCGGCGCCCATCGGGGAACCGCCGAGCCGGACGGTGAACCCTAGGGCCCGGCGCAGGCCGGCGGCCCCGGCCCGCACCCCGACCACGACGGCGCGCAGCGGGCGCCAGGACCGGTCGGGATCGGCCGTCGCCGCCAGGAGCACCGCGGCGAGCACGGCGAGCAGCACCAGCGACGCCCCGGCGACCAGCCGCGTGTGCAGCGCGGCGACGACGGCCAGGCCGGCCGTCACCCACGGGGCGAGCGCGCGGGCCGTCCGGACCAGCGGCGCCGGGGCGGCCGACGCCGGGCCCGCCGCGATCCCCAGCCGGGAGGCGGTCAGCACCAGCAGCACCAGGACCACCACGCCGAGCGTGCCGGCGGCCCGTGCGTCCAGCGACAGGTACGGGCCGCCCAGCGGGCCGTCGCCAAGCGTGAGCGCGGGGGACACGCCGAGCGGTCCCACCAGCACCTCCGGCACACGCTGCCCCGCGGACGACACGGCCGGGACGGTCGCGACCGCGGCGACGAGCCAGGCGGCGAGCAGCAGGTCGGCGCGCGTGCGGGCGGCGGGCACGAGCCGGCGGGCGCGCACCGTGACCAGGACGGTGAGCACGACGGCGAGGACCGCCCAGGCCACGCCCGCGGCCGCGGGCAGCACCCAGATCAGCTCGGCCCCTTCCCAGGCCGCGAGGCACATGGCCGCGGCCGCGCCGAGGCCTCCGGCGACGAAGGTCCACCAGCGGCGGTGCGTGCCGCGGCGCAGCACGGCGGCGACGACGGCGGTGACCGCCAGCACGGCGGCGGTCTCGGCGTCCCCCGGCACGCCGGCGAGGAGCGGTGTCGGGGGCACGAGGAACGCCGTCGCGACGGCCAGCACCACCCCGAGCACCTGGACCGCCTCGAGCAGCCCGAGCTCCGCCCGCAGGGGCGAGCCGACGCGCGGGCCCGTGACCCGCGCGACCACCGGGCCGCCCAGCGCGGCCAGGGCGACGAGCAGCGCGCCCGTGACGACGGCCCACGGGCGCGCGACGGCGTCGTCCGGCAGGGCGAGCGCGGCGGGGAACGCCGCGAACGGAGCCACGAGCAGGCCTGTCGTGACCCAGGACCGCACCCGCAGCACGTGCCCGGCGGCGACCGCGCCGACCGAGACGGCCGCCCACCAGGCGGCGAAGGCCAGCGCGGCGAGGCCGGGCAGCGTGAAGATCGCGACGAGCGCCCCGGGCACGGCCACGGTCCGGACCACGCCGAGCACCCGCGACTCCCACCGCGGCACGACGCCGAGGCGCTCGCCCGCGCGGCCCAGGACCCGGATCGCGGCGTGCGCCACGAGGGCCACCGCGACCAGGGCGACGACCCAGACCCACCGGCCGACGCCGACGTCGGACAGGCCCGTCGCGAGCAGCACTGGGACCAGCGGTGCGGCGACGCCGCCGGCCGCCGCCCAGGCCCGGACCCGCAGGCGGGCGCCGAGGACCACGAGCGCGGGCGCGAGCACCGCGAGCAGCGCCGCCCGCGCGAGGAACGGCTCCACGCCGCCGAGCAGGCCGGCCTCCAGGCCCAGCTCCGCGCAGACCCAGCCCAGCGCGAACGCGAGCGTCGCCACGGCCTCGGCGGACGAGCGCAGCCCGGCCCGGCGCATCACCGCCGCCGCGACCACGGAGGCGACCGTGACCAGCAGCGTCGCGACGGTGCGCAGGACGAGCTGGTCGGCGAGCGTGAAGAACACGAAGACCACCGCGGAGACCGCGACCAGCGCGGCGCCGACCCCGGCCAGGATCGGCTGGAGGGCCACGGTGCTGCGCGGGGCGGCCTTGGCCGGGGAGGCGGCGACCACCGTTCCGGCCCACTCCGCATCGCCCGGCACCGCTCCGGCGAACGCCGGCCCGCCCGCGGACACCGGCCCGCGCGCGGGCGCCGTCGTCGGCCGCGTGGGCGCGCGCCGCACCGGGGGAGCGTCGCCGCTCCACGCGACCACGCGCTCCGGTGCAGGACGGCGCCCCGTCGCCGGGGCACCCGCCAAGGCAGCGGCCCGCCGGTCGTACGCGGCCGCCGCGGGCTGCTCGGCGCGCATCTCGTCGAGGATCCGCTGGCGCTCCCGGATGGCTCGCTCGACGGCGAGCGAGGCCTCGTGCACGTCGATCCCGCGCCGGCCGTTCAGGTCGAGCGCGCAGGTCCCGCAGACGGCGCCGCGCAGGGGACCGCCGCACGCGGGGCACGACACGGTATCGGGCAGGCGCCGCAGCGCATGACTCACCCACGTCTCTTCCATGGCGGAAGCCTGGCGGAGCAGCGCGGTATCAGGGTTCCGCGGCACGCCAGGGAACGGTCACAGTTTCATGCCGAATGTGTGTTTCGCCCGTCAGGTGTGCGCGTCCAGCCAGTCCAGCACCGTGCTCAGGTACTTCTCGCGGGCCGGCTTCGGGGACAGCGCCAGGTCGTGCGCCCCGCCCTCGATGACGGCGATCTCCACGGTCTGCCCCAGCCGCGGCGCGCGGGCGTGCATGTGCGCGACGTCGAGCACCACGTCGGTGCCGAGCTGCTCCGCGATCTCCCCGAGGTCGGACCCGGTGCGCCCGCTGGTGCACACGAGCACCGGGCACTGGACGGCCAGCCCCCGCCCGACGGCGCGGTGCCCGCGCCGGATCGCCGCCAGCCAGCCGGCCCGGACCGGGAAGCCCGCGTACGGCTTCCACCGCAGGTCGTACTCCCACTCGCCGCCCGAGGTCACGTGCAGGGCCCGGCCGTAGCCCTCGCCGAGCCGGGACACGACCAGACGGGGCGAGACCCGGCCGAGCACGTAGACGGCCTGGGTGACCAGGGTCCGGTCGGACCAGCTCCCCTTCAGGTCGAACCAGGGGCTGTTCAGCACGAGGGCCGTGACCCGGTCGGGGCGCGCGTTGGCGTACATCGAGGTGATCAGCCCGCCCGTCGAGTGGCCCAGGAGCGCCAGCCCCGAGTGGCCGTCCGCGGCGATCACGTCGGCGGCCGCGTCGAGGTCCTGCGCGTAGAGCTCCAGGCGGTTGATCATGTTGGCGTCGCGGCCCGCCGCCGTCCACGCGTCCATGGAGCGCCCGTGCCCGCGCAGGTCGACGGCGTAGAACGGGTAGCCCCGTCCCGCGACCGCCTCCGCCAGGTGCCGCTGGAAGAAGTAGTCGGTGAACCCGTGGACGTACAGCACCGGTGTGCGCCCGGACACCGGCCCGTCCTCGGGCGTGTAGCGGATCAGGGTGGCCTCGGCGCCGCCCGGGAGCTGGAGCGTGCGGGCCTCGAAGCCCGCACCCAGCACGTCCTCGGTCCAGTCGTTCACCCGGCCAGTGTGCCCGACAGGCGCGCCGTGCGGCCAGACAACAGGCGCTCCCGGCGCAGCGCGGGCAGGAAGCACAGCGCGCCCACGGTGCTGAACACCCCGCCGATGACCATGGCGGCGGGCGTGGAGAGCCATCCCGCCGCCCAGCCGAGCGCGGGCGCCCCCAGCGAGTAGGCCGCGAACGCGACCATCGACGCCATCGACAGCACCGTGGTCCGGTTCCGGGACTCGGCCTCGCGGTGCAGCAGCGCCTGGTAGGCGGGCCCGCAGGCGCCGTGCAGCCCGTAGGTCACGAGGTAGGCGGCGACCAGCCCGACCGGCCCCAGCGCGAGCCCCATCCAGATGGTCCCGAGCCCGTTGAGCACGCGCGCCAGGATCGCCGTCCGGGCCACGCCGAGCCGGGGCGTGGCCAGACCCGTCAGTGCCGCGCCGCCCGCGAACACGGCCCACCCGGCGGCCGCGACCGGCCCCGAGACCGCCGCCGCGGCCTGGGTGCCGCCCAGCAGCTCGGAGAGCCGGATCGGCTGGAACGTCTCGAAGACCACCATCCCGACGCTCCAGAACACCTCGACCAGCAGCAGCCAGCGCAGCACCCGGTTGTCCCGCGCCAGGCGCAGGCCGTCGCGGATCACCCCGGGCGCCTGCCGCGCGGAGTCGAGCACGCGTCCGGCCACGCCCCGCCTGCCCTGGGCGCCCGGGGTGCCCTGGCTGCCCGACGACGGCACCGGCAGCAGGGCCGGTGTCGCCCCGGGGCCGGCCGCCTCGGCGTCGACGGCGTCGGCCGTCGCGCCCGTCCCTGCCGGGTGCCCCGCGCCGCGCGGCGTCTCCCGGACCAGGACGATCACGGTGAACAGGTGCACGATCGAGAGCGCGGCGTAGACCGCGTAGGGCAGCACCAGCGACGACCAGGCGTCCAGGGGGTGCCACCAGACGAGCCCGCCGGAGATCAGCGCGCCCGCGGCGATGGCCACCCCCATCACCGTGCCCTGCGCGGCGAGCGGCCGGTCGACGTCGGCGCCCGGCTCGGTCGCGTGCACCGTGTCCACGAACCACGACTCCAGCGGACCGGAGTCCAGGGCCCGGAAGGCGCCCATGGCCGCGGCGGCGAGCGCGAAGGCCCAGAACGTCTGCGCGCCGAGGAACAGCGCGGCCGCCACGACCTGCAGCACACCGGCCGCGACGAGCATCGGCCGTCGGCCGAGCGAGTCGGCCAGGCCCGCCGTCGGCAGCTCCAGCGCGAACACCACGAACCCCGTGACGGACAGCGCGGTCAGCGCCTGGGGCACCGACAGGCCGCGCTCGATGGGCAGCAGCGTGGTGACCGTGACGACCAGCCCGACGGGGAACCAGCGGGTCAGGGTGAGCAGCAGGAAGACCTGCCGGGCGCGGCGCGGGGTCAGCGGGGTCATGACCGGTCCTCCTCGTCGGCGCCGTCGGGCCCGGCCTCGGGCGCGCCGGCGCCCGGGGCATCGTCCGGCTCCAGGGGGAACGCCGCCTGCCAGAAGTGCACGCGGCGGGCGTCCGGGGCCGGTTCGGCGTCGCGGTAGCGCTCCAGCACCGCGTCGATGTCGCGGCGGAGCGCCTGGAGCTGCTCGGGGTTCACGGTCACCCAGGCGTCGCCCTGGCCGGTGGCGTCCTGCCAGTCGGCGGGCCAGGCCTCGGCGACGTCGAGCCAGTGCCCGAAGTCGGTGGTGAACAGGCGCAGGTAGTCCCGCTCCAGCCAGCCGAGCGCGGTGGCGGCGTCCTCGTCGTGGGCCAGCTCCGAGCGCTCCCAGCTGTGCGAGCTGGTGGCGGCGCGCCACAGGCGCTGCTTGCCGGCGCCGTCGCCGGTGTCCGCGACCAGGCCGACCGACTCCAGCTTGCGCAGGTGGTAGCTGGTGGCGCCGGTGTTGGTGCTCAGCGCGTTGGCGAGCGTGGTGGCCGTCGCGGGCCCGCCGCGCCGCAGCGCGCCCAGCAGGCGCGAGCGCAGCGGGTGTGCGAGCACCTTGACGGCCTCGGGGGTGAGGCGGAAGTCGTCCTGGGGAGCGGTCATACGTGCACAGTACGCGTGCACAATCTCTGTGCACAAGAGTCATGCACAAAAATTATGCACGCGGGACGTACGAAGGCCCGGCTCGGCCGGAGCCGGGCCGGGCCTGGCCGGCGGAGTCAGGTCAGGTCAGCATGACGACGGCGGTCACCACGCCGGCGACCACCACGAGCACCCGGAACACGCTCGGCGGCATCTTGCGCCCGATGCGCGCGCCCACGTACCCGCCGACCACGGAGCCCGCGGCCAGCAGCCCGATCGCCAGCCAGTCCAGGTCGGCGACGAACACGAAGATGACCGTGGCGATCACGTTCGCCGCGAGCAGCGCGACGGTGCGCAGCGCGTTGATGTTCTTCACCGCGAGGTCGGTCCCGAGCCCCAGGACCGCCGCCATCATGACGCCGGCGCCGGCGCCGAAGTAGCCGCCGTACACGCCGGTCAGCACCGAGAAGACGACGGTCGCGGGGGACATGCCGTGCCGCAGCCGGGTCGGCTCGTCGCGGGTGCGCCGCAGCCACCGGCTGATCCAGGGCTGCACACCCACCAGCAGGCAGGAGGTCAGGATGAGCCAGGGCACGATCGCCTCGAACACGCCCGGCGGCAGCGCGAGCAGCAGCACCGCTCCGCCGATCGACCCGACGGCGCAGGTCACGAGCACGATCACCGCGACGCGCGGGTGCTCGCGCAGCTCCTGCCGGTAGCCGAACGACCCGCTCAGCCCGGCGGGCACCAGGCCCACGGTGTTCGACGCGTTCGCGACCACGGGCGGCAGGCCCACGGCCAGCAGCACGGGGAAGCTCAGCAGCGAGGCGACGCCGACCGTCGTCGACAGCACGCCCGCGCCGAAGCCGGCGCCGAGGACGGCGAGGTGCTCCCAGCCGGTCATCGCTCGTCCCCCCGCAGCAGGGCGACGTCGCTGACCATCTCGACGTGCGCGTGCATGGCCGCGGCGGCGGCCTCCGGGTCGCGTGCGCGGATGGCGTCCGCGATGGCGCGGTGCCCCGTGAGGGAGTTGCGCGGCCGGCCGGGCTGCGAGAGCGACTCGATGCGGCTCTCGCGGATCAGGCTGGCGATCTCGCGCATGGTCTGGGCCAGCAGGTCGGAGTGCGCCGCGGCCGTCACCGCCGCGTGGAACTGCTCGTCGGCGTCCACGCCGCGGTCGCCGTGCTCGATCGACGCCGCCATGGCGTCCAGGGACGCGTCGATCGCGGCGAGGTCGTCGTCGGTGCGGCGCTGCGCGGCCAGGGCGGCGATCTTCGTCTCCAGCGCGTCCCGGATGTCGATGATCTCGGGCATGCGGTCGGCGTGCGCCCGGATGGCCTCGACGATGCGGCTCTCGCTGAGCTTGCCGGTCAGCACGGTGCCGTCCCCGTGCCGGACCACCACGACGCCCACCACCTCCAGCGCGACGAGCGCCTGGCTGAGGGTCGCACGGCTGACGCCGAGCCGGGCGGCGAGCTCGCGCTCCGGGGGCAGCCGGTCCCCGGCTTTCAGCCCGTTCTGCCGGATCCACGTGGTGATCTGCTCCGCCACCTGCTCGTAGAGGCGGGTGCGGGCCAGCGGGGTGGGCAGTTCGGCGGAAGCCTTCGGGGTCACGACCTGAGGATACTTGACAGAAAGGACACTGGCCTATTGGCTAGGCCACTGATCCATCGTGCCTCGTCGGTCAACGGTGACCGCCGCGATGGAGACAGAGGAGTTCTCATGGGTCCTGAGTGGATCGCGATCATCGCGCTCGTCGCGTTGTTCGTCGCCGGGACAGTCCTGCCGATCAACATGGGCGCGCTCGCCTATGTCGCGGCGTGGTTTGTCGGCGTCTTCGCCCTGAACATGGACGAGAAGGAGGTGCTGGGCGGGATCAGCGCCGATCTCGTCCTGACGCTCATCGGCGTCACGTACCTGTTCTCCATCGCCAAGAACAACGGCACCGTCGACCTCATCGTCGCCAAAGCGGTCCAGGCGGTCGGCGGCCGGGTGGCGCTGATCCCCTGGGTCATGTTCGCCGTGACCGCGCTGCTGACCGCGATCGGCGCCGCCAGCCCCGCGGCCTGCGCCATCATCGGCCCGGTCGCGCTCGGGTTCGCGCGCCGCTACAAGATCAACCCGCTCATGATGGGCATGTTCGTGGTGCACGGCGCCCAGGGCGGCGGGTTCTCCCCGATCAGCATCTACGGCACCATCACGAACTCGGTCATGGCCGACGTCGGCTACGAGGGCACCGAGATGGGCGTGTTCATCGCGTCGCTCGCGATCAACACCGCGATGGCCGTCGTCCTCTTCCTCGCCCTCGGTGGGCGCCAGCTCATGCACGAGCGGGTGGACCCCGCGGAGGCGTCCGGCGCCGCCGGGCGCGTCGTCGACGACCTGCACACCGGCGGGACCTCGGTCACCGTCAGCGGCCAGGGCGCCGGCGTCTCGACCGTGACCCGGGGCCTCGGCGTGCGCCGCGACCACGTGCTGACCCTGGTGGCCTTCGCCGCCGTCGCCGTCACGGCGCTCGCCTTCGACCAGAACATCGGCTTCGTCTCGATCACCGCCGCCGTCGCGCTGGCGATGCTGTCGCCGCACCAGCACAAGGACGCCGTCAAGCAGATCGCGTGGCCCACCGTGCTGCTGGTGGCGGGTGTGAGCACCTACGCGACCATCCTCACCGCGGCGGGGGCGCCCGAGTACATCGGCACCTGGGCGGCGGGTCTCGGCATCGCGGCCATCGGTGCGCTCGTCCTCTGCTACGTCGGCGGCATCGTCTCGGCGTTCGCGTCGTCGACGGCGCTGCTGCCGGTGATCATCCCCATCGCCGTGCCGCTCATCGCGGCCGGTGGTGTGAGCCCCTGGGCCATGGCGGCGGCCCTCGCCGTCTCCTCGACCATCGTCGACGTGAGCCCCTTCTCCACGAACGGAGCCCTGATGCTCGCCAACCGCCCGGACACGATCTCGGAGCAGGCCTACTACAAGCAGATCCTCGGTTACGCCGTCATCGTCACCCTCGCGGGGCCCCTGCTGGTGTGGGGCATCCTCGTCCTGCCGGGCTGGTGAGCACCATGACCGGACCGCTGACCGACGTCGTCGTCGTCGACCTCTCCCGTGCCCTCGCCGGGCCGCACGCCACCATGATGCTCGGCGACCTGGGTGCGCGCGTCGTCAAGGTGGAGGTGCCCGGCCGCGGCGACGACACGCGCGGCTGGGGCCCGCCGTTCGTCGGCGAGGAGGACGGGCGCGAGTCCACGTACTTCCTGTCCGCGAACCGGAACAAGGAGTCGATAGCTCTCGACCTCAAGGCCGACGCCGACCGGGCGACCCTCCTCGACCTCGTCGACCGCGCCGACGTGCTCGTGGAGAACTTCCGGCCCGGGGTCCTGGACCGGCTCGGGCTCGGCGTCGACACGCTGCTGGAGCGCAACCCGCGCCTGGTGGTGCTCTCGATCACCGGTTTCGGGCACGACGGGCCGGAGGGCGGCCGCGCCGGGTACGACCAGATCGCCCAGGGCGAGGCCGGCCTGATGTCGCTCACCGGTTCCGGTCCCGACGACCCCCAGCGCGTGGGCGTGCCGATCGGCGACCTGCTCGCCGGGATCTACGGCGCGTACGGCGTGCTGGCGGCGCTGCACGAGCGGCACCGCACCGGCGTCGGGCAGGTCGTACGGACGTCGCTGCTGGCCGCCGTCACCGGCGTGCACGCCTTCCAGGGCACCCGCTGGACGGTCGCCGGGGAGGTGGGGCACGCGCAGGGCAACCACCATCCTTCGATCGCGCCGTACGGCCTGTTCCGCTGCCGTGACGGCGCCGTCCAGATAGCCGTCGGGTCCGAGGCGCTGTGGCAGAAGTTCTGCCTCGCCTTCGGGCTCGACGCTGACGCGGAGGGCCTGCGGAGCAACCCCGAGCGGGTGGCCCGCCGCGACCAGGTGATCAAGGTGGTCGAGGACGCCTTCGAGGCCTACGACTCCGACGCGCTGCTCACCCGGCTGTCCGACGCCGGGATCCCGGCGGGCCGGGTGCGTACGCTCGACGAGGTGTACGCATGGGAGCAGACGGCGAGCCAGGGCCTGCTCGTCGACGTCGTGCACACGAGCCTCGGCCGGCTCACCCTGCCCGGCCCGCCGCTGCGGTTCTTCGACGCCGACGGCGCCGAGGTCACGCGGCGCGAGCACCGGGCGCCGCCGGTGCTCGACGAGCACGCCGCCCGGATCAGGGCGTGGCTCGACGCCTCGGGGGCGTCGTGACCCGGCGCTGGAGCGCCCGCGAGCTGCTCGACCTGGTGCTCGACCCCGGCAGCTTCGAGTCCTGGGACGAGCCGGTCGACACCTCCGGGCACCCGGCCGAGTACCGCGCGGTGCTGGCCGCCGCGGCCGAGAAGGCCGGCACCGACGAGTCCGTGCTCACCGGGCGCGGGCAGGTCCGCGGCCGGCCCGTGGTGGTGGTCGTCAACGAGTTCCGGTTCCTCGGCGGCTCGATCGGCCGGGCCGCCGCGCAGCGGATCACCGCCGCCGTCCGGCGCGCGACGGCGGAGCGGCTCCCCGTCCTGGCGACGACGGCGTCCGGCGGGACCCGGATGCAGGAGGGCACCCCCGCCTTCCTGCGCATGGTCGAGATCTCGCGCGCCGTCATGGCGCACCGCGACGCCGGCCTGCCCTACCTCGTCTACCTGCGGCACCCCACGACCGGCGGCGTCTACGCGTCCTGGGGCTCGCTCGCCCACCTCACCGTCGCCGAACCGGGCGCGCTCATCGGCTTCCTGGGCCCGCGCGTCGTCGAGGCCCTCACCGGGAAGGCCCTGCCCGACGGCGTGCAGTCCGCCGAGAACCTCGCCGCCAAGGGCGTGCTCGACGGCGTCGTCACCCCCGAGAGCCTGCCCGCCCTGGTCGAACGGGCGCTCGCGGTGCTCGTCGACCCGCCGGCGCCGTCGGCCCTGCCGCGCCGTACCGGCGAGCCCTCCGGGACGACGTCGGCCTGGGACTCCGTGCTGCGTACCCGCACCGAGGGGCGGGTCGGGGTGCGGGACCTGCTGCGGTACGGCGCGACCGGGACCGTCCGGCTGTCCGGCACGGACGAGGGCGAGCGGGACGAGTCGATGCTGGTCGCGCTCACGCGGCTCGACGGCCGGCCGTGCCTCGTCGTCGGGCAGGACCGGACCCGGCAGTCGGAGAGCACTCCGATGGGGCCCGCCGCGCTGCGCGTGGCCCGGCGCGCGATGGGGCTGGCCGAGGAGCTGCGGCTGCCGCTGGTCGCCGTGATCGACACCCCCGGCGCCGAGCTCTCGGAGGCCGCCGAGGAGGGCGCGCTCGCCGGCGAGATTGCGCGCTGCATGGCCGCGCTGACCCGGATGACCGTGCCGACGCTGTCGGTGATCCTCGGCCAGGGCTGCGGCGGCGGGGCGCTCGCGCTGCTGCCCGCGCGGGCCGTGATCGCGGCCGAGCACGCCTGGCTGTCGCCGCTGCCGCCCGAGGGGGCGAGCGTCATCGTGCACGGGGACACGACGCACGCGGCCGAGCTGGCGGAGGCGCAGCACATCCGGGCGGTGGACCTGCTCGCCGAGGGCGCGGTGCAGCGCGTGGTCCCGGAGCACGACGCCGACACGGTCCGCGACGTCGCGGTGGCGGTCGCGGCGGAGTGCGCGGCGGTGCTGGCTGGTCGGTAGTTTCGGGTGGTCGGTAGAACGTCAGGTAGTCGGCACCTCGGAATACCGATCACCTGACATTCTGCCGACCACCCGAATTGCCGACCTCGCAGCTAGCGCTTTTCCAAGGCCTTGCGGATCTGCTGGACCAGGGCGAACACCAGGAGCGCCGCGAACAGGATCGACGCCACGTTGTCGGGCAGCACCACCGACAGGCTCGCGCCGCCGAACGAGAAGACCGACGCCACGAGGCCGATGATCGCCGCCGTCTTGAGGTGCACCAGGCCGTTGCGCGCGTTGACCCACGTGCCCGAGATCGCCGTCGGGATCATCGCGACCAGGGACGTGCCCTTGGCGAGCGCGGGAGCGAAGTCGAACAGCGCGGACAGCCCCGGCACGGCGATCTGGCCGCCGCCGATGCCGAGCAGGCCCGAGGCGATGCCCATGACGAGGCCGAGCCCGACCATGCCCGCGCCGTCGAGCAGGCTGGGGATGCCCTGCGCGGTGTCGACGGACGGCGGGTCGACGAACGAGTCGAGCAGGGACCGCACGATGCCGGCGACGAGCACGCCGACGAACAGCCAGCGCAGCAGGGTCTCCGGCACGCGGGCGAGCAGCCGCGCCCCGTAGGCCGCGCCCACCACGGAGCCGACGACGAGCAGCGCGGCGGAGATCAGGTCGACCGCCTGGTGCGTGAGGTACGGGATGGACCCGACGATCGCGGCCGGGAGGATCGCGGCGAGCGAGTAGGCGCTGGCCCGGCGCTGCGTCAGGCCGCCGAGCGAGGTGAGGAGCGGCACCATCACGATGCCGCCGCCGAGCCCGAACAGCCCGGAGAAGGCCCCACCGACGATCCCGACGAGGACGGCGCGCGGTGGGGTCAAGGAGTCGTCAGTCTGCTCGGTCACTCCGTGATGATCTCAGGTGTGCGGCGATGGTCCGCGCGCAGTCCAGGGACCCGGTGTCCGTGGTGTCGACCTCCAGGTCGTAGTGCACACCCCGGTGGACGACGTCGGCCTGCCGCTCGGCCATGCCCGTGACCCGGTCGCCGCGGGCGGCCTCGCGCCGGGCCGCGACCGCCGGGTCGCACCGCACGCCGACCCAGAGCGTCGGCACGTCGCCGAGCGCGTCGAGCCAGCGGCGCTGCGACCCGGCGCCGCCGAGGAACACGTCGTCGACCACGAGGTGCGCGCCCGCGCGGGCCATGGCGACCAGCCCGGCGATCCAGGCGTCCTGGAGCTCCATGAAGTCCTGCCCGACGGCGACGCCGCCGTCGTCGGCGAACCCGATGCCGTCGCCGCCGGCCGTGAGGCGGGCGGGCATCGCGTCGACGAGGGTGTCGACGCTGAGCGAGAGCCAGGCCTCGGGCAGCACGGCCTGCAGGTCGCGCGCGATCGCGGACTTGCCGGAGCTCGATCCGCCGTTGAGAACGATGACCTGCGTGTTCATCCGGCCACCGTACGAGTGTCGGTGACGCGCGCTACAGTGATTTACAAGTTGAGCGGAATAGACTCAACTTTGAGGCGGTTTCATCGAGGTAGGGCTCCGCCCACCAACCACCAGCCCCGGGAGGCTTCATGGACACCAAGTTCACGACCATGTCGCAGCAGGCGATCGGCGACGCCATCCAGTCGGCGTCGGCCGCCGGCAACCCGCAGCTCGAGCCGGTCCACCTGCTCGCCTCGCTGCTCCAGCAGGAGCGCGGCGTGGCCGTCGGCCTGCTCGACGCGGTCGGGGCGAACGCGCAGACGATCGGCCGGCAGGTGCGCGCGGCCCTCGTCGCGCTGCCCCAGGCCAGCGGCACCAGCACGGCCCAGCCGAGCGCCAGCCGCGCCCTGGCGACCGTCCTCGACCTGGCGGGCAAGGAGGCCCAGGGGCTCGGCGACGAGTACGTCTCCACCGAGCACCTGCTCATCGCGCTCGCGGCGGGCCAGTCGCCCACGGCCCAGATCCTGTCCGACGCCGGGGCCACGGCCGACGCCCTGCGCGCGGCCCTGCCCGCCGTCCGCGGGTCCGGCCGCGTCACGAGCCCCAACCCGGAGGGCACCTACAAGGCGCTGGAGCAGTACGGCACCGACCTGACGCAGCAGGCGCGGGACGGCAAGCTGGACCCCGTCATCGGCCGCGACTCGGAGATCCGGCGCGTGATCCAGGTGCTGAGCCGCCGCACCAAGAACAACCCGGTCCTCATCGGCGAGCCCGGCGTCGGCAAGACCGCGGTCGTCGAGGGGCTGGCCCAGCGCGTGGTGGCCGGCGACGTGCCCGAGTCCCTCAAGGGCAAGCGCCTGATCTCCCTCGACCTCGCGTCGATGGTGGCCGGCGCCAAGTACCGCGGCGAGTTCGAGGAGCGCCTCAAGGCGGTCCTGGAGGAGATCACGGCGTCGGACGGCGAGGTGGTCACCTTCATCGACGAGCTGCACACCGTCGTCGGCGCGGGGGCGGGCGGCGACGGCGCGATGGACGCCGGTAACATGCTCAAGCCCATGCTCGCGCGTGGCGAGCTCCGCATGGTCGGCGCCACCACGCTCGACGAGTACCGCGAGCACATCGAGAAGGACCCCGCGCTGGAGCGCCGGTTCCAGCAGGTGTTCGTGGGCGAGCCGTCGGTCGAGGACACCGTGGCGATCCTGCGTGGCCTCAAGGAGCGCTACGAGGCGCACCACAAGGTGACGATCGCCGACTCGGCGCTCGTGGCCGCCGCGTCGCTGTCCGACCGGTACATCTCCGGCCGGCAGCTCCCCGACAAGGCGATCGACCTGGTCGACGAGGCCGCGTCCCGCCTGCGCATGGAGCTCGACTCCTCGCCGATCGAGATCGACGAGCTGCAGCGTGCCGTCACGCGCCTGGAGATGGAGGAGGTCGTGCTCTCCGAGTCGGCCGACGCCGCCTCCAAGGACCGGCTCGAACGACTCCGGGCCGACCTCGCGGACCGTCGCGAGGCCCTGGCCGCGCTCACGGCGCGCTGGGAGTCCGAGAAGGCCGGGCACAACCGGGTCGGCGACCTGCGTGCGCGTCTCGACGAGCTGCGCACCGACGCCGAGCGCCAGCTCCGCGAGGGCGACCTGGAGGGCGCGGCGCGTATCCGGTACGGCGAGATCCCCGTGGTCGAGAAGGAGCTCGCGGCCGCCGAGGAGGCGGAGGCGACGAGCGAGGTCTCGACAGGCTCGACCGCCGGTGAGCCGCTGGTCGAGCGTGTCGAGACCCCGCCGATGATCGCCGACAAGGTCGGCGCCGACGAGATCGCCGAGGTGGTCGCCGCCTGGACCGGCATCCCCGCCGGGCGGCTGCTGCAGGGCGAGTCCGAGAAGCTCCTGCACATGGAGGACGTGCTCGGGCAGCGCCTCATCGGCCAGCGGGCCGCGGTCGCCGCGGTGTCCGACGCCGTGCGGCGCACCCGGGCCGGCGTCTCCGACCCCGACAGGCCCACGGGCTCGTTCCTGTTCCTCGGTCCCACGGGCGTGGGCAAGACCGAGCTCGCCAAGTCGCTGGCGGACTTCCTGTTCGACGACGAGCGCGCCATGGTGCGCATCGACATGTCCGAGTACGGGGAGAAGCACTCCGTGGCGCGGCTCGTCGGCGCGCCCCCGGGCTACGTCGGGTACGAGGAGGGCGGCCAGCTCACCGAGGCCGTCCGGCGCCGGCCCTACTCCGTGGTGCTGCTGGACGAGGTGGAGAAGGCCCACCCGGAGGTCTTCGACATCCTGCTCCAGGTGCTCGACGACGGCCGCCTCACCGACGGCCAGGGCCGCACCGTGGACTTCCGCAACGCGATCCTGGTGCTGACCTCGAACCTCGGCTCGCAGTTCCTCGTGGAACCGATGCTGTCGGACGAGGAGCGGCGGGAGTCCGTGATGACCGCCGTCCGCGCGGCGTTCAAGCCGGAGTTCCTCAACCGGCTCGACGACGTGGTGATCTTCGACGCGCTGTCGCTCGACGAGCTCGGCCGCATCGTCGACCTGCAGGTCGAGGCCTTCGGCAGGCGGCTGGGCGACCGGCGCATCACGCTGGAGGTCACCGCGGCGGCCCGCGAGTGGCTGGCCCTGGAGGGCTTCGACCCGGCCTACGGCGCCCGGCCGCTGCGCCGCCTCGTGCAGCGCGAGATCGGCGACCGCCTGGCGCGGCTGCTGCTCGCGGGCGAGGTGTCCGACGGCGACACCGTGCTCGTGGACCGCGCCGACGGCGAGGGCCTGACCCTCGAACGGCGGGTGCTCACGGCATAGCCGGCGCCCGGACGGCGGTCCGGATGTGGCGGTCCTGTGAAGGTGGCCGTCCCGACGCCCAGAACCCGAATTGCCGCTCGTCCCTCTGTATGTGCGGGGTGAAGTCGCGCGCGGTCGGCCGCGCGCGACTCCGGCACGGTCAGGGCGCGCGGGGGTGAGCCGGGGGGCGCCATCAGGTGAGGCAGACGGTCAAGGAGGCCCGATGCTGCGGTTCCACTTCACGTCGGACGATCTGGCCCGGGTCCGGATCGCACCCGGCCCGGACCCCCTGTGGGAGACGCTGCTCAGCGCCCACGTGGTGAACCAGCGCGCCGGGGCCACGCTGTTCGAGCCGTGGCGCGAGCGCGTGCTGACCGGGCTGCCGCCCGCGGCGCGGATGCTGCTGCGCCTGGCGCCGCCGCGCGGCTACTCGCCGGACTTCCTCACGCCGGCCACGGGCGCGGCCCTGCCGCTGACCGGGTCCGACGCGTTCGAGACCGGCCTCGACGCCGTCCTGTCGACCTCGCGCGCCCGGCTGCGGCACGACATCTCGCGGCTGGCGCACGGCCGTACGCCGCACGTGTGGATGCGGGACCTCGCCGACGGGACGGCGCCCGCGCTGCGCGGGCTCGGCGTCGCCATGCGCTCGTACCACGAGCAGGCCCTCGGGCCGTACTGGAGCGGCATCCTCGCCGCGGTCGACGTCGACCGCGCGGCGCGCACCCGGGCCTGGGTCGCGGGCGGCACCGAGCAGGCCCTGCGGACCCTGCACCCCGCGATCCGGTGGGAGCACCCCGTGCTGTCGGTGGCGACGGCCGCGGAGCGGGACGTCCACCTGGCGGGCCGCGGCCTGCTCATCGTCCCGTCGTACTTCTGCAACCGGGCGCCGATCTCGCTGGCCGACCCCGAGCTCCCGCCGCTGCTGATCTACCCGATCGCCCACGAGCAGGCCCGGCCGGGCACGGCCACGGCCACCGGCTCGGAGGCGCGGGCCGACGGCGGGCGGCCGCTCACCGCACTCCTCGGTCGCACCCGGGCCGCGGTGCTGCGGTCGCTCGGCACCGGGGCGACGACCAGCGAGCTCGCGCAGCGGCTGGAGATCTCCCCGGCGTCGGCCTCGGAGCACGCCACGGTGCTGCGCAACGCCGGGCTGGTCTCCAGCGGGCGCGAGCGCAACACGGTGCTGCACGCGCTGACCCCGCTGGGCCGGACGCTGCTCGACGGCGGCGGCGTCCGGGTCCCGACGGCGTCGCCGGCTACTGCAGCAGATCCTGTGTGATCGGTTCCGCGGTGGTCGCCAGGCACAGGCCCACCCGGTCGCCGTCGGCCCACGAGTCCTCGCTGGGACCCCAGACCACGTAGCTCACCGAGCCCGCGACCGGGCTGGTGCGGGCGTTCGGGCCGAGCTGCTTGGTGCCGCACACCTGCGCGATGCGCTTGTCCACGCCGTCGCGCCCCGGCCAGACGGCGGCGTCGGCGAAGTCGGTGCGGCCCACCACCTGGGCGGTGTGCGAGTCGTCGCAGGGGACCGCGAGCACGTCGGGGATCTCGCCGTCGTCCGGCACGCTCTCCACGCAGGACCCGAGCACGAGCTGCAGCGGGTGCACCTCCTGCGGCTCCGCGATCATCGCCTCGATGGGCTCCCACTGCTGCCGGCCCACCATGTTCACGATCAGGGCGATCACCGCGACGACCGCCACCACGGCCAGCGCGCCGCCGGCGATCAGGGCGTACCGGCGCCGCTTCGCCGACTCCTCGGCCGGTGTGGGCGGACGCCAGCCCGCGTAGGACGCCTCGGGCGCGTAGTCGTGGACGGCCGGGAACGAGTGCGGCGAGCCCCCGGGGGTCACCGGGAACGGCGACGGCGGCTGGTGCGGCGCCGACGGCGCGGGCTGCGCCGGGGCGCCCTGCGAGTGCTGCTGCGGCGCCGTGGGCGTGGGGAAGGCGCTCGGCGGCGTGGGGGCCACCGGGGTGCGCGTCGTGGGGGACGCGAACAGCTCGGAGGTCGCGGCGTCGTCCTCCCGTGCCGGTGCCTCCGCCGGGGACCGGTCTGCTGCCGGGGCTTCCGCGGGAGAGGCGGCCGAGCTTGCGGAGGCTGCGGAACTTGCCGAACTCGCCGAACCTGCCGAGACGGGGGCTGTGTCGGCCGAGGTCTGCGCGTCGGACGTGTCCGCGGCCGGTGCCTCCGCCGGGGAGGTGTCGGCTGCCCGCGCGTCGGCCGTCGCGGCCTGGGCGTCGGCCGCGGTCTCGGGCGCGTCGGGCGACTGCGCGTCGGCCGAGTCGTCCGCGGACGTCTCGTCCTCGCCGGCGACCGTGCGCGGGCCCAGGGCCTTCTTGTGCGCCGCCGAGATCGCCGCGAAGGACAGCGCCTTGAAGTCGAAGTTCTCGTCGATCACCGGGACGTCGGCGGCCGGCTTCTTGGCGCCGGTCTCGTCCGCGGCCTTGCTGACCGGCTTCGCGGGAGTCGATGCGGCCGGCGTCTCGGCCGGGGTGCTCGCGGAGGCGTCCTCTGCCTCGGGCTCCGTCACCTCCGCCTCGTCCTCAGGTGCGGGCGCGGGCTCGGGTGCGGTCGCTGTCGCGGCGCTCGCGGCGGGCGGCACGATCTTGATCTCCTCGGTCGGCGCCTCGTACCGCCGCGGCCGGTTCGACGACTCGGGGGCGGGCTCCGCCGGCCCCACGTCCTCGGGCTCCGGCACGGGCGCGGGCTTCTGGGCGGGCTTCGGCGCTGGCTTCGACGTGGCTTCCGGCGCGGCCGGGGAGTCCGTGCTCGATGCAGCCGGCTCGTCCTCGTCGGCTGATTCGTTCTTGGTCGCGCCCGCCTTCGCCGGGCCGCCCTTTGCCGAGCCCCCCGCGGCCGACTTGCCCGCCGCCGGAGCATTCTCGGCCGAGTTGTCCACAGGGTTGTCCACAGCCGTGCTGCTCGCCGGTTCGCCCGCGGCGACGTCGTCGTCCGCCGCCTCGCCGGCCTCGTCCGCGGAGGCCGCGGACCCGGCGCCCCGGGAGTCGTCGGGGGACGCTTCGCGAGAGGCGTCGCCGGCCGTCGCGCCGGCCTCCGCGTCGTCGTCGCCACCCTTGCCGTGGGGGCCGTCGGGGGCGGTACCCGGCTCCGACGAGACCGTGGACGCCTTGGCAACGGGATCCGAACCGGGGATCTCGGCGACTTCAGTGGCGGCCGGGGTCTGGTCGGGCTTCGACGTCATGCGGATAACTTACCGACATTCTGTAACGACCCGGCTACCGGAACGGCACCCGGTTTGAGTGCCCTCGATTTATGGACAATTTCACCCGATGATTTCCCCATCGGGAGTGGAACCTGAACACATCACAGCGTGCGCAGGACGGATCAGTCGGCCAGGTCGACAATCACCGGCACGTGGTCCGACGCGCCCTTCCCCTTGCGCTCGTCGCGGTCGATCGAGGCGCCGGACGCACGTCCCGCGAGCGCGGGCGAGGCCCAGCAGAAGTCGATCCGCAGCCCCTTGTTCCGGGGGAAGGCGAGCTGCTGGTAGTCCCAGTAGGTGTAGGTGTGCTCCTCGGGGAGGAACTTCCGGGTGAGCTCCGTGTACCCGGCCTCGCCGAACGCCTCGAACGCGGCGCGCTCCGGCGGGGAGACGTGGGTCTTCCCGGCGAAGTCGGCGGCGTCGTAGACGTCGGTGTCGAGCGGGATCACGTTCCAGTCGCCCGTGAGCGCGACGGCGTCGCCGGCGTCGGCCCAGGCCTTCGCCGAGGCCCGCAGCGCCTCCAGCCAGGCCAGCTTGTAGGCGTAGTGCGGGTCGTCGAGCGCGCGGCCGTGCGGCACGTACAGGCTCCACACGCGGACGCCGCCGCAGGTCGCGCCGATCGCCCGGGCCTCCAGCGGCGGGACGACGTCGAGCAGCGCGTCGGGGTCGGCGTCGGCGGCCGGCTTGGCGAAGCCGGGCTGCTCCGGGAACTGGGTCGCGACGTCGGCCAGGCCGACCCGAGAGACGATGGCGACGCCGTTCCACTGCGACAGGCCGAAGTGCGCCACCTCGTACCCGGCGGCTTCGAACGCCGCGGTGGGGAACTGGTCGTCCCGGCACTTGGTCTCCTGGATCGCCAGGACGTCGGTCTGCGACCGGTCGAGGAAGGCGGTCACGCGGTCCAGCCGCGTGCGGATCGAGTTGACGTTCCAGGTGACGAGGCGCACAGGCTCACCCTATGTTCACCCCGACTACCCTGGCACCGTGCAGAACCTCAGCAGGCGTCTTGTCGGTGCCGCCGTCGTCCTCAGCACCGCGGCGCTCGGGGCGTGCACCGCGGGGAGCTCGTCCGGCGAAGCCTCGGGAGGGCGCACCGACGTCGTCGTCGGGCTGACCGGGGAACCCACCAACCTGGACTTCACCACCACGTCCGGCTCGGCCATCCCGCAGCTCCTGATGAACAACGTCTACGAGGGTCTCGTGACGATCGACCAGGAGGGCGAGGTGCAGCCGCAGCTCGCCGAGTCGTGGGAGATCAACGGCGACCGCACGGTCTACACCTTCACGCTGCACGACGGCGTGACGTTCTCCGACGGCTCGCCCTTCACGGCGGACGACGTCGTCGCGTCGATCGGTCGGGTCCAGGACGACTGGACGCTGAGCCTGAAGTCCAAGATGGACGTCGTCGAGAGCGCGGAGGCCGTCAGCGACACCGAGGTCGCCGTGACCCTGGCGCACCCGAGCAACGGCTGGCTGTTCGACATGGGCACGTCCGTGGGCGCCATGTTCCCCGACGACCTGTCCGCCGACCTGGCGACCGAGGCGGTCGGCACCGGCCCCTACACGGTCGAGGAGGTCGCCACGGGCGAGCACGTCACGCTCGCCGCCCGCGACGACTACTGGGGCGAGGCGCCCGCGATCCCCGACGTCACCGTCCGGTACTTCGCCGACGCCAACGCCCAGGCCAACGCGGTCCGCGCCGGCGACGTCGACATGGCGTACAACATGCAGGCCCCGGACCTGATCTCCGGCCTGGAGCAGGACGAGGACCTCCAGGTGGTCGACGGCACCTCGACGGGCGAGGTGCTGCTCTCCCTGAACAACGCCCGGCCGCCGTTCGACGACCTCAACGTGCGCCGCGCGGTCATGTACGCGATCGACCGCCAGGCCGTCCTCGACACGGCGTGGGCCGGGCACGGGCAGCTCATCGGCTCGATGGTGCCGCCCACCGACCCCTACTACCAGGACCTGACGAGCGCCTACCCGTACGACCCCGACCGGGCGCGGGAGCTGCTGGCCGAGGCCGGCGCCGAGGACCTGAGCATCACGTTCGACGTCCCGACCCGCCCCTACGCGGAGGCCGTCGCCCAGGTGGTCGTCTCCCAGCTCAAGGACGTCGGCATCGACGCGAGGATCGTCCCGGCGGAGTTCCCCGCCGTCTGGCTCGACAAGGTGTTCACCGAGCACGACTACGAGATGTCCGTGATCCTGCACACCGAGGCGCGCGACATGCTCACGATCTTCGGCGACCCCGACTACTACGTCGGCTACGACAACCCGCGCCTCGCGCAGGTCGCCGAGCAGGCCGACGAGGGCAGCCCCGACCAGTACGTCGCGGGCATGCAGGAGGTGGCCCGGATGATCGTCGACGACGCCGCGAGCGACCCCCTGTTCCTCTTCCCCAACACGGTCGTGGCGGACGCCGTCCTCGCGGGCATCGCCGCGAACGCCACCACGGAGTCCATGGACCTGACCGGCCTGCGCTGGTCGGACAGCTGATCCGGCCCGACGCCGGACACCCCCGTGGCCAGACACCTCGCCTCGCACGCCGCACAGCTCGTCGTCACGCTCCTCGTGGCGACGGCGGCGATCTTCGTGCTGCTGCGGGTGCTGCCCGGCGACCCCGCCGTCGTCGCGCTCGGGATCGAGGCGTCCCCGGAGGCGCTCGCGGCCTGGCGCGCCGAGCACGGCACGGACGGGCCGCTGGTGGTCCAGTACCTGCAGTGGGTGGGCGGGCTGCTGACCGGTGACCTCGGCACCAGCTACGTGACGTCGCAGGACCTGACGCCGCTGGTCGCGGACCGGGTGCAGGTCACGGGCATCCTGGTGCTGCTCGGCATGCTGATCGCCCTGGTGGTGGCGGTGCCGGTGGGCACGCTGGCCGCCGTCTGGCACCGGAACGCGGGCGGCGTGACCCTGTCGGCCGTGAGCCAGGTCGGGGTGGCCGTGCCCAACTTCCTGGTGGGCGTGCTGCTCGTCTCCGTCTTCGCGGTGCGGCTGAGCTGGCTGCCCTCGGGCGGGTGGACGGCGCCCGCCGACGGGTTCGGCGAGTTCTGGCGGCACGTGCTGCTGCCCGCGGTCGCGCTGGGCTCCGTGCAGGCCGCGATCATCACCCGGTACGTGCGCAGCGCCGTGCTGGAGATCATGCGCGAGGACTTCCTGCGTACCGCCCGCGCCAAGGGGCTCACCTTCACCGGCGCGCTCGTGCGGCACGGGCTGCGGAACGCGGGCGTGCCCATCGTGACCGTCGTGGGCGTGCAGATCGCGTCCATGCTGATCGGAGCCGTCGTGATCGAGCGGGTCTTCGCCGTGCCGGGCCTCGGCAGCCTGCTGCTGGACTCGGTGGGCAACCGCGACCTGCTGGCCGTCCAGTCGATCGTGGCGGTGCTCGTCGTGCTCGTGGTGCTCCTGAACTTCCTGGTCGACCTGGCCTACACCCTGCTGGACCCCCGCCTGCGGAGGGCGGCATGAGGGGCGCGGCCCGCCGGCCCCCGTCGGCCGAGCCTGTCATCCCGGGGGTCGAGCCTGTCGAGACCCGCCGCCGTCCCGGCGTGCACCCCCAGCTCGTCATCGGCGCCGTGCTGGTGGGGCTCGTGCTGGTCACGGCCCTCGTCTCGCTCGTCTGGACCCCGTACGACCCCGAGCACGCGGGCGCCGAGCGCCTGCTGCCGCCGGGGGCCGAGCACTGGTTCGGCACCGACCGGTTCGGCCGCGACGTGTTCTCGCAGGTCATGGCCGGTGCGCAGATCACGCTGCTGGTCGGGGTGGTCGCCGTCGGGATCGCCGCGCTGGTGGGCGTGCCGCTCGGTGTGCTCGCGGGGATGCTCCAGGGCTCGGGCCGCGGCAAGCCGGCCACGGTGCTCATGCGCGGCACCGACATCCTGCTCGCGTTCCCCGGGCTCCTGCTCGCGATCGTGCTGGGCGCCGTCTACGGCGCGGGCACGGTCACCGCGATGGTCGCGCTCGGCATCGGCTCCATCCCCGCCTTCGCGCGCGTCGCACGCAGCGGGACCCTGCAGGTCGTGCGGTCCGACTACGTGCTCGCCGCCCGGGCCGCGAACCGTGGCGAGGTCGCCATCGCGGCGCGGCACGTGCTGCCCAACATCGCCGGCACGGTGCTGGTGCAGTGCTCCGTGAACTTCGCGATCGCGGTGCTCGCGGAGGCCGGGCTGTCCTTCCTCGGCCTCGGCACGCCCCCGCCGACGCCGTCGTGGGGCCGCATGCTGCAGGAGTCCCAGCAGTTCCTCGGGCTGGCTGACCACCTCGCGATCGTGCCCGGGGTGGCGATCGCCGTCGCCGTGCTCGGCTTCAACCTCCTGGGCGACGGGCTCCGCGACGTGCTCGACCCGCGGCTGGAGAACGCCGCGACACCGGCGGTCGGGCCGGTCGGGACCGCCGCCACCTCGCTGGTCGAGCCTGTCGAGACCCCTTCGCCGGTCGAGCCTGTCGAGACCCCCGCCCTCGACCTCCGCCACCTCACCGTCCGGACCCGGAGCGGGCGCCCGCTGCTCACCGACGTCTCCCTGCGGGTCGCCGCGGGCGAGCGCGTCGGGCTGATCGGCGAGTCCGGCTCCGGCAAGACGATGACGGCGCTCGCCGCGCTCGGCCTGCTGCCCGACGGCGTCTCCGCGACCGGGCACGTCGGCCTCGCCGGCGTGGACGGCAACCTCCTGGACCGGGGCGAGCGGGCCCTGGCGCGGCTGCGCGGCCGGGAGATCTCGATGGTCTTCCAGGAGCCGATGACGGCGCTCAACCCGCTGATGCGCGTGGGCCGCCAGGTCGCGGAGACGATGACGGTGCACGGCGTCGCGGCCGGGGCGGCGTCGCGCCGGGCTGCCGCCCTGCTCGCCGAGGTCGGCCTGCCCGACGGCGCCGCACGGCGGTACCCGCACGAGCTGTCCGGCGGACAGCGGCAGCGCGTGGTGCTCGCGATGGCGCTCGCGAACGACCCGGCCGTGCTCGTGGCGGACGAGCCGACGACGGCCCTCGACGTCACCGTCCAGCGCCAGGTGCTCGACCTCATGACACGCCTGGTCAGCGACCGGGGCGCCGGGCTGCTGTTCATCACGCACGACCTGGCCGTCGTGTCCCAGGTGTGCGAGCGCGTGGTGGTGCTGCTCGACGGCGTCGTCGTCGAGGAGGGGCCGGTCGCCGAGGTGTTCGCCAACCCCCGGCACGAGTACACGCGGCGGCTGCTGGCGGCGTCGACCCTCGAACCCCGGGCGACGACGCCGGTCGAGCGCCCCACGCTGGTCGAGCCCGCCACGCTGGTCGAGCCCTCCACGTTGGTCGAGCCTGTCGAGACCCCCGCCCTCGAACCCGCCCTGATCCGCGTCGAGGACGTGACCCGCACCTACACGAACCGGGGCCAGGCGGTGCCGGCGCTGCGGGGCGTCTCCCTGGCGGTCCCGGAGGGGCAGCGGTTCGGCATCGTGGGCGAGTCCGGGTCGGGCAAGTCGACGCTGCTGCGCATCATCGCGGGGTTGGACCGCGCGACGTCGGGCCGCGTCACCAGCGCGGGCGTCGACCTCAGCCCCGCGCCGTCGGGCGGAGCGCGCTCGGAGAGCGGGCCGACCGCGCCGCGCGACCTCGGCGACCTGCGCGCCGCCCTGCAGTTCGTGTTCCAGGACCCGTACGGCTCGCTGGACCCCCGGATGACCGTCGGCGACATCGTCGCGGAGCCGCTCCTGAACCCGGCGAACGTCCGGGACGGCGGCCCGCGCACCGCCGCCGCCCGGCGCGACGCCGTCCGCGAGATGCTGGACGCCGTCGGCCTGCCGCTCGACGCGACCGAGCGGTACCCGCACCAGTTCTCCGGCGGGCAGCGGCAGCGCATCGCGATCGCGCGCGCTTTGGTGTGCCGCCCGCGCATCCTCGTGGCGGACGAGCCGGTCAGCGCGCTCGACGTGTCCGTCCGGAGGCAGGTGCTGGACCTGCTCGCGCGCCTCGCGGACGAGCACGCGCTGACGCTGCTGCTCGTGTCGCACGACCTCGGCGTCGTGCGGCACGTCGCCGACCACGTCGCCGTCATGCACGACGGCCTGATCGTCGAGCAGGGCCCCACCGCCCAGGTCTACGACGACCCGGCGCACGAGTACACGCGCCGTCTGCGTGCGGCGACCCCGCTGCTGCGCTGACCTGCGTCGACACCCGCAACGACCCGGACATTCCACCCCAACGATCCGGGCGTACGCGGCGTCAGCCCTCGTGAAGGCGGTATTCGGCCGCCGACGTCCTCACGAAGGAGACGGGTAGATGCGCGCCAGAACGGGTGCAGCGGCAGCCGCGATCGCGGTGGCGGTCGCGCTGGGTAGTGGGGTACCGGCGTGGTCGTCCGGGACGACGGGTCCCGGTGGGGAGCAAGCCGGCGCGGCGGGCGGGACGGCGGCCGCGGCCGCGTCGCCCGCGACGGTCACGCTGATCACGGGCGACCAGGTCGACGTCGGGCGGTACCCCGACGGCCGCAGGTCGGTCACGGTGCGTCCCGCGGCGGGCCGCGAGGGGATCGCCTTCCAGAAGATCGTCGAGGGCGACCGCGTGCGGGTGATCCCCGGCGACGTCGCACGCCTCGTGCCGGACCGGCTGGACCCGGCGCTCTTCGATGTCACGGGGCTCGTCGCCGCCGGGTACGACGACGCGCACCGGGACACGGTCCCCGTCATCGTGCAGGACGCGGCGGTGGCTGAGGCCGCCGTGGCGGACGCGGCCGCCCGCACGGTCGGGTCCGCGGCCTCGGCGCGCCGGACGCAGCCCGACGAGCTCGACTGGGCGGCGCTCGGCCTCGAACCCGAGCGGAACCTGCCGTCGGTCGGCGCCGTCTCGGCCGACCTGGACCGGGCCGCGGCCGACGACCTGCTCGCGACGCTGGACCCGGCGCCGTCAGCCCGCTCGGCAGGGCCGGGCGCCCGGGCTGTACCGGACGTGAAGGTCTGGCTGGACGGCCACGTCGAGGCGCTCGACACGGGCTCGATGCCGCAGATCGGCGCGCCGGCCGCCTGGGACGCCGGGTACACCGGCGACGGGGTGACCGTCGGCGTGCTGGACTCCGGCATCGACACCACCCACCCCGACCTCGACGACGTGCTGGTCGGGGCGCGCGACTTCACCGGCGCCGGCGACACCGTGGACCGGTACGGCCACGGCACGCACGTGGCCTCGATCGCCCTGGGCTCGGGCGAGGCGTCGGACGGCGACAACCGCGGCGTGGCCTACGGCGCGGACCTGCTGGTCGGCAAGGTGCTCGACGACTTCGGCGGCGGTGAGTCGTCGTCGATCATCGACGGCATGGAGTGGATCGCGGAGGCCGGCGCCGACGTGGTGAACATGAGCCTCGGCGAGGCCGAGCGGTACACCGACGGCACGGACCCGTTCTCGACCGCCGTCGACACGCTGAGCGCCCGCTACGGGACGCTCTTCGTCGTGGCCGTGGGCAACGAGGGCCTGTACGGCGCCGTCGTCCCGCCGGGGGCGGCGAACTCGGCGCTGACGGTGGGCGCCGTCGACGACGACGACCAGGTCGCGTACTTCTCCAGCCGCGGACCGCGGGTGCGGGACTACGCCATCAAGCCGGACATCACGGCGCCGGGCGTCGAGATCGTCGCGGCACGCGCCGACGGCACCAACGAGTGGGAGAGCGACGGCCCCTACACGGCCTGGAGCGGCACCTCCATGGCCGCGCCGCACGTGGCCGGCGCGGCGGCCGTGCTCAAGCAGGCCCGTCCCGAGCTGACGGGCCCGCAGCTCAAGTCCGTCCTCATGGGCTCGGCCGTGCACACCAGCGGCGGCGCGTTCGACGAGGGTGCCGGACGCCTCCTCGTCCCCGCCGCGCTCGACCTGCCCGTCATGCCGACGCCCGCCTCGCTGTCGTTCGGCGCCTTCGAGTACCCGCAGGAGGGCACCGCGACGCGGACCCTCACCTACGAGAACCCCGGCGATGCGGCGGTCACACTGGACCTGGCGGTCGAGGCGTCGGACCAGGACGGCGAGCCGCTGCCCGCCGACGCCGTCACGCTCGACGCCACCTCCCTGACGGTGCCCGCCGGTGGGACGGCGGCTGTCGAGGTCGGCATCGACAGCACGGTCGGCGCCGTCGAGCGCCGTTACTCGGGTGCGGTCACGGCCACGGACGCCGAGGGCAGCGAGGTCCGCACGCCGCTCGGTTACTACAAGGAGCCCGACCTCGCCGACCTGGACGTCCGGACCCTCGGGCGCGACGGCGAGCCGCACACCGGGTCGTCGAGCGTGCGTGTCGTGAACGTGGACGACCCGACGCTGTTCGACAAGCACGGGGAGATCGGCCCCGAGGGGCTGGACCTGCGGGTCCCGCCGGGCCGGTACTCGATCACAGGCTTCCTGTGGACCGCCGACGAGGAGTACGTCGTCTCCGAGGTCTCCGCGGTGCTCCGGCCCGAGGTGACCGTCGCCGACGACACCACGATCGTGCTCGACGCCCGCGAGGCGCGCGAGCTCACCGCGTCCACCCACCGGCCGTCCGCCGTCCGGTGGATCGCGCTGGACGACACCCGGACGACGGCGGCGGGCGACGACCCGTACGGGTTCGGCACCGTCGTCGGGGCGGGCGCGAAGGCGTACGCGACGCCAACGGACGAGCCCGTCACGGTCGGCACCTACGACCTGCAGACCCACTTCGTCCTGGAGCAGCCGGTGGCGGCCGGCCGGGCGCCGTCGTACACCTACGACCTGCTGTACACGCAGGACGTCGTGGACACGTTCCGGTTCCGGGCGACGGCCCGGAACACGGCCGCCGTCACGACCACGTACGCGGCCCTCGGCGCCGACCACTACGCCGAGAGCGCCCGGGTCGGCACCGCGCCGGACCACCTGTGGGGCTCGGCCGTCGGGACCCCGGTCGCGGTACCCGGCAAGCGCACCGAGTACCTGAGCGCGAACGGCGTCGACTGGGGCCACCAGGTCTACTCGGGCTCGGCCGACGACCCGCAGCAGGGGTACTTCGACTCCGAGGCGCGCACCTACGCGCCCCGGGAGAAGGCCCGGACCACGGTGGGCGGCGCCGTCCTGAGCACGCGGGCGGGAGCCGGCGCGTTCACGGTCTCGGACGACACGCTCGGTGTCCGCCTCGTGCCGTGGAGCGACGCGGAGGGGCACCCGTTCGGGGGCTTCAACGGCCAGGGCACGCGCCTGCGGGCCTGGCAGGACGGCGAGGCCGTGGCTGACCAGACGTGGCCGTCGGCCGAGGTGGCGCTTCCCGCGGGCGGCGCCGCCCACCGCGTGGTCCTCGACGCGCGCCAGGAGGAGGCGTCCTGGTGGGAGCGGTCCACGCGGACGCGCACCGAGTGGAGGTTCCGCGCGGCGCCGGGTTCCGCCGCTCCGGCCGTGCTCGACGTCGGCTACGCCGTCAAGGGCCTCGACGCGCGGAACGAGGCACCCCGCGGCACGCGGGTCACGCTCACGGTCGGGCCTGCGGCGGGTGGCCCGGACGGCCGGCCCGCGAAGAGCCGGGTCACGTCCGCGCGCCTGTGGTGGTCCGCCGACGACGGCGCCACCTGGCACGCCGCGTCCCTCGCCGCGTCCCTCGCCGACCGGCGGCCGGGGACGTTCACCGGGACGGTCCGGGTGCCGCGCGGCACGGAGCACGTGTCGCTCCGGGTCGAGGCCCGCGACGCGTCGGGCGGCACGGTGAAGCAGACGGTGACCCGCGCATACGCCGTCCGCTGACCCACCGCCCCACTCCCGCTCCACCGAAGCGCACGTGTCAGACGTACAGGTCCCTGGGGGGACCTGTACGTCTGACACGTGCGTCTCTCGGTGAGACTGTTACCCCGGCGCGCGAGCGGACATCTCAAGACGTGACGACCTTACGAAGCCTGCCCGACGGTGATCCCCCGTCGGACGAGGACCGGATCACCGAGCTCTGGCGCGCGTACGCGTGGCGCGTCCAGGCCTATGCCCTGCGCCACGTCGAGCCGCACGACGCCCAGGAGGTGGTGTCCGAGACCTTTCTCGTCGCGTGGCGGCGGATGGCGAGCATGCCGGGCGACCCGCTGCCCTGGCTGCTGGTCGTGGCGCGCAACGTGGTGCGCAACCAGCGCCGCGCGGCCCGACGGCGCAGCGCGGCCGAGGGGGAGCTCGTCCGCCTGGCGCGCGTCGCCCGGGCGGCGGAGGACACCGTGGTGACCGTGAGCCGCCGCGACTCGATGTTCGCGGCGCTCCTCCGGCTCGCGCCGAAGGAGCGCGAGGCCCTGCTGCTCACCGGGTGGGACGGGCTCGCGCCCGCCGACGCCGCGCGGGTGGCCGGGTGCTCCGTCGCCGCGTTCAAGATGCGGCTGTCGCGGGCCCGCCGCCGGCTCGAGGCCGAGAGCGCTGAGCTGCCGACGTCGTCCGCGACCCGCGAGCGCCGCCCGAACCCTGGTGCCGGCCCCGCCGGCGCCGTGACCGACCCGGCCGCGAGGAGGGCACGATGAACCGCACGAGGTACGACGACCTGCACGAGCTCGCGCCGGCCCAGGCCGTGGATGACACCGGTCTGGAGGTCGCACGCGCGGCCTTCGAGCGAGGGCGCCAGGAGGAGCAGGCCCACGGTCTGCTCACGGTGGGTGGCCGGGGTGGTTCGCTCACGCCGGGCCCACGCCGCGGCGGGAGCGCGGGCCGGGTGCTCGTCCTCCTGACCGCTTGCCTGCTGCTGCTCGGTGTCGGGGCCGTCGGGGCGGTCCTGATCGATGACGCGGCGCAGCCGGCGGACGTCGGTCCGCGGGTGGAGGCGCCGGACACGGTGGAGCAGCCGGACACGGCGGTGTCGCCGGACCCCCCGACGGGCCCGACCCCTACGCCCTTGTCCACGGCCGACGACGGAACGGTGGCGCAGTGTGACGACCTCAACTCCAGTCTCGATGGCGCCCCGGAGCTCCCGCCGTCGGAGTGGCCCGGTCTCATGGACCACGGCTGGACGCTGCCGGACGTGCCCGTGACGGCCTCGCCGAGGCTGCACGGCTCGCCGATGGAGTGCGCGGGGGAGGTCGCCGCAGCGGCCTTCGCCGACCTGGCGGACAGCCGCGCCGTCGTCATGTACACGGGGAGAAAGCCGATGTACCGGGCCCTTCCCATACCCGTCGCGTCACTGCACGAGGCCGAGGTGGGGACCGGCGGATCAGGGGACCACTACGTGGAGTGGGCCGACGAGGACGGCCAGCTCTGGTACGCCGAGGCCGGTGGCATCTCGGCCGGGGAGTTCCGGGCGATCCTGGAGTCCCTCACCTACGGTCCCGACGGTTCCGTGACGGGTCCCGTCCCGGACGGCTTCGAGCAGGTCGAGGTGCCGGAGGAGGTGGAACCCGGCACCACGCTCTACCTCTGGCAGATGTGGCACGACGAGGTCAGCTCTTACCTCTGGGTGAGGTGGCCCGTCACGACGCCGATCGAGGCCGGCCTCGCCGACGGGCGTGGTTTCGAGGCGGTCGAGTTCGACGGCGGCGTCGCCCTGTACGACGAGAGCCTGCTCGGGGGACCGTCCAACCCGCCGAGCCTCAAGTGGGACAGGAACGGTGCCCGCTTCTGGCTCCTGGACGCCGACGCGGACCTCGAGACGCTCAAGCAGCGCGCCCGGTCGGTCCGGCCCCTCGACCTCGACGACCCGCGGCTGGTGCCGTTCATGCGCGACTGATCTGCCGGTCCACCGACGCGCACCTGTCAGACGCTGGGGCACGTGTCAGACCCACAGGTCCCCCGGGTGACCTGTGGGTCTGACAGGTGCGCGAGCGTCTGACACGTGCGCGCGGGCGCGTCGGCACCCGCGCCGTGTAATCTCCTGCGCGAGATGAGCGAGCACGTGATAAGCGACGACAGCGACCTTCCCGCGCCCGCCGAGAGCCTCCCGGGAGCCCGGGTCGCGCGTACCCGGAAGCCGCCGATCCGGCTGATCTACGTGCCCGGGCTGGGCGACCGGATGCCGCCGCTGGTGCACCTCCAGCGCGAGGCGCTGCGCAGCTGGCGCGCCCTCGGCGTGCGCACCACGATGTTCCGGGTCCGCTGGTCGTCCGACGCGTCGTTCCAGGAGCGGCTGGACCGCCTCGACGCCCTGGTCGAGCAGTTCGAGGAGCGGGGCGAGCGGGTGGCGCTCATGGGCGCGTCCGCCGGCGCGGGCGCCGTCCTCGCGGAGTACGCCCGACGCCGTTCGATCGTCGCCGTCATCATCATCGCCGGGAAGTTCCTCGAACCCGACGACATCATCAAGCCCGTCCTGGAGCGCAACGCCCCCTTCGCGGAGTCGCTGTCGACCGTGCCGAAGCTCCTGGAGGAGCTGGGCCCTGAGGACCGGGCACGCATCCTGAGCCTCCGCTCGGCCCGGGACGGCGTCGTCGACGACGACGACACCCTGCTCGAAGGAGCCGTCAACGAGACGATGCGCGTGGTGGGCCACGTGATCGCCATCGGGTACGCGCTGATGTTCCGGGCCCGGCGGGTCGTGCGGTTCCTGCGCGAGGTCGCGACGGACTGACACACCCCGCCGTCGTGGTGCTACCGTTTCTCACATCGTGAGCACTTTCCTCTGTACCTGCTGTCGCCGCTGAGCGGTCGCCCACCGGGCGACCGCCTGGCGCGATCCCTCGCGCCGCCGACAGCAGCTCCTGCTCACATCGCATCCACGTGCACGCGCCGGTTCCCCCATCCCGTTTTCCGGGTGGTGCGGACATTCCCGGGGTGAGGTATCGGCGGATGCCGGGGCGGTCGCCGTCGGCGCACCCACCCGGCACCCCCGAAAGGAACCTCCCATGTCCGGCATCCCCGTCCTGGACCTCTCGCTGCTCGACGGCGGCCCCGACGACCAGGCCCGTTTCCGCGACGAGCTGCGGCGCGCCACCCACGAGGTCGGCTTCTTCTCCCTGGTCGGCCACGGCGTCCCGCGCGACCTGATCGACAGCGCGTACGCCACCGCCCGCGAGTTCTTCGCGCTCCCCGAGGAGCAGAAGCGCGCGATCGAGAACGTGCACAGCCCCCACTTCCGCGGCTGGACGCGGATGGGCGGCGAGCGCACGCTCGGCCGCGTCGACCAGCGCGAGCAGATCGACATCGGCGCCGAACGGCCGGCGGTGCCCGCCGGTCCCGGCGTCCCCGACTTCTGGGTCCTGGAGGGCCCGAACCTGTGGCCGGAGTCCCTGCCCGCCCTGCGCGAGGTCGCCGAGGAGTGGCTCAGCCGGCTCGACGGCGTCGCGACGCGCCTGCTCCGGGCGTGGGCCGAGTCGCTCGGTGCGCCGTCGGACACGTTCGACGCCGTGTTCGAGCGGCCCTCGCCGCACCTGAAGATCGCGCGCTACCCGGGGGTCGAGTCCGCCGCGCCAGCCCAGGGCGTCGGCGCGCACAAGGACCTCGGCGTGCTCACGCTCCTCTCTGTCGAGGACGGCAAGGCGGGCCTCCAGGTCGAGAAGGACGGCGAGTGGCTCGACGTCGTGCCGCCCGACGGCGCGTTCGTCGTCAACATCGGCGAGCTGCTGGAGATCGCGACGGACGGCTACCTCAAGGCGACCCTGCACCGCGTGGTCTCCCCGGCGGCCGGGACCGAGCGGATCTCGATCCCGTACTTCCACGGGCCCGCGCTCGATGCGACCATCCCGGACATCGAGCTGCCGCCGGAGATCCGCGCCGCCGCGGCGGGCGTCACGCTCGACCCGGCCAACCCGCTGCACGCGGTGTTCGGCGACAACTGGCTCAAGAGCCGGGTCCGCGCCCACCCGAACGTGGTCCAGGCGCAGCACCCGAACCTGCTGCAGTCGGCGTGAGCGTCCCGGCGTGTCCGCGTGTCAGACCCACAGGTCCCTCGGGTGACCTGTGGGTCTGACACGTGGCCGGCGCTCGGATCAGCGCGACTGACGGACCCTTCAGAAACAGTGCGCGCCCGGGCTCTTGTCCCCGGGACGACGGCGTCCGCACACTCTGGCCATGACGATCACCCCGGACACCTCCGCCGCCGTCGCCCACTTCGCCGGGCGCCTCGCCTTCGAGACCGACGTCAGCGACGTGCACGCGGCGCTCGCCGCGGGCAGCCCGTTCACACTGGTCGACGTCCGCTCCCCGGCCTGCTGGGACCAGGGGCACATCCCCGGCGCCGTGCACCTGCCGGGCGGCAAGGTGCGCCTGCGCGCGGTGCAGACCGTCGACCGCGACCTGCCCGTCGTCGTCTACTGCTGGGGCCCGGCCTGCAACGGGGCGACGAAGGCGGCGCTGGAGTTCGCCAAGCTGGGGTACCAGGTCAAGGAGATGATCGGCGGGTTCGAGTACTGGGTCCGGGAGGGCTTCGCCTACGAGACGGCGACGGGCCCGGTCCAGCCGAAGACGGACCCGCTGACGGCGCCGGTCTGACCCTGTCTGACCCTGTCCGACCGCGTTGATCTACCCAGCGATTGTGCCCGTTTCCACCCCCAGATCCGGGCACAATGACTGGTTCCGCGCTAACCAGCGATTACGCCGGGCGGCAGCTCCACGGCCGGGCACAATGACTGGTCCCTCGCGAACCAGCGATTGTGCCCGTTTCCACCCCCAGATCCCGGCACAATGACTGGTCCCCCGCCTAACCAGTCATTACGCCCGACGGCGGGGTCGTTACGCCGGGCGGTAGCGGTTCTCCGGGCGGCCCGTCGCGCCGTACCGCGGCGCGACCTGCGCGTACCCCTCGGCGACCAGGTGCTCCAGGTAGCGGCGGGCGCTGACCCGCGACATCCCGACCACCTCGGCGACCTCGGCCGCGGAGGCATCCCGGGCCGCCCCGGGCCCGCCCACCCCAGACCCGGACGAAGCCACCGCCCCGCACAACCGCGCCAGCGCCTCCCGGACCAGGTCGCGGCTGCGGCCGGAGAGTCCCTTGGGCAGCCGGTCGGCGGCGCGCGGGCCGGCCAGGAGCTGGTCCACCTCGTCCTGGTCGAGGGTGTCCTGGGCCCGGCGCACGTCCTCGCGGCGCTGCCACACCTCGTCGAGCCGGGCGCGCAGCGCGGCGGACGTGAAGGGCTTGACCAGGTAGGCGACCACCCCGCCGGCCATGGCCTGCCGCACGCTGTCGAGCTCGCGCACCGCCGTCGTGGCGACGACGTCGACGGGCGGGCCGGGCAGCATCCGCAGCCGCTGCAGCACGTCGAGCCCGCCGATGTCGGGCAGGTGCAGGTCCAGCAGCACGAGGTCGGGGCGCAGCGCGGAGGCCAGGCGCAGGGCGTCCGATCCGGTGCGCGCCTCGCCGACGACGACGAACCGCGGGTGGCTCTCCACGAAGCCCCGGTGCACGGTCGCGACCACGGGGTCGTCCTCGACGACGAGGGTCCGCGCCTGTCCGGTCACGCGTCCGCCCCCACGGGCACCGGCACGGGCAGGGGCAGCTCGACGCGCACGCACGCCCCGCCCAGGTCGCCCGTCCCGAGCTCCACCTCGCCGTCCCGTCGGTCCACGACCCGTCGGACGAGGGCGAGGCCGATGCCGCGGCTGTGCTCCCGGTCGCCGGGCACCTTGGTGGAGAACCCGGCCTTGAACACCTGGTGGTGCAGCGACGCCGGGATGCCGGGGCCGTCGTCGTCGACCTGGAGGTGCAGCCGGTCCCCGTCGGCCCGGAGCAGCACGCGGACCCGGCCGTCGGGCCCCGCGGCGTCGACCGCGTTGTCGATCAGGTTGCCCAGCACGACGAGGGCGTCGGTGTGCAGGGCGGAGGCGTCCGGCGTCGTCGGCGCGTCCAGCGTGGTCTCCTCGGCGACGTCGAGCGTCGCGCCCCGCTCGCGCGCGGTGATGGTCTTGACCAGGAGCAGCGCGGCGATCTCGGGGGAGCGCACGCCCGGCGCGACGGCGGACGTGCTGAGTAGCCCGCCGTAGCCCGAACGCTCGATGAACGCGACCGCCTCCTCGGTGCGGCCCAGCTCCAGGAGGCCGGAGATGACGTGCACGGTGTTGGCGAACTCGTGCGACTGGGAGCGCAGGGCGTCCGTGAGCCCGCGGGTCTCCAGCAGGGTCGCGATGTCGTCGGGTTCGAGCAGGTAGATCCGACGGCGGACCAGCCGGGTCACCCACGCCGCGCAGACCACCCCGACCACCGTCGCGGCGGCGAGCGTCCCCAGCAGCCAGCCCCGTTCGTCGGTCAGATCGGCGCGCAGCTCGGACTCCAGGATGCCGACGCTGGCGGTGCCGATGACGGGGGCGGGGGAGGAGTCGTCGGCGGCGGAGCCGAAGACGGGCACCTTGACCCGCCACGACGTGCCGAGCGTGCCGGTCTGCGTGCCGGTCCAGACCTGCCCGGACAGCGGCACCGACGGGTCGGTGGAGACCCGCCGTCCGATCTGCTCCGGGTCGGGGTGGGAGTAGCGGACGCCGTTCTCGTCGGTGACCACCACGTACGTGACCTCGGAGGCCTCGCGGATCACCTCGGCGATCGGCTGGATCGTCGCGGACGGGTCCTCGTCGTCGAACGCGTCGAGGATGACGGGCAGGCGCGCGACGGACTGCGCCACCCCGGACATCCGGTCGACGTAGGCCTCACGAAGCTGCCGCTCCTGAAGGGCGGAGGCCACCAGCCCGGTCGTGCACACGAGCACGAGCACGATGACGACCTGCAGCACCAGCAGCTGCGCCCGGAGCGTCATCGCTCTTCTCACGGACGCAAGTGTGCACCGGGTCACACCCCGCGCGGTAGTTGCGGGTATGACCGAAACGACCACAACCTTCCTTGCGACCAGAACCCGGGCCGCGCCACCCGTCGTCCCTACGCTCTCGCCGAAGTGGACCGGGAGCCGCCGAAGCGGCCGGCTGACGAGTACACGCATCCGCTCAAGGAGGAGAAATGCGCAATATCCGTACCGGGGCCGTCCCGGTAGGAATCGTCCTGGCCCTGGCCCTCGCGGGCTGTTCGCTGCTGGAGTCCGGCGGTGGCGGTGACGACACCGCGATCGACGAGCTCAGCATCGTCGTCCCCGCGGGACCCGGCGGCGGCTGGGACACGACCGGCCGTGAGATGCAGGCCGGCCTGCAGTCGGAGGGCCTGGTCGGCTCGGCGACCGTCACCAACGTCGACGGCGCGGGCGGCACCGTCGGCCTGGCGAACATCGCCAACGCGACCAACCCGAACACCCTGCTCGTGATGGGCCTGGTCATGGTGGGGGCCGTCGAGACCAACGAGTCCCAGGCCCGGATCGAGCACACCACCCCGATCGCGCGCCTCACGGAGGAGCAGGAGGTGATCGTGGTCCCGAAGGAGTCGCCGTACGAGACCATCGACGACCTCGTCGCGGACATCGACGCGAACGGCAAGAAGGTCTCGATCACCGGCGGCTCGGCCGGCGGTACCGACCACATCCTCGCCGGGATGCTGCTCCAGGCCGGTGGCGTGGAGTCGGGCCTCATCGCGAACAAGCTGAACTACATCGCCTACTCCGGGGGCGGCGAGTCCCTGGCGGCGCTGCTGGGCAACAACGTGAACGCGGGCATCTCGGGCGTCAGCGAGTACGCGGAACAGGTCAACGCGGGTGAGCTGCGGGCGCTCGCCGTCTCCGGCGCGGAGCGCGTCGAGGCCCTGCCCGACACGCCCACCCTCACCGAGGCCGGCTACGACGTCGTGCTGACCAACTGGCGCGGCGTGGTCGCCCCCGGCAACATCGACGACGCCCAGCGCGAGACGCTGACCACCGCGGTCACCGACCTCGTCGCGTCCGAGACGTGGCAGGCGACCCTGGAGGAGAAGGGCTGGGACGACGCGTTCCTGGCCGGCGAGGAGTTCGACACGTACCTCGAGGGCAACATCGCCGAGTCGCAGACCGTCCTCAAGGACATCGGGCTCATCCGTTGAGCGCCGACGGCGCGGCGCCCGCGGCGCCCGACCTCCCGGACACGCCGACGGCGGAGGCCGGCCCTCCGCCGCCGGGCGTCCCGGAACCGGTGCCGGCCGAGCCGCCGCGCCGTCGGTGGGGCGAGCTCGTGCTCGCCCTGGCCACGACCGCGCTGGGCGCGTACGTGCTGGTCGCGGCCGGGAGCATCATCGTCCCGGGCTCGACCAACACGCTGGGCCCGCGGGCCTTCCCGTACCTGGTGGGCGGCATGCTCGTCGCCGCGGGCCTCGTGCTGGTCGCGCTCGTCCTGACCGGCCGGGGCGGGCAGGAGGAGGGCGGCGAGGACGTCGACCCCACCATCCGTACCGACTGGCTGACGGTCGCGCTTCTCGCGGTCGTCCTCGTGGTGCACGTGTTCGCGATCAACGTCGTGGGCTGGCCGTTCGCCGCCGCGCTCCTGTTCGCGGGCGCCGCGGTGGTGCTGGGCGCGCGCCCGTGGTGGCGCGCCGCCCTGGTGGGTCTCGTACTGGGCCTGGTGATCCAGGTGATCTTCGGCGGGATGCTGGGGCTGTCGCTCCCGGCCGGCCCGCTGCTCGAAGGGGTGTCTTTCCTCCGTGGATAACTTCTCGGCGCTGATGGACGGGTTCGCCACCGTCCTGCATCCGATGTACCTGCTGTACGCGCTGTTCGGCGTGTTCGTCGGCACGGCGGTGGGTGTGCTGCCGGGCATCGGCCCGGCCATGGCGATCGCCCTGCTCCTGCCGCTCACGTACTCGCTGGACCCGACGGCGGCGATCATCGTCTTCGCCGGCATCTACTACGGCGGCATGTACGGCGGGTCGACGACGTCGATCCTGCTCAACACACCCGGTGAGTCCGCCTCGATCGTCACGGCGATCGAGGGCAACAAGATGGCGCGCGCCGGGCGCGGGGCCGCTGCGCTGGCGACGGCTGCCATCGGCTCGTTCGTGGCCGGCTCGCTCGCCACCGTGGCGCTGACGTTCCTGGCGCCGGTGATCGCGCGCTGGGCGGTGCAGCTCAGCGAACCCGACTACTTCGCCCTCATGGTGGTCGCCTTCGTCACCGTGGGCGCGCTGCTCGGGTCCTCCGTGCCGCGCGGCCTCGCCGCGCTCGCCCTCGGCCTGTTCCTCGGCCTGGTCGGCACGGACACCCTCACCGGCCAGCAGCGGTTCACGTTCGGCGTGCCCAACCTCGCGGACGGCATCGACGTCGTCATCGTCGCCGTCGGCCTCTTCGCCGTCGGCGAGGCCCTGTACGTGGGCTCGCGGATGCGGCATGGACCGGTCCGGATCATCCCGGTCGAGAAGGGCTGGCGCACCTGGATGAAGCCCGACGACTGGCGCCGCTCCTGGAAGCCGTGGCTGCGCGGCGCCGCCATCGGGTTCCCCGTCGGCACCATCCCGGCCGGCGGCGCCGACGTCGCGACCTTCCTCTCCTACGCCACCGAGCGCCGGCTCGCCGGCCCGCGGCGCAAGCAGTTCGGCAAGGGCGCCATCGAGGGCGTGGCCGGACCCGAGGCCGCGAACAACGCCGCGGCGTCGGGCGTGCTGGTCCCGCTGCTCACCCTCGGCCTGCCCACGACGGCGACCGCGGCGATCATCATCGTCGCGTTCCAGTCCTACGGCATCCAGCCCGGTCCGCTGCTCCTGCAGAACCAGTCGGCGCTGGTGTGGGCACTCATCGCCAGCCTCTACATCGGCAACATCATGCTGGTGGTGCTGAACCTCCCGCTCGTGGGCATGTGGGTCAAGGTGCTGCGCATCCCGCGGCACTACCTGTACGCGGGCATCCTCCTGTTCGGCGCGCTGGGCTCCTACGCGCTGAACTTCTCGCCCGTGGACGTGCTGATCCTGGTGCTCATCGGCCTGGCGGGGTTCTTCATGCGCCGGTACGGGTACCCCGTGGCGCCCCTGGTGGTCGGCATGATCCTCGGCCCGATGGCGGAGGACCGGCTGCGCCGCTCCCTCGCGATCAGCCAGGGCGACCTGACCTACCTGGTGACCAGCCCGTTCGCCGCGACCGCGTACATCGCCATCGTGGTGCTCCTGGTCGTCGGCATCTGGCTCAAGCGCCGGGAGCGGGCCGAGGAGGTCTGAGGAGGCCTAGGGTGCCCCCATGGGCACAGCACTGATCACCGGCGGGTCCGCCGGCCTGGGTCTCGAGTTCGCGCGACAGCTCGCGGCCGCCGGGCACGACCTGGTCCTCGTGGCACGGGACGAGCAACGGCTCGAGGAGGTCGCCGCGCAGCTCCGCACCGCCACCGGTGTGGCGGTCGAGGTGCTGCCGGCGGACCTCTCCGTGCCCGACGACGTCGCGCGGGTCGCCCGGCGGCTCGCCGTCGTCGGCGGCCGGCCCGACGACGGCGACCTGCGCCCCGTCGGGCTGCTCGTCAACAACGCCGGGTTCGCCACGAGCTCGCCGTTCTCGGCGGGCCGGGTCACCACCGAGCGCCGCGGCATCGATGTCATGGTCAAGGCCGTCGTCGAGCTCACCCACGCCGCCGTCGGGCAGATGCGCGAACGCGGGCGTGGCGCCGTCCTCAACGTCGGCTCCGTCGCCGCCCTCACCGCCGGCGGCACGTACGCCGCCGCGAAGGCCTACGTGCGCACCTTCACCGAGTCGCTGGCCGCCGAGCTCAAGGGCACCGGCGTCACGGCCACCGTGGTGGCCCCCGGCTTCACGCACACCGAGTTCCACGCGCGGGCGGGCATCACCGAATCGTCGATCGTCCCCGAGTGGGGCTGGCTGGAGGCCGAGGACGTGGTGCGGGCGGCGCTCGCGGACGTGCGCCGCGGCGTCGTCCTGTCCACCCCCTCGCTGCGTTACAAGGCCGCCTCCGCCGCCCTGCGGGTCATGCCTCGCTGGGCCGTCCGGGCGGTCGGCAGCTACCGCTGACGTCCAGCTACCGCTGACGTCAGAGCCAGCCGACCCGCTTGAAGAGCCCGTAGAAGATGCCGCCCAGGCCGATCATCCCGCCGATCGCGAGCGGGTACCCGAAGGTCCAGTGCAGCTCGGGCATGTGGTCGAAGTTCATGCCGTAGATCGTGCCGACCAGCGTGGGCGCGAAGAGGATGGCCGCCCAGGCCGAGATCTTCTTCATCTGCTCGTCCTGCTTGAGGCTGATCTCCGTCATCCGGCGCGACTCCTCGTTCTGCTCCTGCGTCACGAGCGTCGAGTGCACGTTCAGGGCGTTGGTCAGCAGCGACCGGAACGTCTCCGCGGTCTCGGCGTGCTTGATCGCGTGGTCGAGCACGTTGCGCAGGCTCCGCAGCAGCTCGACCCAGCGGTGGTCCTGCGCGTCGGCGTCGGGCCGCGCGGTGTCGTCCGGGTGCGCGGCGACGGACTGCTCGTCGGCGTACTCCCGCTTGGCGTCGTACAGGTCCTGGAGCATCTCGACCAGCGGGCCCGTGGCGCGCTGCAGGCCGATCACCTCGCGCGTCGCCTCGTAGATGCGGAACGACACCTCGGGGTCGCGGGAGAAGAGCTGGTCCTCGATCTGGTCGATGTCGCCGCGCAGGCGCGAGACCACGGGCCGGTAGGTGTCCACGACCTCGTCGAGCAGCGCCGCGAGGATCGCGACCGGCCCGAGGCGCAGCAGGTCCGGGTCCTGCTCCAGCCGGCCGCGCATCGCGTCCAGGTCGGGGGTGACGGACCGCCGGATCGTGACGACGAAGTCCGGGCCCACCCACGCGTGCACCTCGCCGAACTCGACGCGGTCCACGTGCCCGTCGCCGTCGTCGTCCACGCTGCGCGCGGGGTGCAGCACCACGAACAGCACGTCGTCGTAGTGCTCGACCTTGGGGCGCTGGTGCGCGTTGATCGCGTCCTCGACCGCCAGCGGGTGCAGGTCGAACTCCGCGGCGACGGCCTCGATCTCCGCCGGCGCCGGCCAGGCCAGGTCCACCCAGGCGATGCCGCCGCGCTCGCGGGTCGTCTCGCAGGTCTCCTCGATGCTGACCGGGTTGGCCGTGCGCCTGCCGTCCACGTACACCGCGTTGTCCATGATGCTCACAGCAGAACCTTCCCAGAGCCGGACGGCAACCCGTGCCGCGGTCCGGTGGCCCGCGGCTGCGGGCGGCACGCCCGACGTACCCTTGCACCGTGAACGCTGACTTCTCCCCGACCCCGCGCGAGCAGCTCGCCGAGCTCATCAAGGAGCTTGCCGTGGTGCACGGCAAGGTGACCCTGTCCTCCGGCAAGGAGGCCGACTACTACGTCGACCTGCGCCGCATCACGCTGCACCACCGGGCCGCGCCGCTCGTGGGGCACGTGCTGCTGGACCACCTCGAGGAGGTCGGGCTCGGCACCGCCGAGATCGACGCCGTCGGCGGCCTGACCCTGGGCGCGGACCCCATCGCGGACGCCCTGCTGCACGCCGCGGCGTCGCGCGGGCAGGACCTGGACGCGTTCGTCGTGCGCAAGGCGGCGAAGGCGCACGGCATGCAGCGCCAGATCGAGGGCCCGGACATCGCGGGCCGCAAGGTCGTCGTCGTCGAGGACACGACGACGACGGGCGGGTCGCCGATCGCGGCGATCGAGGCCGCCCGTGCCGCCGGCGCCGAGGTGCTGGGCGTCGCCACGATCGTCGACCGGGCCACGGGCGCGGGCGAGAAGATCGAGGCGCTCGGGGTGCCGTACCACTACCTGTACGGCCTCGAGGACCTCGGCCTCGCCTGAGGCCTCATACCGTAAACTGGCCGTCTCCATATCACTCCGTCGTGGAGACTTTTGCCTAGCCCTACGGTATCTTTAAGTTCATGGGGCCATTTGTCGCATTAGTCCTGCTCGTCGCCGGCGTCGTGATCTTCACGTTCGTCGCGTCGCGGTACATGGGCCGTGGGCGTACGCAGGACGTCGAGCGCTGGGCCGAGGCGAACGGCTGGGAGTACGTCGGCACCGACCCGGTGCTCGCCCAGCGGTGGAGCGGCCGGCCGTTCGGCATCGGCCTGGACCGCACGGCGCGCGACGTGGTCCGCGGCAACGTGGACGGCTTCGACATGGTCTCGTTCACCTACACCTGGCGCTCCGGCGCGGCCGAGGGTGACACCCGCAAGCTGGGCCTGCGTCGCAGCGCCCACGTGGTGGCGCTCGACGCGATCCCGGGCGAGCCCGTGGTCGACCTGTCGCCGGAGGGCCTCCGCGAGAAGTGGCAGAAGCTGTTCGGCGCGCAGGACGTCCAGATCGACAACCCGGCGTTCGACGGACAGTGGCTCGTGCGGGCCTCCGACGAGTTCTTCGCGCGACGCGCGCTCGACGCCCGCCTCGCGAACATCGTCATGCTGCCCGACTTCCACGGCTCCCGGCTGCGGATCGAGGGCCCGTCGGTGCTCCTGTGGCGTCCGGGCCGCACGGACGTGACGTCGCTGACCGAGCGGGCCAAGCGGGTCGCCGACGTCGCGCGCATCGTGCTGCCCATGGAGAAGGGCGGTCCGCGCTTCGAGTCGGGCGGCACGATCGACGGGTTCGGCATCCCCGGTCTGACCTGACCTTCCCGGCCGGGTTGGGCCGGGTGCGTCGGGCCCGCCAGGCCCCGTCGTCAGACCAGGTCGACCAGGTCCGCGATCGAGTTCTTCACGTGGCTCGGCCGGAACGGGTACTTCTCGACCTCTTCGATCGACGTCGAGCCGGTGAGCACCAGGAACGTCTCCAGGCCGGCCTCCATGCCGCCCAGGATGTCCGTGTCCATGCGGTCGCCGACCATGGCGGTCGACTCCGAGTGCGCGCCGATCAGGTTGAGCGCCGACCGGAACAGCACCGGGTTGGGCTTGCCCACGTAGTACGGCTGCCGGCCGGTCGCGGCCGTGATCATCGCGGCGACCGAGCCCGCGGCGGGCAGCAGGCCGTCCTGGGACGGGCCGGTCACGTCCGGGTTGGTGCAGATGAACCGGGCGCCGTCGACGATCAGGCGGATGGCCTTGGTGATCGCCTCGAACGAGTACGTCCGGGTCTCGCCGAGCACCACGTAGTCGGGGTCGGACTCGGTGAGCGTGTAGCCCGCCTGGTGCAGCGCCGTCGTCAGGCCCGCCTCGCCGATGGCGTACGCGCTGCCGTTCGGGATCTGGTCGGCGACGAACTGCGCCGTGGCCAGGGCGGACGTCCAGAGGTTGTGCTCCGGCACGTCGATCCCGCTGTACGCGAGCCGGGCGCGCAGGTCGCGCGGCGTGAAGATCGAGTTGTTCGTCAGGACGAGGAACGGCAGGTCCTTGTCCCGCAGGGCCTTGATGAACTCGGGGCCGCCGGGCAGGGCCGTCCCCTCGTGCACCAGCACGCCGTCCATGTCCGTGAGCCAGGCTTCGGTGGTCCGCTCGATCATGGGCGCCAGCCTAGTGTCTCGCTGCGCGGACCCCGGCGGAGAGACCAGGTGCTGGGGCTACGTTGCTTTCGGTAGACGTCGTCTACTCTCCGCAACACACCCCTGGGAGCAGCAGTCTCCCCGGGAGCCGGAGCGGCAGGCCGCTTACGGGATGGAGGCCGACGGCGCGGTCCGAGCCTGGCGGGGCACAATGACAGGCATGACCAGCGAGCCCGCCGAGACCGCCGCCTCGACCGTGGACGAGCCGCAGGTCGGCGTCGGACCCTGGCCGGGCATCCTGCCCGACGACCCCCGCTACGACCCCGAGCTGCTCGCCGACGGCGACCGCCGGAACGTGGCCGACCACTACCGGTACTGGACCGTCGAGGCGATCGTCGCGGACCTGGACACGCGCCGGCACCCGTTCCACGTGGCGATCGAGAACTGGGCGCACGACCTGAACATCGGCTCGGTGGTCCGCACGGCCAACGCGTTCAACGCGGCGGGCGTGCACATCGTGGGCCGACGCCGCTGGAACCGACGGGGCGCGATGGTCACCGACCGCTACCTGCACGTGACGCACCACCCGGACGCGGAGGCGCTGGCCGGGTGGGCCGGGGGCCTGCCGATCATCGGCATCGACAACGTGCCCGGGTCGGTGCCGATCGAGGGGCACGCGCTGCCGCGCGAGTGCGTGCTGCTGTTCGGCCAGGAGTCCACGGGCCTGACGGCGGAGGCCCAGGCGGCGTGCGACGTCGTGCTGCACATCACCCAGTACGGGTCGACCCGCTCGATCAACGCGGGCGCGGCGGCCGCCATCGCCATGCACGCCTGGATGCAGCAGCACGCCTGACCCGCCCCGCGCCGCCGCCCGGGACAGCGGCGGAAAATCGTTGCCCGGGGCTCGCGGCTCCGACAGGATCGTCAGGTGAACCGGCGATCCCTCGCGCGCGACCGGAACTTCCTCCTCTTCTGGGGCACCCAGACGTTCTCGGTGCTCGGCGACTCGTTCTCGGTGATCGCCTTCCCGCTGCTCATGCTGGAGGCGACCGGGTCGCTGGTACAGATGGGCCTGCTCACGAGCGTCATGGCGGCCGGGTCGCTCTCGATGGGCCTCGTCGGCGGGGCGATCGTCGACCGGTTCGACCGGCGGCGGCTCCTCATCGTGTGCGACGTGGCGCGCCTGCTCCTGTTCGCGGCCGTGCCCGTGTGCTGGGCGATCGAACCGCAGACGTGGCTGCTCTTCGTCGTCGCAGGTGTGGCGTCCGTGTTCGGGCAGCTCTTTCAGATCACCTACATCACGGCCGTGCCGAACATCGTCGGCCGCGACCGGGTGGCCGAGGCCAACGGCAGGCTCCAGGCCACGGCCTCGCTGGCCAGCATCGGCGGGCCGGCGCTCGCCGGGCTCGTCGCGGCGGCGCTCGGGGTCACGGCGGCGATCGCGATCGACGCGGCGACCTTCGGCATCTCGGCGCTCGGTCTCCTCGCCGTCCGGCTCGACCGGGTGGCGCCTGCGGCGTCGGACAGGGCCGGCCTCGGCCGCGACCTGCGGACCGGGTTCGTCACGGGTGCCCGTTTCCTGTGGCGCCACCCCGTGCTCCGGGTGCTGACCGTCTTCCTGACGATCACGACCTTCGTCACCTACGGCATGACCGACGTGATCATCTACCAGGTGCGGTACGGCCTGGAGCAGGGTGAGAACGTCGTCGGGTACGTGATGGCCGCGGCCGGCGTCGGCACGTGCGTCGCGGCGGCCCTGTCCGCCTGGCTGCGCCGGAAGCTCGGGTTCGGCGCCCTCTGGCTCGGCGCGATGACCCTGTGCGGCGTTGCCGCGGCCGTGCTGGCCCTGAGCCAGGACGTGCTCGTCCTCGGTGCCGCCGTGCTCGGGTTCTGGTTCGGGCTGATGCTCGCGGCGGTCTCCTCGATGTCGCTGCGCCAGACGGTCACGCCCGATCCGCTGCTCGGGCGGGTCACCGCCGCCTTCTGGACCATCCACTACAGCCTCGCGCCCCTCGGCGCCGCCGCGCTGACCGCCGCGGCGGACCGGTTCGGCGCCGCGCGGCCGCTGCTCGCCGTCGCGACGATCTACCTGGGCGTGGTCGCCGTCGCGTTCTTCACCCCGATCCGCGGCCGCAACCCGGAGGGGCGGCCGGCCGGGTAAGTATCGGAAAGACGAAAACCACAGCGTTTCGGCCGTTCGACTGTCGAACGACCGCACACGACCACTGGTGGATCGTGGCAAGATCGATGGTGCATCCCCGGGCGGCCTTGGACACACTTGCGACCGCCCACCTCACCATTCGTTTGGAGTTTCGCAGATGCCCATCGCAACCCCTGAGGTCTACGCCGAGATGATCGACCGGGCGAAGGCCGGCAAGTTCGCCTACCCCGCGGTCAACATCACCTCGTCGCAGACCGTTACTGCCGCACTTCAGGGCTTTGCCGAGGCGGAGTCGGACGGCATCATCCAGGTCTCCGTGGGCGGCGCCGAGTACGCCTCGGGCTCGACGGTGAAGGACCGCGTCTCGGGCTCTCTCGCGCTGGCGGCCTACGCCACCGAGGTCGCCAAGGGCTACGGCGTCAACATCGCCATCCACACGGACCACTGCACGGCCGACAAGCTCGACTCCTGGGTCAAGCCGCTGCTCGCCATCGAGGCGGAGCAGGTCAAGAACGGCGGCCTCCCGACGTTCCAGTCGCACATGTTCGACGGCTCCACCGTGCCGATCGAGGAGAACCTCGTGATCGCCGCCGAGCTGCTCGAGCTCTCGCAGGCCGCGCGCACGATCCTCGAGATCGAGATCGGCGTCGTGGGTGGCGAGGAGGACGGCCACACCGCCGAGATCAACGACAAGCTGTACACGACGCCCGAGGACGGCCTGGCCACGATCAAGGCCCTCGGCGCCGGCGAGCGCGGCCGCTACCTCACGGCCCTGACCTTCGGCAACGTGCACGGCGTGTACAAGCCGGGCGCCGTCAAGCTGCGTCCGGAGATCCTGCTCGACATCCAGAAGGCCGTGGGCGCCGAGATCGGCAAGGAGATGCCGTTCGACCTCGTCTTCCACGGTGGTTCGGGCTCGACGGCGGAGGAGATCTCCGCGGCCGTCGACAACGGCGTCATCAAGATGAACATCGACACCGACACCCAGTACGCGTTCTCGCGTCCGGTGGCCGACCACTTCTTCAAGAACTACGACGGTGTTCTGAAGGTGGACGGCGAGGTCGGCAACAAGAAGGCCTACGACCCGCGCGCCTGGGGCAAGACGGCGGAGGCCGGCATGGCCGCCCGCATCGTCGAGGCCTGCCAGCAGCTCCGCTCGGCCGGCCACAAGATGTGAGCATCCCGCTCGCTTGATCGGCAAAAGGTCAGGTGGTCGGCAGCTCGAGCTGCCGACCACCTGACCTTTTGCCGATCATTCGGTTTGTCACGCCACCCACCCAGCGGGCGCGGGCTCAGGAAGCCGGCGGGCCGCCTACGCCGGCCGGGGCCGGGGTGGTGCCCGACGGCGGGCCCGAGGGGCCGTCGTCGTCCAGCTCGAAGCCCGGGTCCTCGTCCACGATGTCCAGGAGGTCGCCGATCCGGGTGACCTCCAGCAGGAAGCGCACGGTCGGGGGCGCGCGCAGCACGCGCACGCGGTGCGGGCTCCGGCTCGCGAGACGCGCGAGGAACGCGACGCCGGACGAGTCCATGAAGGTCACGTGGTGGGCGTCGATCTCGACGGGCAGACGCGACTCCTCGGCCGCGGCCGTCGCCTCGTGGAGGTCGCCGCCGATGTCGGCGTCGATCTCGCCGGAGAGAACGATCCGTGCGCGCGAACGACCCACGATGACGTGGATGCTCGCAGGATCGCCGATCTCTGGAGTCTGATGTCCGGGGTCCTGGGGGCTCCCGCCCTGCGGACCGCGCGGCGGGTCATAGGTTCCGTCCTGCACGGTTCTCCTTCCGGGAGCAGTGGTCGTGACGCTGTATCGGTCCGATGATAGAGGTTGTGCTTCAGATCTCGGACTGTCCCAATCTACGGTTGAATGTCCTGCTGGAACAGCACCTCGAGCAATAGATACCGTAGGGAGGGCATTTTGACCGATTCATCCGGTCTGTCACCGTCCTCTCCGCCGCCGCGGCACCCCGGCCTTTCCGTTTTCGGCCTTGGTCCGACTCAGGACGGAATATCGAACGGCATCAGCGAAGGAACGTCCGGCGACGCGCCGAACGCATCCCGGAACGCACCCTCGAACGCATCATCGAACGCACCTTCCGACACGCCGGTGAACGCGCCGACGAACGACGCGTCGGACGACGGCGCGAACGGGAACGGCTGCGGCGGCCGCCGGCCCCCGCCCTCACCCGCCGGCGTGCCGCCGAGCATCCCGCCCACGCCCCCGGGCGGCACCTACCGGGTGCCGGGCTCCGAGCCGCGCTCGCGCGTCTCGGGGACGGGCATCCCGCGCACCCTGCCGCCGTCGGTCGGCGACGTGGTGCTGCGCGCCGCGGTGTCCGTCGGCATCCCCGTGTTCCTGACCGGCCCCACCGAGGACGGCATGCCCATGCTGTGGGCCAACCAGGCGTTCGAGCGCTACGCGGGCGTGCGGTTCAGCGACTTCGCCGGTTACACGGTGCGCCGGCTCGGCGAGATGCTCGTCGAGCCGCAGGACCTGGAGCGGATGACCGAGCTCGTGAACGCGGGCCAGGAGGTGCACGCGACGGTGCGGTCGCACCTGCGGGGCGGCACGCAGGGCTGGGCGCAGCTCACGCTCACCCCGGCCCGCGCGGGCCACGACGACCGCATCACCCACTGGGTCGGGTTCAGCGTGGACGTCACCGACCACGTGGAGCGGCACGCCGCGCAGGTCGCGAGCCTGGAGATCGAGCGCCAGCAGCGCGAGGACCTCGACCTCATCGCACAGACGACCGAGATCCTCACCGACCTCGAGTACCCCTACGCCCTGCGGGACATCGCCGAGCTGCTCCAGACGATGGTGCGCTGGGCCGGCTTCTACGTGAACGACGACGGCCTCAAGCACGCGGCCGGCGTCGACGTCGCCGCCCCGCCGAGCGGCCGTGGCCGCCGGCACGCGCGGTACATCGAGGGCGACAACATCGCGGACAAGACGCAGCGCCGCCGTCCGCAGACCGATGCCCTCGGCGACTCCGTGACCACGGGCCCCATGCCGATCCTCGAGGTCGTGGACTCGGTGCAGGACGTGCTCGACGGCGTGCTCGACGGCCCCGTCACGCTGCACCTCGACATCCCGCACGCGCCGCACTCGGCGTCGGGCTGGCTGCAGCGCGACCTGACGCTCCGGCTCGCGGACGAGCTGGGCAAGGCCCCCGACTCCGTGGTGGTGCACCCCGTCGCCGGACGGCGGGACGTGCTCGGCCTCGTGGTGATCGTGCCGGACGAGGAGGAGCCGGGCGACTACGTCGAGTCCGAGGAGCCCGACACTCTGCGCACCGTGATCGAGGTCGTGGCGCGCCGCGCGGGCAGCGCCATCGACAACGCGCGGATGTACGCGCGCGAGCACCGCCTGGCCGAGACCCTGCAGCGCGCGATGCTCCCCGAGCAGGCCGACGTCGCCGGCCTGGACGTCTGGACCTACTACGCCCCGAACGCCGAGCACGCGCAGGTGGGCGGCGACTGGTACGACGTGCTGCAGATCTCGCCGGAGCTGGTCGGCCTGGTGATCGGCGACGTCGTCGGGCACGACGTCGAGGCCGCCGCCACCATGGGCCAGCTTCGCTCGGTCGTGCGCTCGTACGCGTTCGAGCTGTCCACGCCGAGCCGGGTGCTGGAGCGCGTCGACCAGCTCGTCGCCGGCATGGGCATCCCGCGCTCGGCGAGCATGGTGTACGCCTCCCTGCAGCGCGAGGAGGAGCCGGACGTCTGGACGGTCGGCTACTCGCGCGCGGGCCACCTGCCGCCGCTCCTGCTGCGCGGCGGCGAGGTCATCAAGCTGGACGACGGCGGGGGCGCGCTCGTCGGCTTCGGCTCCCGGGAGCGGACGACGGGCGAGGCCCGGCTGCAGCCTGGCGACACGCTGCTCTTCTACACCGACGGCCTCATCGAGCGCCGCGACCGGTCGCTGCGGCTGGGCCTGGAGGCCCTGCTGGAGACGGCGTCGGCGATCACGGCCCGCGACGCCGCGGGCGTGGGCGAGGAGCTCCTGTCCCGTCTGGCCGACGCGCCGGAGGACGACGTCGCGATCGTCGTCGTGCGCATCCCCGACCCGGCGGGCGACGCCACGGAGACGGCCCTGTCGCCGCGCTGGCGGCGCTGGATGCTCCCGAGCGAGCCGTCGTCGATCGGCCGCGCCCGGCACGCCGTGCTGCGCACCTGCCAGGCGTGGGGCATCGAGGAGTCCGCGCAGGCCGAGCTGGTCGTGTCCGAGCTGGTGGCGAACGGCGTGCTGCACGGCTGGGGCCACATCGCGCTGCGTCTGTACGACACGGGCGACGGGCTGCGCATCGAGGTCGAGGACAACAACCCCGCCCCGCCCGTCGCGACCGACGGTCACCCGAACCGCCTGGGCGGGTTCGGCATGCAGATCGTGGACCGGCTGGCCGAGTGGGGCTGGCGCCCGTCGGGCAGCGGCAAGCTGGTCTGGGCGAAGCTGCGCCGCCAGCCCACCCCGCCGAAGTAGAACCCTGGCGAGATAGAACCCTGGCGAAGTAGAACCGCAGCGCACCGGACGGGGTGCGCTGCGGTTCTACTTCGCCAGGGTTCTACTTCGCTGCGGTCCTACCTCGCCAGAGTTCTATCTCGGCGGAGGGGTTGGATAACGTTTTACGCCGTGGACACGTCGCGGTGGGATAACGGAGACGTGTCGTCGTCCCGGGAGGTCATCACCGCGAACCCCGAGTCGGGGGCGGCCGGCTCGCACGAGTGCTCGTCGTCCACCCGGAAGAGCTCCATGGCGCCGCACACCTCGAGCACGAACAGGTCGCGCTCGTCGGCCCCGCGGATCACGGTGGCCCCGCCGCGCTTGCGGCCGGCGTCGGCCAGGGAGATGAGGAACGCCGCGCCGGTCGAGTCCATGAAGGTGACCCGGCACATGTCGATGACGAGCAGCTGTCGGCGCAGGCCGACCACGCGCGCCGCGATCTCCGGGAACTGGTCTCGTTCGGCAAGGTCAAGGTCGCCGGCGATCACGAGCGTCGTCGTCGTGGGAGACGTCGCGATCTCGATCATGTGTCGAGCGTAACGACTGTTGCTCGATCGCACCGGATGAAAGGCAAAATTCACCGTCACCAGTGGCGGTATGGGCAATCCTGTGCGACCTCTTTGTCCCGTGTTGTCCCTACCATGTGGTCGGTGCTCCCCGGATGTTCCCGAGGTGTGAGAATTCGAGCATGAGCTCCCACGAGAACCTGCTGCAGGGTCCGGCCCCCACGCTGCTGGCCGACGACCACCCGACCGCCCGTGAGCGGCTGGCCGACGGCGTCGACCCCGTCGAGGTCGCGGCGCAGGACCCGGCGTCGTCCCTGGTGTGGGCGGTCCTGGCCGAGGGCGCGCTCACGGCGGGCACCCCCGCGGGCGACGTCGAGGCGTACGCCTACGCGCGCACCGGCTACCACCGCGGGCTCGACGCGCTCCGCCGGTCGGGCTGGCGCGGGCAGGGCCCGATCCCGGCCGCCCACGTGCCGAACCAGGGCTTCCTCCGCGCGCTCCTCGCGCTCTCGGAGGCCGCGCACCGCATCGGCGAGGAGGCCGAGGCCGAGCGCTGCGCCACGTTCCTGGGCGACTCCGGCACGTCCGTGGACGAGGTTCGCGCCCTGGTGCCCACCACGAAGTAGACTCGGGCGCGGCCCGCCGGCGCCTCTCGATGCGCACCCGTGCGGAGCAACCCTAGGAATTTGAGAAGGTGGAGATCCATGCCAGGCGTCGTGCTCGTCGGGGCCCAGTGGGGCGATGAGGGCAAGGGAAAGGCGACGGACCTCCTGGGCTCCCGCGTCGACTACGTGGTCAAGTTCAACGGTGGTAACAACGCGGGGCACACGGTCGTCATCGACGACGAGAAGTACGCCCTGCACCTGCTGCCGTCGGGCATCCTGTCGCCCGGCGTGGTGCCGGTCATCGCCAACGGCGTGGTGGTCGACATCGAGGTGCTGTTCGAGGAGCTCGACGCGCTGATCGCGCGCGGCGTGGACGTGTCCCGCCTGCTCGTGTCGGGCAGCGCGCACATCATCGCTCCGTACCACCGCACCATCGACAAGGTGACGGAGCGGTTCCTCGGCAAGCGCCGCATCGGCACCACGGGCCGGGGGATCGGCCCGGCGTACGCCGACAAGACGAACCGCGTCGGCATCCGCATGTGGGACCTGTTCGACGAGAAGATCCTGCGCGCCAAGATCGAGGGCTCGCTGGACCAGAAGAACCACCTGCTCGTGAAGGTCTACAACCGGCGCGCCATCACGGTCGACGAGACGCTCGACGAGCTGCTGCAGCACGCCGACCGCCTGCGGCCCATGGTCACGGACACCGCCGTCGAGCTCAACAAGGCGCTCGACGACGGCAAGAACGTGCTGTTCGAGGCCGGCCAGGCGACGATGCTCGACATCGACCACGGCACCTACCCGTTCGTCACGTCGTCGAGCGCGACGGCGGGCGGCGCGGTGACCGGCTCCGGCGTCGGGCCCACCCGGATCGACTCCGTCATCGGCGTCATCAAGGCGTACACGACGCGCGTGGGCGAGGGGCCGTTCCCCACGGAGCTGTTCGACGACAAGGGCGAGTTCCTCCGCAAGACCGGCGGCGAGTACGGCGTCACCACGGGCCGCGCCCGGCGCACCGGCTGGTACGACTCCGTCATCGCGCGCTACGCGACCCGGATCAACGGGCTCACCGACATCGTGCTCACCAAGCTCGACGTGCTCACCGGCATGGAGAAGGTCCCGGTCTGCGTGGCGTACGACGTCGACGGCGTCCGCCACGACGAGATGCCGACGGACCAGACGGCGTTCCACCACGCGAAGCCGGTCTACGAGCAGCTCGACGGCTGGTGGGAGGACATCTCCCAGGCGCGCTCGTTCGACGACCTGCCGAAGAACGCGCAGAACTACGTGAAGGCGCTCGAGGAGATGTCCGGGACCCGGATCTCCGCCATCGGGGTGGGCCCCAAGCGTGACGAGATCATCCCCGTCCACGACCTCATCCACCAGCGCTGAGAAGGACCTCTGCCACAGTGAAGATCCTCGTCATCGGGACCGGTGCCCGCGAGCACGCCATCGTCCACTCGCTCGACCGGGAGAACGTCTCCGGCGTCGCCTCCCACGAGCTGCACGCCGCGCCCGGCAACCCGGGCATCGCGGGAGCGGCCACGCTGCACCCGGTCGACGCGCTCGACGGGGCCGCCGTGGCGGAGCTGGCGCAGCGGATCGGGGCGGAACTGGTCGTCGTCGGCCCGGAGGCGCCCCTGGTCGCGGGCGTCGCCGACTCGGTCCGGGCCGCGGGCATCCCGGTGTTCGGCCCGTCCGGCGAGGCGGCCCGGCTCGAGGGCTCCAAGTCGTTCGCCAAGGAGGTCATGGCCGCCGCCGGCGTGCCGACCGCGATGGCGCACGTCTGCACCGACGTGGACGAGCTGGAGGCCGCGCTGGACGCCTTCGGCGCCCCGTACGTGGTCAAGGACGACGGCCTCGCGGCCGGCAAGGGCGTGGTCGTCACCGACGACCGCGCGGCGGCGCTCGTCCACGGCGCGGCGTGCCTCGCGGGCGAGAACGGCCGCGTGGTGGTCGAGGAGTACCTCGACGGCCCCGAGGTCTCGCTGTTCTGCGTGTGCGACGGCACGACCGTGGTGCCCCTGGTCCCCGCGCAGGACTTCAAGCGCGTCGGGAACGACGACGAGGGCCCCAACACCGGCGGCATGGGCGCGTACACCCCGCTGGACTGGGCGCCGTCGGGCCTGGTGGACGAGGTGGTCGCCCGCATCGCCCAGCCCACCGTCGACGAGATGGCCCGCCGCGGCACGCCGTTCTCCGGCGTGCTCTACGTCGGGCTCGCGCTCACCAGCCGCGGCACCCGCGTGGTGGAGTTCAACGCGCGCTTCGGGGACCCGGAGACGCAGTCCGTGCTGGCCCGGCTCGCGACGCCGCTGTCCGACGTGATGCTCGCGGCGGCCCGCGGCAACCTCGGCGAGCTGGAGCCGCTGCGCTGGCGCCCCGAGGCCTCCGTGACGGTGGTCGTGGCGTCCGAGGGCTACCCGGCGTCGGCCCGGTCCGGCGACCCGATCACGGGTATCGAGGACGCCCAGATCCTCGCCGGGGTGCACGTGCTGCACGCCGGCACCGGGCTCTCCGAGACGGGCGACCTGATCAGCGCCGGCGGGCGCGTGCTGTCCGTCGTCGCGCTGGGCACCGACCTGGCCGACGCCCGGGCGCGGGCCTACGAGGGCGTGGCGCGCATCGAGCTCAAGGGTTCGCACCACCGCACCGACATCGCGCTGAAGGCGGAGCGCGGCGAGGTCACCGTCCCGTAGCACGGCCTCCCTGCCCGACGACGGCGCGCCGCCCCCGCCGGGTGGCGCGCCGTCGCCGTTCCGTCGGGTGCCGCGCCGTCAGCGCGCCACACCCCGCCGCTCCCGCGCCGGCATCCCGGTGACGTCCATCAGCACGCCGATCATGCGGGCCCGGACACCCGCGTCGTCGGTGACGGTCGTGGCGCGGCAGCGCACCCACATCTCGCGTCCGTCCGCCGCGACCAGGCGGTGCTCCAGGTCGAGCGGGTCCGCGGCGCCCGCGAGCTGCCGGGCGATCGCGATCTGCACCGCCCGCACGTCGTCGGGGTGCACGCGCCCGGTCCACTCCTCGATGCCGGTGCACGGGGCGTCGTCGGGCAGGCCGACCAGGGCGCGCCAGGTGCGCGAGTAGAACACCTGCCCGCTCGCGATGTCCCAGTCCCAGGTGCCCTCCAGGGCGACGTCCTGGACCAGCGCGCTGCGCTCGACCTCGGTGCGCAGGTCCAGCACGAGCGCCCGCTCCCGGTCCGCGGCCTCCGCGAGGGCGGCCCGCTGGCGTTGCAGCGACGTCAGCCGGTCCTCCCGGTCCAGCGCGACGGCGACCATCGCGGCCCAGTGGTCGTACTTGTCCCGGGAGCTCGTGGCGCGCGTGTCCACCCCGCCTGCGATCGCAAGCATGCCCCAGTCGCTCTGCCCGAACGTCACCGGCACCACGAAGACGACGCCGTCGCCGGACAACGCGGGCGGCGGGAACCGGCCCACCGGCATGCGTTTGCCCACGAGCGCCGTCGCCTGGCGGGACGTGGCGGTGGTGCCGACGATCTCCAGGGTCCGCGCCCCGGCCACGGGGTCGTCCACAGCCCTGTCCACAGGGTCCTCGGCATCCGTCCACAGGGCGAGCGTCGCCGGGCTGCGGTGCCCGCGCGGCAGCCAGGTCAGTGCGCGGATGGCTCGGCCGTCGGCGTGCAGCAGGTCGAGGTCGAGCTCGTACTGGTCGGTGATGGTCCGTTCGAGCTGCCCGGACCGGGCCAGCAGCGTCTGGGTGCACCCGGCGCTCAGCGCCACGAGCACGTCCGTCGCCGTCCGGGTGACGGCGCGGGCCCGGGCGGCGCGGCTCGGGGCGCGGGGCGCCCCCGTCGTCGTGCCCCCGGTCCCGCTCCCGGTTCCTGCCCCGCTCCTGCCCGACGGCGCAGGCTCCGCGCCCGTCCCTGCACCCGTCGCCGCCTGCCCGTTCCGTACCTGCTCCCGGAACTCCTCCTCGACCGCCCGCAGCGCGGGGATGAGCTGCTCCAGCGCCTCGGGGTGGGGCCGCAGCACGCGCGTGCTCTCGGCGAGGCTCGCGAGCGTCGCCTGCGTGGGCGGCTGGCCCAGCGCCGCGGCGCCCCGGAACACCCGCTGCACGCCGCGCATCCACGACTCCAGGTCGGCGCCGGTCCCCAGGCGCGCCTCGGCGCCGTCGAACGTCGCGCGCGCCACCTCGCCGAACCGGCGCCACGCCGTCGAACCCTCCTGGGCAGGCAGGCCCTCCAGGAGGGCGCCCGCCCGCGCGTCGAGGCAGCCGCACGACTCGCGGGTCACCAGCGTGGAGCGCGACAGGTGCTGACCCGCCACCCGCTCGCCCCGGATCCGGGACAGGAGCAGGGACACGGCCAGCTCGCCGACCTGGTCGTGGTGCGGGTCCACGGTCGCGAGCCGGGGGCGCACGCGCGAGCCCGCCTCCGAGTGGTCGAAGCCGACGACCGCCTGGTCGCGCGGCAGCGACAGTCCCTCGGCCCGCAGCACCCGCGAGAACCCGATCGCGTTGCGGTCGGTCGCCGCGACGGTCGCCGTCGTCGGCAGGCCGGGGCCGGCCACGAGGGCCCGCGCCACGGCCGCCGCGCTCGCCTCCTGGTTGTCGCTCGTGCGGTAGAGCCACTCGGGCCGGGGCGTGATGCCGTGGGCGGCGAGCGTCGCCAGGTAGGCGGCGTGCCGCTCGACGATGTCGGCCTGCCGCAGGCTGCCGAGGAACCCGATCTCGCGGTGCCCGTGCGCGATGAGGTGCTCGACCGCGGCCCGGGTACCGCCCTCGTTGTCGGGCGTGACGACCGGGGCGTCGATGCCGGCCGCGCGCTCGCTGACCAGCACGACCGGCGTCCCGTCCGCCTCGATCCGGAGCAGCGTGGCCTCGTCGACGGCCGACGTGATGACGATGACGCCGTCCAGCCGCCCGAGGCTCACCGCTGCGGTGCCCGGCGGGCGGTCCGGGAACTGCGCCCGCTCCAGGTCCGCCGGATAGGTCTGCACCGCCACGACCCGGTGCCCCTCGGGACGGACGGTACGCGCGATGCCGGCGAGCACCCGCCCGAAGTAGTAGCCCCCGACCACCGGGGACAGCACCCCGATGACATACCTGCGCTTTCCACCCAGCATGCTTACACCCCGTCTTCGTTGACGCTGTGCAAAATTCACCCAAGGGTGCATGCTACGTGGTTATGGTCCCACCGTCGCGACCGAAACATCCAGAAGTGCCCGATTATTCGTCCCCTGCGCGACGGCCGACCATCGTCGACGTCGCGCGCGCCGCCGGCGTCTCGACCGCCGTCGTGTCGTACACGCTCAACGGGCGCCGCGGGGTCTCGGCGGCGACGCGCGAGCGGGTGCTCCGCGCGGCCGACGAGCTCGGCTGGCGCCCGGCCAGCGCGGCCCGCTCGCTGCGCAGCGGTCCGGCGGCCGCCGCGCTCGTCGTCGTGCACGACCAGCCGTTCGGCACCCGGGCCGCGTTCCCGCTCGACCTCGTCACCGGCGCGCTCCAGACCATCGGCCCGGACACCCTCACGCTCGCCGTGCACGTCGCGGGTTCGCCCGCCGACGCCGCGCGGCTCATGGACCGCTGGTGGACCGAGCGGCGCTACGGCGCGTTCGTCGTCACCGGGGTGCGGGTCGACGACGCGCGCCTCGCCGCCCTGCGCTCCCTGCCCGCGCCGGCCGTCGTGGTGGGCACCGCGCCCGACGGCGGGCCCGCGACCTGGCAGCACGTGGTGCTCGACGACGGCGCCGCGTTCGCCCAGGTCGGCGCCTTCCTGGCGGAGCTCGGCCACCGGCGGGTCGCGATGGTCGCCGGGTCGGAGCGCCTCGTGGCGCCCGTCCGCCGGGCCGCCGCCCTGGGGTCCGCGCTGGCGGGGCACGGCATCGAGCTGCGCACCGTCGCGGGCGACGGGCCCGAGCGCGCGGCGGCGGCGCTGCTGCCGCTGCTCGCCGCCGCCGACCGTCCCACGGCGGTCGTGACCGACGACGACGCCACCGCCGGCCTCGTGCTCGACGTCGCCCGGAGGCTCGGCCTCGGCGTGCCGTGGGACCTGTCCGTGGTCGCCGGCACGGACTCGCCGGCGTGCTACCTGACCGCGCCGTCGCTGACCGCCGTGCCGTACCCGGTCGAGGAGCTCGGCCGGGCGACGGGCCGGGCGCTGCGCACGGCGCTCGGGGCGGGGCCGGTGTCGGGTGCGGGGCCCTCGCCGGGCGCCGGGACGTCGTCGGGCGCGGCCCCGTCCGTGGGGGTGGAACCGCCGCGCACCGTGCCGGTGGGGCGGCTCGTCGTCCGTGGCTCGACGGCGCCGCCGCCCGGCGACTAAACGTTTAAGACGGTTCTGCCGAGGTCAAACGGTAGGCAAGGTTGCGCCATGCCGCGGCGGAACGAGCCGCCGCGGTGCGCGGACCGTCGTCGGGCCAACCGGGGCCGGCACGGTACGCGCCCGGTCCGGCCAACGGAGGTCACCGTGTCCACAGCACCCCGCCGCACCCGCGGCACGTCCCCACGTAGGTCCCGCAGCGTCGCGGCAGCGGCGGTGGGCGCTCTCCTCGCGGCTCCCGCGCTCGTCGCCGTCTCCAGCGCACCCGCCGTCGCGCTGGAGGACAACCCGTTCGTCGGGGCCGCGCAGTACGTCAACCCGGACTGGTCGGCCCTGGTCGAGACGGCGGCCGACGAGGTGGGCGACGCCGGCCTCGCGGCCGACATGCGCGCCATCGCCGACGAGCCGACGTCGGTCTGGATGGACCGCATCGCCGCGATCGAGGGGACCGAGCGGCAGAACGGTCTCGAGTGGCACCTCGACCAGGCGGTGGAGCAGTCGGGCGGCTCGCCCCTGGTGTTCAACGTGGTGATCTACGACCTGCCCGGGCGCGACTGCCACGCGCTCGCCTCGAACGGTGAGCTGCCCGCCACGGCGGCCGGGATGACGCGGTACAAGACCGAGTACATCGACCCGATCGTCGCGCTGCTGGACCGGCCCGAGTACGAGAACCTGCGGATCGTCGCCACGATCGAGCCCGACTCCCTGCCCAACCTGGTGACCAACCAGTCCGACGCCGACTGCGTCGCCGCGGCGCCGTACTACCGCGAGGGCGTGCAGTACGCGATCTCCGAGCTGTACGAGGTCGGCAACGTGTACTCCTACATCGACGCGGCGCACTCGGGCTGGCTCGGCTGGCCCAACAACTCCAGCGGTGCGGCCCAGGAGTTCGCGAACGTCATCGAGGGCAGCACCTACGGGTGGGCCGCCGTGTCCGGGTTCGTCACCAACACGGCGAACACCACGCCGCTGGAGGAGCCGTTCCTGACCAACCCCGACCTCCAGGTCGGCGGCGGCCAGGTGAAGTCCGCGGGCTGGTTCGAGTGGAACCCGGACTTCGACGAGATCGACTGGACCGCGAACCTCTACGACCTGATGGTCGCGCAGGGTGCGCCGTCGAGCATCGGCATGCTCGTCGACACCAGCCGCAACGGCTGGGGCGGGGCGGCCCGTCCGACGGCGGTGAGCACGTCGACCGACCTGAACACCTACGTCAACCAGTCCAAGGTGGACCGCCGCAACCACCGCGGCGCGTGGTGCAACCCGGCGGGCGCCGGCATCGGGGAGCGGCCGACCGTCGCGCCGTCGGGCCACGCCGAGTCGCACCTCGACGCCTACGTGTGGGTCAAGCCGCCGGGCGAGTCGGACGGGTCGTCCACGGAGATCCCGAACGACGAGGGCAAGCGGCTGGACCGCATGTGCGACCCGACGTACCAGTCGAGCGAGCTGGGCGGCCGGTTCACGGGCGCCCTCGCGGACGCGCCGCTGTCGGGCCACTGGTTCCAGGCGCAGTTCGAGATGCTCGTCGCCAACGCGTACCCGGCGATCGGCTAGGCCCGGCTGCCCCCTCCCCTTCGAGACCTAAGTTTCTTCGCTCTCGGCCCGACGAGAGCGAAGAAACTTAGGTCTCGAAGGTGAGGGTCGAGCGCCCCCGTCTCGCTGCGCGTCGGCGTCACCTCCGCGAAACCCGGGTGGCGTTAACATCGCCGCTTCGTCGAGAAGGGGAGTGGTCGTGGCTGAGCGCGTCACGTTCGAGAGCACCACGGGGCCACGGCTCGCGGGCATCATCGACCGGCCGGAGGGCGAGGTGCGCGGCTGGGGCGTGTTCTCCCACGGGTTCACGCTGGGCAAGGACTCGCCGGCCGCGGCGCGGATCTGCAAGCAGCTCGCGAGCGAGGGCATCGGCATGCTGCGCTTCGACAACCTGGGCCTGGGCGACTCCGAGGGCGACTGGGGCGACGGGTCGTTCACGCACAAGGTGGCCGACACCGTGCAGGCCGCCCAGTTCATGGCCGACCACGACATGCCGGTGCACCTCCTGGTGGGGCACTCGTTCGGCGGGGCCGCCGTGATCGCCGCCGGCGCGGACGTCCCGGGCGTGCAGGCGGTCGCGACGATCGGCGCCCCCGTGCAGCCGCGGCACGCGGAGCACAACTACGACGCCGTCCTGGGCCGGGTGTTCGACGACGGCCACGCCCAGTGGATGGTCGGCGGCCGCGCGCTCACCCTGAAGCGGCACTTCGTCGAGGACGTGCGGCGGGCCGAGCTGCGCTCCAAGATCCGTGAGCTGGGGTCGCCGCTGCTGGTGATGCACTCGCCGACGGACAGCACCGTGGACATCTCGAACGCGGGCGAGATCTTCCGGGAGGCCCGGCACCCCCGATCGTTCGTGTCGCTGGAGGGCGCGGACCACCTGCTCACCGCGCCCGGTCAGGCCAAGCGCGCCGCCCGCATCATCAGCGCCTGGGCGGACCAGTACCTCACCGCGTGAGGTGGCGCGGCCGCCGGCTCAACGCCCGTCGGCCCGGTACCCGTCGGCTCCGTGTCCGCCGGCCCGACGCCAGCGTCTCCGGCGTCGACCGGTGCCCGCAGAACGCGAGCGCGTAGAGGAACGTGACGACGACGCCGAGCAGCAGCACCTCGCCGCCGTCCTCCAGCGAGCTCATGACCACGTGCCACGGTCCCTGGTTCGTCGTGAACCCGTGCACGGCGTCGAGCCCGACGCCGCAGAGCACCAGCAGGGCGAGCAGCACGAGGAGCACGCGGGACGCCGCCCGCCACTCCGGCGTCGCGAACCGGTACCCGACCGCGATGGCCGCCAGCAGCACGGAGCCGGTGAACGCGAGCCAGACGATCTCGCCGACCGGCTGGCCGTAGGGGTGCGGGACGTCGACGGCGGCCGCGACCACCTTGGCCATGCGCTCGTGCAGCATGAGGAAGTCGTCGGCCAGCAGCACCGCGAACAGGGCGGACCACCCCGCCAGCACGGCCTGCCGGTGCGTCACGGCGAGGTAGGCGGCGAGCCCCGCCGCCCACGCGGTGTACACGAACCCCACCACCGCGGGGATACCCCGCTCCTTCTCGAAGCGGAAGCCCTCGTGCTCGGGGACACCGAGGAACGAGTGCGTGAGGAAGAGCAGGTTCAGGCCGAGCGCCACCGTGACCAGCATCCCGAGGAGCCCGGCGGCCGGACGGTGGTGCAGCCCGAGGGCTTCGACGGCTCGCGTGTGCACTGCTGTTCTCCTCTGACCTGCGGTGACGTGGACGCGGCCTACGCTCCCGCCGCCCGATGAACCGGTGAGGAGAACGCGATGAGAGTGCTCTCATCGCGCCCGGCCGCGGACGTGGGCGCAGGTCACTGTCCACGGACAGCGGGGCACCCCGCGGCGCACGTAGACTCTTCCCGGAATTCCCTCACCTTCAAGGAGCCTTCGTGGGACGCGTCGTCGTCGAGGTCATGCCCAAGCCCGAGATCCTGGACCCCCAGGGCAAGGCTGTGGTCGGAGCGCTGCCGCGCCTCGGCTTCACCCAGTTCTCCGGTGTGCGTCAGGGCAAGCGGTTCGAGCTCGAGGTGGACGGTGAGGTCACGCCGGAGATCCTCGCCGCCGCCCGGGAGGCCGCGGCCACCCTGCTGTCCAACCCGGTGATCGAGGACGTCGTCTCGGTCGTCGACGCCGCCGCGGTCCCGGGTGAGGCGACCGGCACCCCGGTGAGCGCCTGATGTCGGTCACCGAGCCGATGCCCGCCGCCGTGGCGGCCCCCGTGCTGGCCGGCGCCCGCATCGGCGTCATCACGTTCCCCGGGACGCTCGACGACCGTGACGCGTCGCGGGCCGTGCGCCTCGCCGGCGCCGAGGCCGTGTCGCTCTGGCACGCCGACGAGTCGCTGCAGGACGTCGACGCCGTGGTGCTGCCGGGCGGGTTCTCCTACGGCGACTACCTGCGCGCCGGTGCGATCAGCCGGTTCGCGCCCGCGATGGCCGCCGTGGTCGACGCCGCCAACGGCGGCATGCCGGTGCTCGGCATCTGCAACGGCTTCCAGGTCCTCACCGAGGCCCACCTGCTGCCGGGCTCGATGGTCAAGAACGACCACCTGCACTTCGTGTGCCGGGAGCAGTCGCTCGTCGTCGAGAACGCGCGCACGGCCTGGACCAACGAGTTCCGCCGGGGTCAGCAGATCACGATCCCGCTGAAGAACCAGGACGGCCAGTTCGTCGCCGACGAGCGCACCCTCGACGAGCTCGAGGGCGAGGGCCGTGTCGTCTTCCGCTACGACGGCTGGAACCCGAACGGGTCCCGCCGCGACATCGCGGGCATCACCAACGACCGCGGCAACGTGGTGGGGCTCATGCCGCACCCGGAGCACGCGGTGGAGGCCGGCTTCGGCCCGGCGTCCGCCGAGGGTCCGCGCGCCGGCGTCGACGGGCTGACGTTCTTCACGTCGGTGCTGTCCTCCCTGGTCCACGCGTGACCACGGGTCAGGTCCCGGCAGGCGGTCATGGTCGCTGAGGTCCTCGCGGGTCTCACCATCGAGACGGTCGGCTGGGACCACGCGGACGCCGTCCGCCTGCGCGCCGAGCAGCAGCACGAGATCGACCTGCGCTACACGCAGCCCGGCCGGCCGTCGACGACGGATGCCGACGGCGCCCCCGTGCCCGACGCGCGCGACCAGGTCGACCCGTCGAACGTGTTCGCGACCCTGCTGCTGCGGGTCGACGGCGCACCGGCCGGGCACGCCGCGCTGCGCGACCTGTCCGGCCGTGACGACTACCGGGGCGGCCTGCACCCCGACGGCACGTCCGAGGTCAAGCGCGTGTACGTGGCGCCGGGCTTCCGCGGGCGCGGGCTCTCCCGCACGCTGATGAGCGCCGCGGAGGACGTCGCCCGCGACGCCGGCGTGCGGCACCTGGTCCTGGAGACCGGGCTCATGCAGCCCGAGTCGCTCGGGCTGTACCTGCGGCTGGGCTACGACCCCGTCGAGTCGTTCGGCGTGTTCTCCGACGAGCCGGGCTCGCGCTGCTTCGGCAAGTGGTTGGTGCCGGACGCCGGCCCGCAGGACGCAGCTCCAGCCGGCGTGGCACCGCCGGTCGAGCCTTCGCTGGTCGAGCCTTCGCTGGTCGAGCTTGTCGAGACCCCGCCCGCCCTGGTGCTCCGCGAGGCGCCCTGGGACGACCCGGACGCCGCCGCCCTGCGGCTCGCCATGTGGGCCTTCCACCAGGAGCGTTACCCGCAGATGGCGCGCGACATCGAGGCGCGCGGCGGCCACGAGGTCGCCGACGCCGAGCGCGGGCGCGCCGCCCTTGCCACGTTCGTCGCGGTCCTGGACGGGAAGCCGGTGGGCTGCGCGTCGGTCGCCGCGGCGCCGATCGGCCCGGAGCACCTCGCCGCTGACCCGCTGCGCGGCGTCGGCGGGCTGCCTGCCGTTCCCGCCGTTCCCACCCTCGCCGGAACGGTGGACGGCGGGGCGACGGAGTCGCACGGCTTCGAGATGCGCAACGTGTTCGTGGACCCGGCCGCGCGGCGCGCGGGCGTGGCGACGGCCCTGGTCCGGCAGATCGAGGCCGAGGCCCGACGCCGGGGCGGGCTCGCGCTCTACCTCGGCACGGGCATCCGGCAGCCGGAGGCGCTGCGGCTCTACGTGAATCTCGGCTACCGGCCGGTGCTGCCCTACCCGCCGCACGACCCGGACGACGCGCTGCTCCTCTTCCTGGGCAAGCCGCTCTGACCCTGGGCGCGACGAGGCAGTGCCGGGGAAAGATGTGCGCAGCCGAGGGGGTAACGCAGAGGTAGCACTGCTGGCTCAGCGTTACCCCCTCGGCTGCGCAACGTACTTCCCGAGCCATGCGTGAGCCCCGGCCGGGACGGCGGAACTCCCTAGGGCCGCCCGCGCAGATACTCCAGCTGCGCCCGCACCGACGAGCGGGCCGCCGGCAGCACCGACGCGTCGACGTCGGAGTAGACGGCGCCGGTCACCGCGTCCAGCACGGCGTCCGGGAGCGGGCCCTCGTCGTCGGGCAGCGTGACCCCGAGGGCGGTGAGCGCGGACCGCACCTGGTCCAGGCGCTCCGTGCGGTGCTCGCGGTACGCGTGCACCGCGGCGCGCAGGTCCGGGAGGACCGGCCCGTGGCCCGGCAGACCGGGCACCGGGTCGGGCAGGTCGAGCGAGCTCAGCCGGTCCAGCGAGGCCAGGTAGTCGCGCAGCGAGCCGTCCGGCTCGGCGAGCACGGTGGTGCCGCGGCCCAGCACGGTGTCGCCGGTGAGCACCACGGTGCCCGACGCCGGGTCGCCGGGCACGGAGACCACGAAGCACGCCGAGTCCGCGGTGTGCCCCGGCGTGGCCAGCACCTCGATACGCAGGCCCGCCACCTCCAGCACCTCGCCGTCCACCAGAGGGCCCGCACCGCTCCCGTCCGCAGCGCCGCCGCCCGGGGCGCAGAACTCCGCCGACACCCCGCGCGACGGCGCCCCGGTGAGCTCCCGGAACAGCGCCAGACCGCCGGTGTGGTCGGCGTGCCGGTGGGTCACGAGCACCAGGTCGACGGGGCCGGCGTCGGCCAGTGCGGTGAGGTGCGGCGCCAGGTCCGGGCCGGGGTCCACGACCACGCGGCCGGGCGCACCAGGGGCGCGCAGCACGTACGACCGGGTTCCGTCGAGCGTCATCGGGCCGGGGTTGTCGGCCCGCAGCACGGACGCGAAGGGGGCAATGGGGTGCACCGAATCACCCTATCCAGGGGTCAATACCGGTTGTGTCCTGCGAGAACGCGGTGTGTGATCGGTAAATCACCTCCCAAAGAAGAGAGGAATACCTCAGATGTCCGCCATCTCAGGCGCGGCGCAGCACTACCGCGTCCGCAGAACACCGGCACTCATCGCCGTGGGGGCGCTCGCCGTCACGACACTGTTCACTCTTCCCCAGACCACCCGGGCCACCACGGCCGAACAGCCCGTCGTACGCGCGGGCTCCGTCACCTTCGTGGACGACGGCGACACCGCCGCGGTCACCCTGACGGTCGAGGCGGCCGACGGCGCCGCCCTCGCCGCACCGGTCAGCGTCGGCTGGAGCACCGGCTCCGGCACGGCCACCGCCGACGCCGACTACGCCGCCGCCTCCGGCACCGTCGAGTTCCCCGCGGGCACGCCGTCCGGCACCCAGCGCACCTTCCAGATCGCCACCCGCGCGTCCGACGCGGGGGAGACGGCGGAGACCGTGCCCGTGACCCTGCGGTCGCGGGACGCGGAGGTCTCCGGCCGGCCCGCCGTCGTCGTGCGGGCGCACGGGCTGCCGTACCTCGACCCGCGGCTGTCGACCAAGAAGCGCGTCGCCGACCTGCTGGGCCGCATGACCCTCGCCGAGAAGGTCGGGCAGATGACCCAGGCCGAGCGCGCGAACGTCACGAGCGACCCGGCGGCCATCGCCGAGCTGGGCCTCGGCTCGGTGCTCAGCGGCGGCGGCTCGACGCCCGCCGAGAACACGCCCGAGGCCTGGGCCGACGCGATCGACGGCTTCCAGACGCAGGCCCTCTCGACGCGGCTGCAGATCCCGCTGGTCTACGGCGTGGACTCCGTGCACGGCCACGGCAACCTGTTCGGCGCGACGATCCTGCCGCACAACATCGGGCTCGGCGCCACGCGCGACCCGGCGCTGGTCACGCGGGCGGAGCGCATGGTCGCGACCGAGACGCGCGCGACCGGCATCCCGTGGACCTTCGCGCCGTGCGTGTGCGTGGTGCGCGACGACCGCTGGGGCCGCACGTACGAGTCGTTCGGGGAGCACCCCGCGCTCGCGAGCGTGCTCGGCGCGGCCGCCGTCGCCGGGTTCCAGGGCAGGGACCTGGAGAGCAACCGGTCCGTGCTCGCCACCGCCAAGCACTTCGTGGGCGACGGCGACACCACCTTCGGCACCGGCGAGGGCGACTACACGATCGACCAGGGCATCACCGAGCAGAGCCGGCGCCACGTCGAGAAGGTGGACCTGCCGCCCTACGTCGCGACGCTGAAGGCCGGCGTCGGCTCGGTCATGCCGAGCTTCTCCAGCATCGACTGGACCGACGACGGCCTCGGCAACCCCGTGAAGATGCACGCGAACCGCGAGCTGGTCACCGGGTGGCTCAAGCAGAAGCAGGGCTTCGACGGCTTCGTGATCAGCGACTGGCAGGGCATCCACCAGATCCCGCCGGTGGCGGCCGACTCGCCGACCACCGCCCAGATCGTCACCAGCGTGAACGCCGGCATCGACATGTTCATGGAGCCGTCGCAGTTCGAGCGGTTCCACACGCGGCTGGTCGCGGCGGTGCAGGACGGCCAGGTCAGCGAGCGGCGCATCGACGACGCCGTGTCCCGCATCCTGACCGCCAAGTTCGAGCTCGGGCTGTTCGAGGAGCCGTACGCGGACCGCTCGCACGCCGACGAGATCGGCTCCGCCCAGCACCGGTCGATCGCCCGCGAGGCGGTCGCGAAGTCGCAGGTGCTGCTGAAGAACAGCCGCCGTGCGCTGCCCCTGGACGACCGCGACAGCATCTACGTCGCGGGCCGCAACGCCGACGACCTGGGCAACCAGGCCGGCGGCTGGACCGGCACGTGGCAGGGCTTCTCGGGCGACGTCACGCCGGGCACCACGATCCTGGAGGGTATCGAGGCGGCGGCCGACGACGTCACGTTCAGCGAGGACGCGTCCGCGCCGACCGACGGCGCAGACGTCGGCGTCGTCGTCGTGGGCGAGACCCCGTACGCCGAGGGGTTCGGCGACGTGGGCGGGCCCGAGTGGGCCTGGGACCCGGCCGACGGCGGGGTGCCCCGCGAGGAGAAGTCGATGTCCCTGCAGCCCGGCGACGCCGAGGTCGTGGAGAAGGTCTGCTCCGAGATCAGGACCTGCGTGGTCCTTGTGGTGTCGGGGCGGCCGCAGGTGCTCACCGAGCAGCTCGGGTCGATCGACGCGCTCGTCGCGTCGTGGCTGCCCGGCACGGAGGGCGCCGGCGTCGCGGACGTGCTGTTCGGCGACCGGAGGTTCACGGGCAAGCTGCCGGTCTCGTGGCCGCGCTCCGCGGACGACCCGGTGGTGAACGTGGGCGACCGGGACTACGACCCGCTCTTCCCGTTCGGCTGGGGCCTGACCACCGGCAAGGGACACCACGGTGACCAGCGGCTCACGCTGCAGGACGCCGTGCTCGACCCGGCGGACGGCGTGCCGCCCGCGGCGTCGCGCGCGATCGCGACGTCGGAGGTGGCCCTCCTGGAGGGCCGCACGGGCGTGGCGCGCGGCATCCTCAACGCGGCCCTGCCGAGATAGAACCCCAGCGAGGTAGAACTGCAGCGAGGTAGAACCGCGATGTACTGCGGTTCTACCTCGCTGCAGTTCTACCTCGCCAGAGTTCTACTTCGCCCTGGTTCTATCTCGCCCTGGTTCTATCTCGTCGCCGCGAGGGCCTGCTCGACGTCCTCGATGATGTCCCGGACGTCCTCCAGGCCCACCGACAGCCGCACGGTCGTCTCCGCGATGCCGACGGCGGCCCGTCCCGGCGCGCCCAGCTTGCGGTGCGTCGTCGTCGCCGGGTGCGTGACCAGGGACTTCGCGTCGCCGAGGTTGTTCGAGATGTCGACCAGCCGCAGGGCGTCGAGGAACGTGAACGTGTGCCGCTTCGCCGCGTCGTCGTCGGTGCCCTCGGGGACCGCCAGGTCGAACGTGACCACGGTGCCGCCGCCGCCCATCTGGCTGCGCGCCAGGTCGGCCTGCGGGTGGGAGTCCAGGAACGGGTAGCGCACGGTGCCCACCCCGGGGAGCTCCTCCAGGGCGTGCGCGACGGCGAGGGCGCTCGCGCTCTGGGCGGCGACCCGCACCGGCAGCGTCTCCAGGCCCTTGAGCAGGGTCCACGCGTTGAACGGCGAGAGCGACGGCCCCGTGTTGCGGATGAACGTCTGCACGGGCCCGGTGATGTAGTCGGTCGAGCCGAGGATCGCGCCGCCCAGCACGCGGCCCTGCCCGTCGATGTGCTTGGTCGCCGAGTAGACGACGACGTCGGCGCCGAGCTCCAGCGGCTTCTGCAGCAGCGGCGTCGCGAACACGTTGTCGAGCACCACGGTCGCCCCGGCGGCGTGCGCCAGGTCCACGACGGCGCGCACGTCCACGATGTCCTGCATCGGGTTGGACGGCGTCTCGAAGAACACCACGTCCGCGGGCGTGGCCAGGGCCTCCTCCCACTGGGAGAGCACGTGCCCGTCCACGTAGTCGGTGCGCACGCCCCACTTCTTGAAGATCTCCTCGAAGATCACCACGCTGGACCCGAACAGCGCCCGGGCCGCCACGATCCGCGAGCCCGACTCGACGAGCGCGGCCAGTGACGTGAACACCGCCGACATGCCGGTCGCGGTCGCGTAGCAGGCGTCGGCGCCCTCGAGCTGGCGCAGCCGCTCCTCGAAGGTGTGCACCGTCGGGTTGCCGTAGCGCGAGTAGACGAACCGGTCGACGTCGCCCTTGAAGGCGGCCTCGGCCTCGGCGGCGTTGTCGTAGACGTAGCCCTGCGTGAGGAACAGCGCCTCGCTGGTCTCCTGGAACTCGCTGCGCTGGTGGCCGCCGCGCACGGCGAGGGTCGCCGGGCGGACGCCGTCGGGCAGGGGCTTGCGGCCGGAACCGCCCGGGTTCGCGTCGGGCGGGTACGCACCGGTGACGGTCACGCGGGGCCCGCCGTCCACGGCAGGCCGGCGACCTTCCAGCCCTGCTGGTCGCGGACGCCGTCCACGCCGGGCGCGCCCTCGAAGCCCTCCAGCACGTTGTACGACGGCGCGATGCCGGACGACGTCGCGAGCCGCGCCGCGGCGATCGAGCGCTGGCCGGAGCGGCACAGGAAGACGATGGGCCCGTCGGAGACGCCGGCCGACCGGAGCTCCTCCAGGAACCGCGGGTTGGGCACGCCGCCGGCCTGCACCCACTCGGCGAACACGGGCTGCTTCTCCAGCGACGCGGTGTCCGGGATGCCGATCGCGCGCCACTCGCCCTCGGTGCGGACGTCCACCAGGGTGGCCGTCGGGTCGCCGGCGAGCAGGTCCCAGGCCTGCTGGGGCGTGATGTCACCGGCGTAGCCCTGGGCCGGCCGTGCCTCGATGCGCGCGGGGTCGCTCATGATGCTCCTCCATCGGTCGTGGCGGTAGCACCCTCGTCCGTCCTCCGCTGCTGCGGGGAACGCTGGGTTGCTGCGGCGTCGTCGTGCCACGTCACTCGGCCGCTCGGGATGGTCGCTGACAACCCTACGACATGTGTCCGGTGGGTGGAACAGTGTCTCGACAGGCAACCCGACCAATCCGGTAGGGAAGCCGGTTCTCGCTCCGGTGACGACGATGCCAGGCCCCGACCAGCAGGTGGGACCAGCATCTGAGACATGCGTTGACAGGGGTTTTGCCCGCAGCACAGGATGTCCGCAGGTCATGAGTGCCAGCGTCAAGCCCCGGCTCGCTGGCCGGCAACCCTCCCTCCGCGGTGGGGTGCCCCGGGTGACGACCAGGCCGTGCGCACCCGCGTGCGGCAAGCGCGGGGGAACCTCCCCCAGGACTGTGCTGGAGGACGCCATGTCTGCTCCCACTCTCAGCCGTGCCACCGCGGTGACCGACCTCGCCCCGCTGCGCCCCGTCGTCGGCGGCGGCACGCTCGTCCCGCTCGTGGACGGCACCCAGGTCTCGTACGCGAACCTCGACGTCGCCGCGTCCGCCCCGGCCCTGCAGGCCGTCGCCGACCGCGTCACCCAGGTGCTGCCCCTGTACGCCAGCGTGCACCGCGGCGCGGGCTACCTCTCCCAGGTGAGCACGGCGCTCTACGAGACCGCCCGGCGCACCATCGGGGCCTTCGTCGGCGCCCGCGAGGACGACCTGACGATCATCACCCGGAACACCACCGACTCCCTCAACCTCCTCGCCGGCTGCGTCCCCGCGCAGGCCGACGGCGAGCCCGGCCGCGTGCTGGTGCTCGACGTCGAGCACCACGCGAACCTGCTGCCCTGGCAGCGCACCACCGGCGCGACCGTGCTGACCGGCGGCGCGACCGTCGCCGAGACCGTCGCCCAGATCCGGGAGGAGCTGGCCGACGCCGCGGAGGACCGGCCGTACGCCCTCCTGGCCCTGACCGGCGCGTCGAACGTGACGGGGGAGTCCCTCCCGATCGGCGAGATCGTCGCCGTCGCCCACGAGTTCGGGACGCGCGTCGCGCTCGACGGCGCCCAGCTCGTGCCGCACCGCCGCATCTCCCTGGAGTCCACCGGCGTGGACTACCTCGCCTTCTCCGGGCACAAGACCTACGCCCCGTTCGGCGCCGGCGTGCTGGTGGGCCGCCGCGACTGGCTCGACGCCGGCACGCCGTACCTCGCGGGCGGCGGCGCCGTCCGGCGGGTGCGCGTCGGCGGCACCGACTGGCACGAGGGGCCCGCCCGCCACGAGGCCGGCTCGCCCAACGTCATCGGCGCCGTCGCGCTCGCCGCGGCCTGCGAGGAGCTGGCCGCGCTGGACGCGGCCGAGGTCGTCGCCCACGAGAACACGCTTCGCCGCCGGCTCGTGTCGGGGCTCGAGGCGATCGACCGCGTCGAGGTCGTGCGGGTCTGGGCCGACGCCGTCGACCCGGTCGGCGTCGTCACCTTCACCGTGACCGGGTACGACCCGGGCCTCGTCGCCGCCTACCTGTCCGCGGAGCACGGCATCGGCGTGCGCGACGGCCGCTTCTGCGCGCACCCGCTGCTCGGCCGGCTCGGCTTCGACGCCGGGGCCGTGCGTGCCTCGGTCGGCGTCGGCACCGCGGGCGAGGAGATCGAGCGCCTGATCGCCGCCGTCGGCAGCCTGGTCGAGGACGGCCCGCAGGCCGGGTACGACGTCGTCGACGGGCTGTGGGTCGTGATCGACGACCCGCGTCCTGTGCCCGAGGGCTCCGGCCTGGCGGGCCTGCTCGCGACGGCCGCCCTGGGCTTCGACGAGGCCTTCGGCTGCCTCCCCGACGAGGACTGACGTGTCAGACGTACAGGTCACCCCGGTGACCTGTACGTCTGACAGCTACAGCGCCAGCGCCAGCGCCACGCAGATGCCGCCCAGCGTGAGGTCCAGGCCGATGCACCACAGGGCCAGCGAACGGTTCACCACGACGTCGCGGCGGTAGTGCACCACATCCCACCCGGCGTGCGCGGCGAGGGCGAGGCCCGCGAGGGCCAGCCCGAGCCGCGGCTCCAGGAACAGGGCCGCGGTCGCGACGCCGAAGTAGCCGGCCATCGCGAGGGCCTGGGGCCAGGTCGCGCGCCGTCCGCGGGCCAGCCCGATGCCGGTCAGGACCAGGCCCACCAGGGCGAACGCGATCCAGCGGGGTGTGTCCAGCAGCTCCGACGCGACGGGGATCACGGACGCCAGCAGCGCGACCAGCCACGCCGTCCAGCGCACGCCGGCCACCGCGGCGGCCAGATAGCAGAGGGCCGCCACGCCGACGGCGGTGGTCGGGTCCTCGGCCACGGCGTCCTGCCAGGTGCCGCCCGCGATCGCCGTGCCGCCGACCAGGAGCCCGAAGCCGGTCAGGGCGCCGACCACGATCCACGCGGTGTTGGCGGGCCAGGTCCCGGTCCAGCGGCTCGGCCGTGCGGGGACGGTCGTCTCGAACGTCTCGGTCATCGTCCCGGTCTCCCTGTCCCGGCGGGCTCCGCCGTCGTCATGAATACCCTCTAGGGGTACCCAACCACGGGCCGCCGAGGCACGGAACGACATTCGGCCACCACTGAAGCCCCGTGTCAGACGTACAGGTCCCCCGAGGGACCTGTACGTCTGACACGAGGGAGGGGTCAGAGGGGGAACGCGCGCGGGCGTGAGACGACGGACTCCAGTTGCGCCGCCAGGGCCAGCAGCGTGCGCTCGCCGCCCGGCCGGCCGATGATCTGCACCCCCATGGGCAGCCCCGCGGGCGCGTCGGCGGTGGGCTCGGTCCAGTGCGTCGGCACCGTGATCGCGGGCAGCCCGGCGACGTTCAGCATCGACGTGAATGGCGTGTACTGGCACTGCTGCTCGAAGTTCCGCTCGGGGTCCTCGGCGTCGTACCACCCGACAGGGCGCGGGGTGAGCGCGAGGGCGGGCGTCACGACGGCGTCGTACGCGCTGACCTGCGCGACGAGCGAGCGCTCGTAGCCGGTGAGCGTCCGCACCGCCTCCGCGAGCTGCCGGGCGGGGACCGTCCGGCCGGTACGGATGAGCCACTGCGTCAGCGGCTCCAGCTTGTCCAGGATCTCCGGGTCGTCGATCGGCACCGCCGAGGCGCCGCCCATCCACAGGGTCCGGAACGCCGGGGCGTACTCGGGCGCCTCGGCCAGCGCGAACTCGTCGACCTCGTGCCCCAGGCCGGCCAGGGCGAGTACCCCGGCGTCCAGCCCGGCGCGGGCCTCGAGGGACACGGCGATGTCGTAGAAGCCGTCCCACGCCGAGGAGGTGGTCACCCCGATCCGCGCGGTGCGACCACCGGTCGTGCGAGCGGCATCGCCGCCCGCGGGCAGCTCCGCCCGCTGCGCGGCCGCGAGGTACGCGCCCGCGGCGGACGACGGCGCCCGCAGCGTGTACGGGTGCGCGACGCCGCCCCCGGCGCGCCGCGGGAGCATCGCCTCCAGCAGCAGGGCGGTGTCGGCGACGGTGCGCGCGATCGGCCCGTTCACGACCAGCCCGCCCAGCGAGTCGACGCCGCTGCCAGCGGGCAGCAGCCCGCGCGTGGGCTTGAGGCCGACGACGCCGCAGGCCGCCGCCGGGATGCGGACCGACCCGCCGCCGTCGGACCCGGGCGCGAACGGCAGCATGCCCGCAGCCACCGCCGCGGCCGCACCGCCGCTGGAGCCGCCCGCGCCGCGGGTCAGGTCCCACGGCGTGACCACGGGCGCGGCGCCGACGGGCTCGGTGTAGGCAGGGAAGCCGAGCTCGGGGGCGGCGGTCTTGCCGAGGCTGACGATGCCGGCGTCGTCGAGCACCCGCACGATCTCGTCGCTCTCCTGGGCCGGGGGCAGCCCCGCGAAGGCGCGCGACCCGAAGCCGGTGGGCACGCCCGCGCGGTTCCACAGGTCCTTGTCCCCGGTCGGCAGGCCCCACAGGGCGCCCGACGACGGCGGTGTGCCCCCGCCGGAGCCGGAGCCCCGCGACTCCTCGAGCTCGGCCGCGCGCTTGCGTGCCAGCTCCGGGGTGACGGTGGCGAAGGCGCCGACCGCGGGGTTCAGCCTCTCGATCCGGCCGAGAAAGTGCTCGGCGACCTCGGTGGGGGTGAGCTCTCCGGCGGCGAGCAGGTCGCGGAGCTCGACGGCGGTCCGTTCGTGCAGGGCATCCATCACGCCAGGCTAGGCGGTCGGGCCCGATCGGGCTCCGGAATGTCGTTGATGTCTCACGCGCTCGCCGGCGGAATGATCCGGACGCATGAATCTTGCGGCAGGCCTTCAACGATGTGACCTGCGGTGACGTTCTTCGTCGGCGCGAAATGGTGGTCCATTTCGTCAATTCCCGCCGCGCAGAATGCGCTTCTCAGGCTTATGTTCGTCCAGTGCTGGCACCTTTGCGCCGCGCCGTCACGGCGCGCCCGAGGTGACCGGAAAGATCTCGAAGGGGGAAAGCACCATGACATTCTTCAATACGGCACTCGTCGTGCCGGACCAGGTCGACTGGCTGGCGCCGCTGACCAACGCGCTCAGCGCCGTCGCGAGCTTCATCCCGAAGCTTCTCGTGTTTCTGGTCGTATTCCTCATCGGCTACTTCATCGCCAAGGCGATCGCCCGGTTCGTCGGGATGATCCTGACGCGCATCGGCTTCAACAGGGTGCTCGAGCGGGCTGGCGCCAACCGGCTCCTCGCCGGGTCGGGCATCGAGCCGATCTCGCTGCTCACGAAGATCATCTACTACTTCATCCTGCTCATCACGCTCCAGCTCGCGCTGAGCGCGTTCGGGCCCACCAACCCGGTGAGCGCCATCGTCAACGACATCGTGGCGTGGCTCCCGAGCCTGGTCGTCGCGATCGTCATCGTGGTGATCGCCGGCGCCATCGCGAATGCCGTCAAGGACCTTCTTCTGAACACCATGAGCCGTGTTTCCTACGGCCCGCTGGTGGCAAAGACCGTCTCCTTCTTCATCATCGCGCTCGGTGTTATCGCGGCCGTGAACCAGATCGGCATCGGCACCACCGTGACAATGCCCGTCCTCGTGGCATTCCTGGCGACGATCGCCGGCATTCTCATCGTCGGTGTCGGCGGTGCGCTGATCGGCCCCATGCGTTCGCGCGTCGAGGGTTTCCTGGGCAATCTCTCGGACGGCGCCGGCGCCGCTGCCGCGCCCGCCGCGGACCCGAACGGCGGGCCCGCCCCGGCCCCCGGCGCGCCGGGCACGTTCGCCCCGCCGCCCCGCGACGTCTGACGCTCGACGTCTGACGCGCGCCGTGCAGCCGCGCGACGTCTGACGCTCGCGCACCACTGAAGCTCGCGCACCACGACGCCGGGGTCGCGCCGTCCACGAGACGGTGCGACCCCGGCGTCGTCCTGCCGCCGTCCGCGACTCTCCTTCGAGACCTAAGTTTCTTCGCTTTCCAACGCCGGAAAGCGAAGAAACTTAGGTCTCGAAGGAGATCGGCTCACCGGCCTCGGCCACCCGCCGGCCCCGTCAGCGCCGGCTCCGCCCCCGTCAGCGCCGGCTCCGCCCCCGTCAGCCCCGACTCAGCCCCCGTCAGTCCCGGCTCAGCAGCTCCCGCGCCTCGCCCAGCACCTCGGCGAGCCGCTCCAGGTCCGGGTCGTCCACGGTCGGCTGGATCGCCACGGTGTCCGCCCCGGCCGCACCGAGCCGGCGCACGCCCTCGGCCAGCGCCAGGGCGTCGCCCCAGACCGCGTAGCCCGCCAGCTTCTCGTCGTCGGACACGTCCTGGCCCCACTCGGTCAGCTCGGCGCGCAGCCGCTCGGCGGCGCCGGGTCCGGTGCCGCCGGTGACGAACTGCACCACGGAGAACTCGTCGCCCTCGCGCCCGGCGGCCGCACGGCCCTCGGCGACCAGTTCCAGGGCGGCCGGCAGCCCGACCAGGCCCACGGAGCCTTCCAGCACCACGCCGTCGCCCACCTCGCCCGCGAGGCGCAGCGACTTGGGCCCCGTCGCGGCGACGGGCACGCGCACGGGCCGGGCCGGCGGCCAGTCCAGCTTCACGTCGTCGAGGTTCACGTACCGGCCCGACGTCGTCACGCTCTCCCCGGCCAGCAGGGCGCGCAGCGTCGTCGCGTACTCCCGCATGAGGGTCAGGGGCGACGCGGCGCGGGCGCCCACCTGGCCCATCCACGACTGAACGCCGTGCCCGATGCCAGGCAGCAGCCGGCCCGGGAACATCCCGTCGACGGTCGCCACCTCCATCGCGGTGAGGGCGACGTTCCGCAGCGGCGTCGGAATCACGCCGATCCCCACGCGGACGCGCTCGGTCGCGGCGAGGATCGCGCTCGCGGCGGAGATGCCGCCGGTCTGGAAGCAGTCCTCCCAGAGCCAGATCTCCTCGATCCCCGCTGCCTCGACGGCGCGGGCGAGCGGGATCACGCGGGACGGCGGGGTCGAGGGGCGGATGATGCACGCCAGTGTGGTCATGGGCTCACGCTGTCACGCCGCGTGCCGTCAGATCCAGCCCTTACGCGCGGCGTGCCAGCCGAGCTGGATCCGGGTCGAGACCCCGGCGACGTCCATCAGCACCTTGACCCGGCGCTGCACCGTCCGCAGGGAGAGGCCGAGCTGGTTGGCGACCGACTGGTCCGTGAGGCCGACGAGCATCAGCCCCAGGATGCGGACGTCCTGGTGGTCGAGGTCGGAGCCGCCCGCGTGCTCGCCCGGCCGCGCGAACGGCGTGGCGTCGCGCCACACGGCCTCGAACAGGGCGATCAGGGCGTCGAGCAGGCCCGACGGGTGGATGATCAGCGCGCCCACCAGGTCGGGCGTCAGGTCGGAGTCCTCGGCGTCGACCACGGTCTGGATCGGCACGAACGCGAGGCGGCGGTCGATGATGAACAGCTTGATAGGCACCCGCTCGGAGAACCGCACCTCCTCGCCGTTGTCGATCGCCTCGGCGACGTCGTCCACGCGCATCATGCCCGTGTCGAGGAACACGCGGTCCACGACCACCCGGTACCGGACGCCGCGTGCCACGGCCTGGTCCTCCGCGGTGTTGTCCTCGGCGGACATCACGAAGACCGGCGGCTTGGTGAACGACTCGACCGTCTCGCGCGCCCCGAGCTGGAGCTGCATGATGCGGTGCTTCACGGCGTCGGCCCCGCGCACGACGTCGACCACGTCGGTCGCCGGCCGCAGCGCCGACGAGCGCCGGAAGTCCTCTTCGAGCTCGATCAGCTCGACCTGCGCCGCGCGGATCTCGTCCTTGCGCCGGGCGAGGAGCGCGCCGAGCGCGATCTCCGGGGGTGCGGCCTGGAAGCGGGAGTCGTCGGCGCTCTGTCGCGCGGCGAGGCCGTGGCTCTCCAGGGTGCGGAGCACGTCCAGGGCATCGCCCGGGTCGCACCCGAGCCGTTGCGCCAGCTCCGCCGCGTCGAGCGAAGGGGAGGCCACGAGCTCCCGATACGCGAGCGACTGCGACTTGGTCAGGCCGAGCACGTCACTGAGCATGTCATTCTCCCGCCGGATGAATTTCACCGCGCCGTGGCGAGGATACGCCAGAGGTGCGCTTCGACGCTTTTGTCCGGGTACCTCGGGGCGGCGGCCGGCGGTCCGGTTGGTAGCCTCCCCGACGTGAGCACCGAAGACGTGAGCTTCCTCGCCGACGGCGGCGAGCGGGTAGCGGGCCGCTGGTTCCTGCCCGACGGCGCCCCCGTCGGCGTCGTGGTGATCGCACCCGCCATGGCCATGCCGATGCGCTTCTACCGGCACACCGCTGCCTGGCTCGCCGAGCGTGGCTTCGCGGTGCTCACCTTCTCCTACCGCGGCTCGGACCCGGAGCTCTACGGCCCCCTGCGGGACTCCCGCGCGACGGCTCTCGACTGGTACCACGACGCCGAGGTCGCCGCGGCACACGCGCGCGCCCGGGCCGACGCCGACGGCGTCCCGCTCACCTGGGTCGGCCACTCGTTCGGGGGCCAGAGCCTGGGCTTCCTGGCCGACGTCGGCGTCGACCGCTGCGTCATGGTGACGTCGGGGACCGGCTGGCGGGGCAAGGCCGCGCCGACGATCCGCACCTGGTCGCCGCTGCTCTGGCGCGTCATCGCGCCGGCCGCGACGGCGGTCGCGGGCTACTACCCGGGCCGGCGGCTCCGCATCCTCGACGACCTGCCCGCCGGCGTCATGCGCCAGTGGGGCCGCTGGTGCCTGCACCCGGACTACCTGTTCAGCGAGCACCCCGAGCTGCGCGACCGCTTCGCGAAGGTCGCGACGCCGGTCACCGCCCTGTGGACGGCCGACGACGAGCTGATCTCCCCCGAGTCGATCCGGTACTGGAGCCGCGAGTTCCCGGGCACCGCGGTGGAGCTCGTCGAGATGCGGGCCGCCGACCACGGCCTGACCCGGATCGGGCACTCGGGCTTCTTCCGCCCCAAGCGCGCGGTCCTCTGGGAGCAGATCCTGCTCCCGCGCCTGGCCCTCCGCACTGCGTCCTGACGCCTCGCCTTCGAGACCTAAGTTTCTTCGCTCTCGAGCGCCCGAAAGCGAAGAAACTTAGGTCTCGAAGGAGAGTTACGTCCCGGGCCCGACGTCGGACGGTCGCGGCCCGACGTCGGACAACCGGGCCCGACGTCGCGTCGAAGGGGACCGTCAGAGGGGGCGGACCGTGCCCCGGAAGTTGCGGGTGCCCTTGCCGGAGCGCCAGCCGTCGTAGACGAACCCGCCGGCCGCGCCCTCCCGGGCCACGCCCGCCGAGCCCGACCCCACCGCGTCCACGTCGGACACGTACCGGATCGCCACGTCGACCGTCCCCGGCAGCAGGACCGGCCGGAAGAACTCGACCGTCCACTCGTACGCCTCGCCGCGCCGCGCGGGCCCGACCTCGGCCAGCGCACGCGCCGCGGAGTACATCCCGTGCGCGATCGCCCGCGGGAACCCGAACGCCTTGGCGCCCAGGCTCGACGTGTGGATCGGGTTCTGGTCGCCGGACACCGCACCGTAGGCCCGGCCGGTCCCGCCGCCGAGCTTCCAGCGCGCCGTCGGCAGGGGTGCCGTCCACTCCTCGCGCGGGGACTCCTGGGCCGGGGCCGCGCCGTCGGGCGCCGTGAAGCCCTTGGCGAGGTACGTCGAGACGCCCTGGTAGGCGAGGTCGCCGTCCACGAGCACCTCGGCGACCAGGTCCACCTGGACGCCGCGGCGGTGGGCCCGGGCGTCCTGCGCCCACGCCCGCACCTCGACCGTCTCGCCCAGCCGCACCGGCCGCAGCACCCGCGCCACGTTCTTCAGGTGCACCATGCCGAGCAGCGGCAGCGGGAAGTCGCCGCGCACCATCACGGCCGTGGCCAGCGGGAACGCCAGCACGTGCAGGAACCCGGCGGGCAGCACGTCGGACGACGGCTCGCCCAGCAGGTCCAGGTAGGCCGCCAGATGCGCCCCCTCGCCCGAGGTGTCCACCCGCGCGACGCGGTAGACCACCTCGGGCAGCCGGACCTCGCCCTTCGGGCGCTTGCCGGCGGACCCGGCGACGCCCTTCGTGAAGAGCCCGCCCAGCTTCGGGAGCGCAGGAAGATCGGTCACGCCGTACGACTCCGGCGCCGTCGGCGCGCCCTCGTGCCGTCCCGTCACTTGCCCACCATGTGCTGGCCGCACACCCGGAGGGTCTGTCCGTTGATCCCGGCGGCCGGGCCGGACGCGAGGAAGGAGATCGCCTCGGCGATGTCCACAGGCAGGCCGCCCTGGCCCAGCGACGGCATCCGGCGCGCCACGGTGCGGGTGAGCGCGGGTACCTTCGCGGTCATCTCGGTCTCGATCCAGCCCGGCGCGACGGCGTTCGTCGTGCCGCCGGTCGCCGCGAGCACGGGAGCGCCCGCGGCGGCGTTCGCGATGACCCCGGCCTTCGTGTAGCCGTAGTTGGTCTGCCCCCGGTTGCCGGCCAGGCCGGTGGTCGAGGCCAGGGAGACGATCCGCAGGCCCTCGACGCCGGCCGCGAGCAGGCGCTCGTTGATCTGGAGCTGCGCCGTGAGGTTCACCGCGATGACCGGGTCCCACTTGTCCGCCGTCATGTTGGCGAGCAGCTTGTCGCGCGTGATGCCGGCGTTGTGGACCAGGATGTCCAGGCCGCCGAGCGGCTTGGTGGCGGCCAGGATCTTGTCGGCCGCGTCGTCGGCGGTGATGTCGAGCTGGAGCGCGACGCCGCCGATCTCGTTCGCGACGGTCGCGAGCGACTCGCCGGCGGGCGGCACGTCGATCACGACCACCTTGGCGCCGTCGCGGGCCATGGTCCGGGCGATCGCCGCGCCGATTCCGCGCGCGGCACCGGTGACGACGGCCACCTGGCCGGCCAGCGGGGCCTCCCAGTCGACCGGCCCGGCGGCGTCGGACGGGCCGACGGGCAGGAGCTGACCGTCCACGTACGCCGACTTCGCGGACAGGAAGAAGCGCAGCGTGGCCACGGCCGAGGCCGAGTCGACGGCCGCGTCGCCCGTGAGCTGGATGCCGTTGGCCGTGGAGCCGCCGCGCAGCTCCTTGCCGAGCGAGCGGACCAGACCCTCGACGCCGCCCCGGGTCGCGGCCAGGACCGGCGCGTCGCCGTCGGCCACGGCGCGGGAGACCGTCACGACCCGGCCGTTGCCCGCCAGGCGCCGCAGCGTGCCGGCGACGGTGAGCACGGGGGCGGAGACCGCGGCGGGCGTCTCGGCACCGGTCAGCACCAGCACGACGGCGCCGAACCGCTCGCCGTCGGCGGTCTCCGGGCTGCGGCGCACGTCGACGTCCCAGCCGGTCAGGACCTTGGCGACGGCGTCGGCGTCGGCGGCCGACGCGTCGTCGGACACCACCAGGACCGGGCCCACGGTGAGCGGGCTACCGGGCCGGTAGCGCCGGAGGATGGCCGGTTGGGGCAGGCCCAGCTTCTTGAAGACGGGCTTGAGCGTCCCGTTGGCCAGGTTGAGATAGCTGTCGGTCACGATGTCCTCTTCGATAACGGGGCGGTTCGGGCAGACGCAGACAGACTCAGCCTCACACGGACTCGACCAGCGCGACCGCGCCCAGGCCGCCGGCGGCGCAGACCGAGATCAGCGCGCGAGCGGGCTGCCCGGTCTCCCTGGCCTTGGCGGAGACCAGCTTGGCGGCGGTCGCGATGATGCGCCCACCGGTCGCGGCGAACGGGTGGCCCGCCGCGAGCGAGGAGCCGTTCACGTTGAGCCGGCTGCGGTCCACCTTGCCGAACGCGCCGTCGAGCCCGAGCTCCGTACGGCAGTATTCCTCGTCCTCCCACGCGGCGAGCGTGGTCAGCACCGTGGAGGCGAACGCCTCGTGGATCTCGAAGAAGTCGATGTCCTCCAGCGTGAGGCCCTGGCGGGCCAGCAGGCGCGGGACCGCCGCGACCGGGGCCATGAGCAGGCCCTCGTGCCCGTGCACGAAGTCGACGGCCGCCGTCTCGGCGTCCACGAACTTCGCGAGGATCGGGAGTTCCCGCTCCTCCGCCCACTCGCGGGACGCGAACAGGACGGCGGACGCGCCGTCGGTCAGCGGCGTCGAGTTGCCCGCGGTCATCGTGGCGGCGTCGTCCAGCTTGGCGCCGAACACGGGCCGGAGCTTCGCGAGTTTCTCGAGCGAGGTGTCGGCGCGCAGGTTGTCGTCGCGGGTCAGGCCCTTGTACGGCGTGACCAGGTCGTCGAAGAAGCCGGACTCCCAGGCGCGGGCGAGGTTCTGGTGCGAGTTGAACGCGATCTCGTCCTGCGCCTCGCGGGAGATGCCCCACTTCGCCGTCGTGATGGCCTGGTGCTCGCCCATCGAGAGGTGGGTGCGCGGCTCGCCGGTGCTCGGCGTGGCCGGGGCCAGGTCCTTGGGACGGATCTGCAGCAGGGCCTTGACCTTCGCTCCGGTGGTCTTGGCGTGGTTCGCGTCCAGCAGGGCGGCGCGGAGCCGGTCGCTGACGACGATCGGCGCGTCCGAGACGGTGTCGGTGCCGCCCGCGATCGCGGACTCGATCTGGCCGAGCTTGATCTTGTTCGTCACCGCGATGGCGGCCTCGAGGCCGGTGGCGCAGGCCTGCTGCACGTCGTAGGCCGGCGTGGTGGGCGCGAGGGACGAGCCCAGCACGCTCTCGCGGACGAGGTTGAAGTTCTTGCTGTGCTTCAGCACGGCGCCGCCGACGACCTCGCCCAGGCGCTCGCCCTGCAGGCCGAAGCGGGCGACGAGCCCCTCGAGGGCCGCGGTGAACATGTCCTGGTTGCTGGTCCGGACGTACTTCTTGCCGGCGCGGGAGAACGGGATGCGGTTGCCGCCGATGATCACGGCTTCGCGCGTGGACGGGACGGGGGCGGGGGTAGTGGACACGTCACTGTTCCTTGTCGTTCGTCGTCGGGCAGAGGGCTTCGTTGGGTCGAGCCTTGTCGAGACCAGGCCGGGCCGCGACCCGGTTCGCCCCGGGTGGTGCCCAGGACTCACAGTACCTGATACTCTCAGTCTCGTGAGACGAATCACAAGACCTCTAGCGAGTCAAGGTGGGGAGGCGGACCGATGAGCATCGGAGTCGACGGTCGTTCGACCCGCTGGGACGACCACCGCACGGCGCGTCGGGCCGAGCTCGTCCGCGCCGCGCGCAAGGCCGTGCACCGCCTCGGGCCCGCGGTCTCGATGGACGAGATCGCCGCGGCCGCCGGGACGTCCAAGTCCATCGTCTACCGGTACTTCGACGACAAGGCGGGCCTGCGGCTCGCCGTCGCCGAGACCGTGGTGATGCAGATGCACGACGCGCTGCGCGCCGCCGCGCAGCAGGCGGACAACCCTGAGATGGCGCTCCGCGAGATGGTGCGCGTCTACCTCGAGATGATCGAGAGCTCGCCCAACGTCTACTGGTTCGTCACCCGGACCGCCATCGGCGGCAACGAGCCGGCCCCCGTCGAGAGCGGACGGCGCGGCCGCCGCGCCCCGGCACCCGCCGAGGACGCCGGCGCGACCACCCCGGCAGACCTGCACCCGCTCGGCGCCTACCTCGACTCGGTGATCGAGCTCGTCGCGGAGCCGTTCGCGCGGGCCACCGACGTCCCCCCGGCCGACGCCGCGGCCTGGGCCGCGGGCGCCGTCGGCTTCGTGCGCGGCTCGGGTGAGTGGTGGCTCGGCCACCGCACCGTCGAGTCGACGCCGCTGACCCGTGAACAGCTCACCGAGCGAGTGACCCTCTGGCTCTGGACCGGTCCCGTGGGCGTGCTGCATCACGACCGGCCCGGCGCCGCACCCGCGACCGCCTGATCCTGACCCACCCTCCCGACACCCAGTACCCGGCCCCCTGGCCGAAGACCGAGGAGAACCGATGACGACCACCTCCGAGCCCGTGACCACCACCGCGGCGGCTCCACAGGCCGTGGCGCCCCAGCCCGAGGCGGCGCGTCCGACGTCGGGCACCCGTGTGGACGTGCCGGCCCTGCAGCAGATGCTGCTGGGCCGGTGGCCCGAGGAGCGGTCCGAGGCCCGCCGGATGGTGGCCGAGCACCCCGAGCTGTGGAAGCAGGAGGGGATCACCAAGGAGGCGCACCGGGAGACCACCCTCGCGCAGATGAAGCAGATGGTCCCCTACGGCCAGGTGCTGCGGGCGTTCCCGGAGCGCCTCGGCGGCCGGGACCAGGCGGGCGCCAACCTGGTGGGCTTCGAGGAGCTCGTCGCGGCCGACCCGTCGCTGCAGATCAAGTCGGGCGTGCAGTGGGGTCTCTTCGCCTCCGCGATCAACCACCTCGGCACGGAGGAGCAGAAGGACCGCCTGCTCCCCGGCGCGATGGACCTGAGCGTCCCGGGCGCGTTCGCGATGACCGAGACGGGCCACGGATCCGACGTCGCCGCCATCGGTACCACCGCGACGTACGACCCGGAGACCGAGGAGTTCGTCATCAACACCCCGTTCCGCGGGGCGTGGAAGCAGTACCTCGGCAACGCCGCGAAGCACGGTGTGGCGGCGACGGTGTTCGCGCAGCTCATCACCAACGGCGTGGACCACGGGGTGCACTGCTTCTACGTGCCGATCCGGGACCCGCAGACCATGGAGTTCCTGCCCGGCGTCGGCGGCGAGGACGACGGCCAGAAGGGTGGCCTGAACGGCATCGACAACGGCAAGCTGCACTTCACGGACGTGCGCGTGCCGCGCCGCGACCTCCTGGCCCGGTACGGCCAGGTGGCGGCCGACGGCTCGTACACCTCCTCGATCGACAGCCCCGGGCGCCGCTTCTTCACCATGCTCGGCGCTCTCGTGCAGGGCCGCGTGTCCCTCGACGGCGCGGCGATCACCGCCGCGAAGATCGGCCTCGCGATCGCCACGAAGTACGCCGAGCAGCGCCGCCAGTTCTCGCCGGCCACGGGCGCCGACGAGCTGACGCTGCTGGACTACGCGACCCACCGGCGCCGGCTGTTCCCCGCCATCGCCGAGGCGTACGCGATGCACTTCGCGCACGACGAGCTGCTCGACCTGTTCGACGACGTGTTCTCGGGCCGCGAGGACACCCCCGCCAAGCGCGAGGACCTGGAGACGACGGCGGCGGCGCTCAAGGCCACCTCCACCTGGTACGCGCTCGACACCCTGCAGGAGTGCCGCGAGGCCTGCGGCGGCGCCGGCTTCCTCTCCGAGAACCGGTTCACCGGGCTGCGCGCGGACCTCGACATCTACGCCACCTTCGAGGGCGACAACCACGTGCTCCTGCAGCTCGCGGCCAAGCGCCTGGTCGGCGACCACGGCAAGCGGATGGCGCGGGCGGCGAAGTCCCCGGCCGGCATGGCGGGCATCGTGGCGGGGCAGGCCAGGGACGCGGTGCTGCACAGGACCCCGCTGCGCCGGCTCGGCCAGTCGGTGGCCGACGGCGGCGCGGCGCGCTCCGCGGGCCGGCTGCTCGACGCCGAGGTGCAGCGCGGCCTGATCGCGGGCCGCTACGAGGGCATGGTCGCGGCCACCGCGATGGGCATGCGCCCGGCGCTCAAGGCCGACCCGGTCAAGGCGCAGGAGATCTTCGACGACAACCAGGTCAGCCTCATCGGGTCCGCCGCCGCGTGGGCCGAGCTGGTCCGCTGGGACGCGTTCACGAAGGCGATCGGCAAGGTGTCCGACGCCGACACCCGCAAGGTGCTGACCCTGCTCCGCGACATCTACGGGCTCACCACGATCGAGCGCCACCTGGACTGGCACCTAACCAACGGCCGCATCTCGACGGGCCGTGCCAAGGCCGTCACCGCGACGATCGACCGCCTGCTGAAGGTGCTGCGCCCGCACGTGCTCGACGTCATCGACGCGTGGGGCTTCTCGCAGGAGCACCTGCGCGCGCCGATCGCCGACGGTTCGGAGAAGGTGCGTCAGGACGAGGCGCGCGCCTACTACCGCGAGCTGCGCGCGAGCGGCACGGCGCCGATCAGCGAGAAGGAGCTGCGCAAGCAGCACGCCCAGCAGGTCAAGCAGGCCAAGGCGGCCGAGCGGTCGAAGTAGGGCCGACGGCGAGGCGCGACCGGCGGCGTCGAGCCGGCGGCGAGCCACGACCGTAGCCGCGGCGCGGGCCCCTCGGGGTTCGCGCCGCGGCTATGTCGCGCGGGTCACGCGGCGTCCGGCACCGCGGCCACGACCGGGACCGGGAGCTGCTGCACCGGGACCGGCTCGGACTCGGTGTCGGGCTCCTCGATGTCGGCGGGGCGCGCGAGCGACCCGCCGAGGATGATCGGAGCGTTCATCGCGGGCGCCGGCTCGGGTATCGCACGCACGACGGCGAAGATGCCCGCCAGCCCCAGAAGGGCCGCGAGCACCGCGAGTGGTACGAGCTGATAAGCGAGCGTCATGCCGAGCAACAGACCGCCGCCGACTGCGACGGATGATCCGAGGACGATTACACGGGTCATCTGGAGCCTCCCTGCCAAGGTGTCTCCGAGGAGAAATTGCCTGACCCCAGGGGGGAACTCTGGTGGCGCCGCACTCCGGCAGACGCCCCTCGGGCGTCCGGGGGCGCACGAAGAACATGTACTGGAGCCCGGCTGAGCTGGGGCTCATCAGTTGATTTTTTGGCGAGCCTGCCTCGCCGCCTTTCCAGGAAACCCCAACCTTCGTGGCTCCGCACGCCGAACGGCGGCCGCCGTGGTCACGACTGGATCACGGCTCGCGACCGGGGTGCCGGTGGCTTTCGGCCGATGCGGTCACACCGGGTTGCAGTGGGCGGTGGCGGTGAGGATCAGGCCGACGTCGGGCCGCCAGGGCTCCAGGTTCCACGTGTCCTTGTCGACGGCGCCCAGCGCGTGGCACACGAGCTGGTGCTCCATGGTGCCGCTGTCCGCCTCGGGCTCGGCGGCCACGAGCTGGGTGCGGATGAGGTCGAGGCCGGCCTCTCCCGCGTACCGGGCCCAGTCCGCCGGGTCGACGGCGAGCGACCGGCCGCCCTCGTTCTCGCCCCAGGACATGCCGTCGATCGCCTCGGTGCCGACCACGAACGTGACGGTCACCGGCTCGGCGCGGGCCGACGACCCGTCGCCCTGGGCCGCGGCCGAACGGTCGTCGACCTCGATGCGGGCCTGGGTCTCGTCGATGTTCTCGACGTCGATGCGCGGCGCGCCCTCCGCGGCGTCGGCCGGCGGTGCGGGCGGGCCCATGGCGGCGACGGTCGTGCCGTTGCCGTCGAGCACCGCGATGCTCCCGTCGGAGTCCACCGCGAGCGTGCCGGGCGAGGACAGGGAGACGCGGGCGGTGCGTCCGGGCGCGAGGGTGAGCGTGACCGTCCGCGTGCCGGGGCCGAGCGTGTCCTCCTGCACCTCCGCGGCCTGCCGCGAGCTGACCTCCAGGACGACGTCGCCGGCCGTGACGGTGCTGGTCTGCGTCGTGGGCCGGGTGCCGCCCTGCTCGGGTGTCGGTGTCGGCTGCGATGCTGTGGGCGTCGGGTCGCCGCCGGCTCCGCCCGACCCCTGCGCGCGCTCGGCGAGGCCGCACCCGCCCAGGGCGAGGACGGCGGCAAGGGTGGCGCAGGCGGCAAGCGGCGCCGCAACGGCACGTCGGATCAGCACCTGCCCATTGTGCGGGGTGGCGGGCCGCAGGTGGACGGGTCCGGGTCGGCGCGCCGGGTGGCGCGCCCCGACCTCACCCCCTATGGTTAGAACATGCGTTCGAACAAGGTGCTGGTGACTCGCGGTCCGGCCGACGTGCCGGGCCAGTCTCCGCGCGGTGTGTCCACACCGCGCGAGTCGGGGTTCGCGAGCGGTTTCGCGGACCTTTCGGAGGCGGTCGACGCCGTGGCGGCGGTCGACTCCCTGCTCTCCTCGCTCGCGGCCTCGCGTGCCGTGCTGATGGAATCGGTCCGGGAGTGGGTGGCCGACCAGCCCGACCTGTTCGACGCCCCCGAGGTCGAGGCGGACGAGCTCGCGGGCCTGGCCCCCGAGCTCGTCGAGCGGCTGGCCGCGGCGCTCCGGGTGCCGGAGGGCTCGGCGGTCGCGCTGATCGAGGAGTCCCGGGCGCTGGTGCACGAGCACCCGCGGACGCTCGCCGCGCTGCGCGGCGGGCACATCACGCACGCGCACGCGCAGACGATCCTCGGTTACACGGACGGGCTGCGCCGAGGCAACCGGGTGGCGCTGGAGACTCGCCTGCTCAAGCACGCGCGCACCACGACACCCGGTGAGCTGAGCCTCGTGGCGCGGACGGAGCGTGAGCGGCGGCTGCGTCCGGGGCGGCGGACCGAACCTCAGGTCGCGGCACCGGACCGGTCCAGGCGGCAGCGCGTCAGCGCCTACCCCACAGGTCGTCCCATGCCGTGAAGCTGTCGTCGGAGCGGGGGGCCCGCTGCTGGCTGCCGGGGGGCGGTGGCGGGGGCGGCGCACCCCAGGCGGGGGCGTCCCACACCGGCGCGGCCTGGGCCTCCTGCGCGTGGCCGGCGTCCTGCCCGGTCTCGTACGGGGCCCAGGGCTGCTGGTCGTACTGCGCTCCGGGCTGCTCGGTCGCGCTCGTGCCGTACGGCTCGGGGGCGGCCCCGTAGTTCGGGTCGTACGGGGCGTCGTAGCCGCCGGGCGGGGTCGGCGGCTGCGCGGCCTGGTGTTGTTGGGCGGGCTGCTGCGGTTCCAGCCAGGGCTGGGCGGACTCCGTCTGCCCCGACCAGGGTGGCGCGGCCTGGGTCTCCTGCGACCAGGGCTGGTCCGACCAGGGCCGGTCCAGGGCGCTGGGTGCCTGATAGGCCTGGGCGCCGTCGTGCGCCGTGCGGTCGTGCCCTGTGCGGTCGTGCGCTGTGGCCTCGTGCCCCGCGCGGTCGCGCCCCGTGCGGTCGTCGGCGGAGTCGTCCCGCCGGCTGTCGTAGCCGCGTCCGGCCGGGCCGAGGGCGTCGTAGGCGGCGTCGCGGAACCCCTGCGACCCGAACTCCTGCGACCCGAACTCCTGTGACCCGAGTCCTTGCGATCCGAGTCCCTGCGAACCGAACCCTTGCGACCCATGGGCCGGCGCGGTGTACGGAGCCTGGCCGAACGCGTCGTCCCGCCCGGGTGTCGGCGGGAGCGACGGGTAGGCGTCGACGTTCCGGCGGGCTGAGACCGCCGCGAACGTCGTGGTGGCCAGGTACTGCTCGAACGGGACGTCGAAGGTCTCGTCGTGCGACCACGTCGAGTCCCACGGCTCGGCAACCGGGGCCTGCGCGGCCCGTCGTCCGCCGTCGGGCATCGGGGGCAGGCGGACCTCGCCCGAGCTGTGCCGTACGCGGTCGTGCATCTGCCCCACCCAGTTCAGGGCGAGCTCGAAGCGCATGGTGCCGAGGCCGTCCACGCCCAGCTCGCCGCCGAGGGCGGGGTGCGGGTTGAACGTGTAGACGTCCTCCTCGCCGAGCGCCAGGCCGCGGCTCCGGGCGTCCCGGACCAGGTCGTCCATGAGGTACGTGGAGCGGCCGTCGGCGGACTCCAGCTCCGCGTACATGGTGACGGCGGAGTTCCAGCGCAGCTCGAGCGTGCCCTCGACGGTGTCCAGGAACCACCACCCGTCCAGGGACTCCAGGAAGATGTCGCCGAAGCAGGTGGCGAAGCGGGGGGTCTGCTCACGGATGCCCATCCACTGCCACGAGGCCAGCCCGAACTCGAAGGCAACCTTCGGGAAAGTCCGGAGCAGCTTCATGTCCGAATGAAACCACTTTCGGGTAAACGTCGGGAACCCCTACGTGACATCTTTGTTTCACCCTTAACGGGAGCGCGTCGGAGAGCTCGCGTGAGGCCCCTGGCGCGCACGGAACGGGAGTGTCAGGGGGAAGGCCTACCGTTTCCGCATGAGCATCGAGGTACGCGACGCGGTCCCCGCCGAGTACGACGCCGTCGGCAAGATCGTCGCGGCGGCGTTCGCCGCGGACGGGCAGCTCGACGCGCCGGACTCCGTCTCCTACCGGGACGTGCTGCACGACGTCGCGGCACGGGCGGCCGCGGCGGAGATCATCGTCGCCCTGGACGACGGCGTGGTGGTCGGCGGCGTGACGTACGTGCCGCGGGGCGGTCCCATGGCCGACATCGCCGGGGACGGCGAGGCGGAGATCCGCATGCTCGGCGTCGCGCCAGACGCGCAGGGCCGGGGCGCCGGGTCCGCGCTGATGCGCGAGTGCCTCGCCCGGGCGGCGCGTGACGGCGGGACGGCCGCGGGCAGCGGCCGGGCGGCCGCGAGCACGCGGACCCGGCGCGTCGTCCTCTCCACCAACACCATCGCGCACGGCTCGCACCGGCTCTACGAGCGTCTCGGCTTCGTGCGCGACCCCGCCCGGGACTGGACGCCCGTGCCCGGCGTGGACCTGCTCTGCTACGTGCTGGACCTGTAGCGGCTAGGCGCTCGCGCCGAACCGGGGCCGCCCCGGCCGGCCGGGCCGCCGCAGCAGCCCCGACGTGACGGCCACGCCCAGCAGAAGCAGCAGCCCGCCGCCGACCTCGGCCCCGTTCGGCACCTCGCCCTGTGCCAGCCAGGCCGCCGTCATGCCGACCACCGGCACCAGCATGGTGAACGGCACCACCGCGCTCGCCCGGTGCCGGGCGAGCAGCGTGTTCCAGATGCCGTAGCCCACCAGGCTTGCCAGCCACGCGGTGTAGAGCGTGGACAGCACGGCGGCCCAGGTCGGGTGCGTCAGCGAGTACCCGACGGCGGCAGGCCCGTCGAGCACCAGCGCGAGCGCGAACATCGGCACCGGGACCACGAGCGCCGACCACACGGTCATGGACAACCCGGCCAGCGGCGTCGGCCGGGCGCCGGTCACCTGCGCCGCTGACCCCAGCCGCCGCACGATCACGTTGCCCGTCGCCCACGACGCCGCGGCCCCGAGCGTGAGCAGGAACGCGAGGCCCGGGGTCGCGGCCGACCTGCCGAGCCCCACGATCACGAGCCCCGCCGCGCCGAGCAGCACGCCCACGAGCTGCGGCGTCGTCGGGCGCTCGCGGAGCGCGACGCTCGCGAACAGGACCGTGAGGACCACCTGCGCCTGGAGCACGAGCGAGGCCAGGCCGGGCGGCATGTCCAGCCAGATCGCGGTGTACATGAGGGCGAACTGGCCGAGGCTGAGGAACAGGCCCACGACCAGCACGTCCTTCATCGCCGCGGCGGGCCGGGGGACCAGGAAGATCGCGGGGACCAGCACCACCACGAAGCGGATCGCTAGGAAGAGCACCGGCGGCACGTCGTCGACGCCGATGTCGATCGCGAGGAAGTTGGTGCCCCAGATGATCATGACGAGCACGGCGAGGAGCGAGTGGCGCAGGGGCATGGCGTCATGGTCGGGCGCGCCGACGCTGTGCGTCCATCGCGTATCACTGGCTGATTGTTCAGTGGCGCTGAACGGTGGTGGGCCCCTGACTACGTACTTTCACGATCTTGTTCCACACAGCGGGTGAAAAGTAGCGTCGACGGCCACGGGAGACACATGTTCGCGAAGGAGCGTCCGATGCGTAGCACCAGAAACCGCACCATCCGCACCACCGTCACGGCGACCGCCGCCCTGACGCTCGTCCTGTCCGCCTCGCTCGTCGCCTCCGCCGCGACGCAGAAGGTGCCCGACGGCGCGTCCGCGCCGTCCGCGCAGGACGCCGCGCCCGCCGCCGTCGGCGCCCTGACCTGGTCGGACGAGTTCGACGGCGCCGCGGGCGGCGCCCCCAACCCGGCCAACTGGAACCTGGAGACGGGTGCCGGCGGCTGGGGCAACAACGAGCTGCAGAACTACACGAGCTCGCGGGACAACTCGGCCCTGGACGGCAACGGCAATCTCGTCATCACGGCCCGCCAGGACGGGAACGGCGGCTACACGTCGGCGCGCCTGACCACCGCGGGCAAGGTGGAGCCCACCTACGGCCGCGTCGAGGCCCGCATCAAGATCCCGCGCGGGCAGGGCATCTGGCCCGCCTTCTGGATGCTCGGCGGTCAGATCGACTCCGGCGTGCCGTGGCCGAACTCCGGCGAGATCGACATCATGGAGAACGTCGGCTTCGAGCCGCACATGGTGCACGGCACCATCCACGGTCCCGGGTACTCCGGGGGCAGCGGGATCGGCGGCTCGTACACGCACCCGCAGGGCTGGTCCTTCGCCGACGACTTCCACACGTTCGCGGTGGACCGCGAGCCCGGCCGCATCACCTGGTCGGTCGACGGGAACGTCTACCAGACCCGCTCCACCGCCGACGTCGGCGGCAACCAGTGGGTCTTCGACCAGCCGTTCTTCATGCTGCTGAACGTCGCGGTGGGCGGCAACTGGCCCGGCTACCCCGACGGCACCACCCAGTTCCCGCAGCAGATGGTCGTCGACTACGTCCGCGTCTACGACCAGGGCTGACCACCCCGACACGTGTCAGACGTACAGGTCACAGGAGGGACCTGTACGTCTGACACGTGGTGGCGGGCCCACGTCGTAGACTGGTTGGGCGCTCCGGCGCCCAGAAACCTACCCCGCACGCGAGGAACTACATGACCGCGCCCGCGTCCCAGGCACCCTCCCGCCCGACTCCCGCCGTTCCGTCACTGGACACGGTCGAGGCCGCCGCCGCCACACCCGACGAGGTGCAGCCGTACGGCGAGCTCGGACTCAAGGAGGACGAGTACCAGCGCATCAAGGACATCCTGGGCCGCCGCCCCACCGCGGCCGAGCTCGCGATGTACTCCGTGATGTGGAGCGAGCACTGCTCGTACAAGTCGTCGAAGGTGCACCTGAGCAAGTTCGGCGAGAAGGTGACCGACGAGATGAAGGAGCACCTCCTCGTCGGCATCGGTGAGAACGCCGGCGTCGTCGACATCGGCGACGGCTGGGCCGTCACCTTCAAGGTCGAGTCGCACAACCACCCGTCGTTCGTCGAGCCCTACCAGGGCGCCGCGACCGGTGTGGGCGGCATCGTCCGCGACATCATCTCGATGGGCGCGCGCCCCGTGGCCGTCATGGACCAGCTGCGCTTCGGCGCCGTCGACCACCCCGACACCGCGCGCGTCGTGCACGGCGTCGTCTCGGGCGTGGGCGGCTACGGCAACTCCCTCGGCCTGCCGAACATCGGCGGCGAGCTCGTCTTCGACGGCTCCTACCAGGGCAACCCGCTGGTCAACGCCCTCTGCCTGGGCGTGCTGCGGCACGAGGACATTCACCTCGCCAACGCGACCGGCCTCGGCAACAAGGTCGTCCTGTTCGGCGCCCGCACGGGCGGCGACGGCATCGGCGGCGCCTCGATCCTGGCCTCCGAGACCTTCGAGGACGGCGTCCCCGCCAAGCGCCCGAGCGTGCAGGTCGGTGACCCCTTCATGGAGAAGGTGCTCATCGAGTGCTGCCTGGAGCTGTTCTCGGCCAAGGTCGTCGAGGGAATCCAGGACCTCGGCGCGGCCGGCATCTCCTGCGCCACCTCGGAGCTCGCGTCCAACGGTGACGGCGGCATGCACGTCGACCTCGACGACGTGCTGCTGCGCGACCCCACGCTGAACGCCGGCGAGATCCTCATGTCGGAGTCGCAGGAGCGCATGATGGCCGTCGTCCGGCCCGACCAGCTCGACGCGTTCCTCGCGATCACGGGCAAGTGGGAGGTCGAGACCGCCGTCATCGGCGAGGTCAACGGCTCCGGCCGCCTCACGATCGACCACCACGGCCAGCGGATCGTGGACGTCGACCCCAAGACCGTCGCGCACGAGGGGCCCGTGTACGAGCGCCCCTACGCGCGTCCCGAGTGGCAGGACGGCCTGCAGGCCGACTCGACGACGGCCGCGGGACTCGCCCGCCCGTCGTCCGGCGAGGAGCTGCGCCAGACCGCGCTCACGCTCCTGGCCTCGCCCAACCTCGCCTCCAAGGAGTGGGTCACCAACCAGTACGACCGCTTCGTCCAGGGCAACACGGCGCTCGCCCAGCCCGACGACGGCGGCGTGATCCGCGTCGACGAGTCCACCGGGCTCGGCGTCGCGCTCGCGACCGACGCCAACGGCCGGTACGGCAAGCTCGACCCGCGTGCGGGTGCCGCGCTGGCGCTCGCGGAGGCGTACCGGAACGTCGCCACGTCCGGCGCCGAGCCGCTCGCGGTGACGGACTGCCTCAACTTCGGCTCCCCGGAGCACCCGGACTCGATGTGGCAGCTCGTCGAGGCGATCGAGGGCCTCGCCGACGCGTGCCAGGAGCTCGGCGTCCCCGTCACCGGCGGCAACGTCTCGCTGTACAACGGCACGGGCGAGCCCGGCCAGATCGACTCGTCGATCCACCCCACCCCCGTGGTGGGCGTGCTCGGCGTGCTCGACGACGTGAGCACCGCGCTGTCCTCCGGCTGGCAGACCGAGGGGCTCTCGCTGCTCCTGCTCGGCACCACGCGCGACGAGCTCGACGGCTCGGCCTGGGCCGACGTCGTTCACTCGCACCTCGGTGGCGTGCCGCCGCGGGTGGACCTGGCCGCCGAGAAGGCGCTGGCCTCGGCGCTCGTCGAGGCGCGGAAGACCGGCCTCGCGGCCGCCGCGCACGACCTGTCCGAGGGCGGCCTCGTCCAGACGCTGATCGAGTCCTCGCTGCGGTTCGGCGTCGGCGCCTCGGTGGCGCTGGAGGGCGTGACGGGCCGCGACAAGGTGGACCCGTTCGTGGCGCTGTTCTCGGAGTCGACCGGCCGCGTCGTCGTCGCCGTCGACCCGGAGCACGAGGGCGAGCTGACCCACCTGGCCGAGGACGCCGGCGTGCCGGTGCTCCGCCTGGGCACCACCGGCGGCGACGCCGTGGTGGTCGAGGGCCACTTCGAGATCCCGCTGGCCGAGGCCCGCGAGGCGCACGAGGCGACCCTCCCGCGCATCTTCGGCTGACGCGTCGGCGGACCCGTAGGGGCCGGACCGGCCGGGGAGACCCGGTGGTCCGGCCCCTTCCCGTCACCCGATAGGGTCCGGGGGTGCGATTTGTCCGTGGCGTCCTGTCCCTCGTGCTCTGGGTCATCTCGATCCCCGTGCTCCTCGTCGCGCTGGCCCGGGTGCTCCCGTTCGACCACGTGGTGCCCTTGCCCCAGCTCGCGGCGTTCACGCCCTGGGCGACCATCGCGGCACTGCCGCTGCTGATCGTCGCCCTGTTCTCGCGCCGCTGGGTGCTGACCTCGCTGCTCGGGGTCTCCTTCGCGGGCTTCCTGTACTGGATGGCGCCCTTCTTCCTGCCGCCGGACACGTCTACGGCCGCTGACCCGGCCGACGCCGGCACGGTGCGGGTCATGACGGTGAACGCGCTGTACGGGCAGGCCGACGCCGAGACCGTGGTCCGCCTCGTCGGCTCCCAGAACGTCGAGGTGCTGTCGGTCCAGGAGCTCACCCCGGACTTCGCGCAGGCTCTCACGGACGCCGGCCTCGACGACCTGCTGCCGCACAGCTTCACCGTCCCCGCCGAGGACACCCCGGCGGGCAGCGGGCTCTGGTCCACGACCGAGCTCCGGGAGGTCGAGCAGCAGCGCGGCTCGACCTTCGCGATGCCGTCGGCCCTGGTCGACGTCGGTGGCACCGACGTCCGGGTCACCGTGGTGCACCCGTACCCGCCGATGCCGGCCGAGACCACCACGTGGCACACCGAGCTGGCCGAGCTCGCGGAGCGGGTCCACTCGGACACCACCACCCCGCAGATCCTGGCCGGCGACTTCAACGCGACGTACGACCACGCGAGCTTCCGGGACCTGCTCGGCTCGCGCTTCCTGGACGCCAGCCGTGAGTGGGGCGCGGGCCCCGCCGTGACCTGGCCGGAGGGCAGCCAGGTCCCCGCGCTCCTCGCGCTGGACCACGTGGTGGTGGAGAAGGACATGCCCGTCTCCGACGTCGTCTCGATGGAGGTCTCGGGGACCGACCACCGGGCGCTGGTGGCGACCGTCGTCGTCGAATAGCACAGCGACACCGCGCGGTGAGCGCGGAACCGGCTTATGTTCGCAGTTGTGCCGACCCGTCAGATGCGCCTCGCGCCCGCCGCGACCGACGAAGTGAGTGGTGCCCTCGCGGCTCTCCGCGCCGAGGTCGGACTGCCCGCGATGTTCCCGCAGGACGTGCTCGAGGAGGCCCGGGCCGCCGTCGAGAACGACTTCACCGCCGGCCGGACGGACCGTCGCGACATCGGGTTCGTGACCATCGACCCGCCCGGTTCGAAGGACCTGGACCAGGCGGTCCACGTGGAACAGTCCGGCGAGGGCTACGTGGTGCACTACGCCATCGCGGACGTCGGCGCGTTCGTGACGCCCGGCGGCGCGATCGACGCCGAGGTGCGCCGGCGCGGCATGACCGTCTACGGCCCCGACGCCCGGACGCCGCTGCACCCCAAGGTCCTGTCCGAGGGCGCGGCGAGCCTGCTGCCCGAGGAGGACCGTCCGGCCGTGCTCTGGACGGTGACCCTCGACGCGCGCGGCATCATCACGGGCGCCTCGCTGGAGCGCGCGTTCGTGCGCAGCCGCGAGCGGCTCACGTACGCCGAGGTGCAGTCGACCCTCGACGCGGGCACCGCGAGCGAGTCGCTCCAGCTCCTGGCCGACGTCGGGCGGCTGCGCCAGTCGCTCGAGCAGGCGCGCGGCGGCGTCTCGCTCTCCGTCCCCGAGCAGGAGGTGGAGCGGCGCGAGGACGGCACGTACACGCTGTCGTTCCGCCGCAACCTGCCGGTCGAGGAGTGGAACGCCCAGATCTCGCTGCTCACGGGCATCGCCGCCGCGCACCTGATGCGCGAGGCGGGCGTGGGCATCCTGCGCACCCTCCCCGAGGCCGACCCGCGCGACCTGGCCCGGCTGCACCGCACCGCCCGCGCGCTCGGCATCGACTGGCCGGACAGCCTCCCGTACGCGCGGCTGCTCCCGACGCTCGTCTCGCGCGTCCCCGAGCACGCGGCCTTCCTCAACGAGGCCACCACGCTCTTCCGCGGCGCCGGGTACGTCGCGTTCGGCATGCGGGGGCCCGACGGCGCCGTCGTGCCCACGCCCGAGAACACCCGGCACGCGGCGATCGCCGCCGACTACGCCCACGTCACGGCGCCGCTGCGCCGCCTCGTGGACCGGTACGCGACCGAGATCTGCCTCGCGGTCTCCGCCGGACGACCCGTGCCCGACTGGGCGCTGGAGGCGCTCGGGGACCTGCCCGCCGTCATGGCCGAGACCGGGCGGCGCGCCTCCTCGTTCGAGCGCGAGTGCGTGAACATCGTCGAGGCCTCGCTCCTCGCCGACCGCCTCGGCGAGGAGTTCGACGGCGTGGTCGTCGACGTCGACGAGCCCGACAAGGAGCTCCAGCGCGGCGAGGTCGTGCTGCGCGATCCCGCGGTGCGGGCGCGCGTGGTGGGCGTGGCCCTGCCGCTGGGCGAGGAGGTCCGGGTCCAGCTCGCCGAGGCCGACGTCGCCGGGCGGCGTGTCACGTTCACGCTCGGCGGCCCGTTCTCGGGCCGGGCGGAGGGCGCGCCCGGCCAGCCGGACCGGCGGGTTGGGAGCGAGTCGGGTGGGCCTGACGGCTCTGGTGGGTCGGACGGTGCGCCGGAGCGCGTCGGACGCCGCGCCGCCCGGCGCGCCGCCGCGGAGACGGACGGCGGACCCGCCGCACCGGCCTCGTTCGCGGCCCAGACCCCGGTCTCTGCGGCGTTCGCGACGCCGGCCGACGGCCCGCTCCCCGCGCACGGCGTGGTCCCTGCGCCCGGTGTGGTTCCCGCGCACGGCGTGATCGCGGAGCCCGGGCCCGTCGCGGAGCCCGGGCGGACCGCCGAGCCGGGTCCGGTCGCCGACGCCGGGCCGGAGCCGTTCTCGCGGCCGCGGCCCGAGCTCCCGCGCCGGGCCGAGCGCATGTCGCAGCCGGAGCCGCAGCCCGATACGTGGCGACCGGCGGAGCCCCAGCCCGAGTCCTGGCGCGGGCCCGGGACACCGCCGCACGAGGCGCCCCTCTACGGCTCCGAGACGCTCGCCGCGCTCGCCGCCGCGTCCCGTTCCGACGACGTCTACCGGCCCGAGGCCGCGTACCCGTCGGAGCCGCTGCTCGCGCCGTCGCCTGAGCCCCGCCGCCTCGCCGAGGAGCCCCGCCCCGCGCCGCCGCTCCGGTCGCGGGCGCAGCACCAGCGGCAGCCGGAACCGGTGGTGGTTCCCGACCTGTGGCAGCAGCCGGAACCTGTGGCGAGCCCTGACCTGTGGCAGCAGCCGGAGCCGAGCCCGAGCCCGCAGCCGCGCCCCGTTCCCCGGCCGCGCCCGACGCCGCCGCCCCGCCCGACCCCGCCTCGCCCGACGCCGGAGCCTCGCCCCGCGGCGCAGCAGGCGCCGCCGCCCGCGTTCCGGCCCGTGACGTCGGAGGTTCCCGGCCGGCCGGCGACACCGGACGTCCCGCGGCGCACGCGCCGCGCCGACTACCCGCCGATGAGCCGCCCGGTGCGGCCCCAGGTCCGGGACGAGATGCCCCTGTCGGAGCCATGGCCCCGGCGCGCCCCAGGCGGCCACCCGCTGTCGCAGCCCGTGCCCGCCGTCCACACGGGCGGGCTGCCGCACGTCGTGCAGGTGGCCCGGTACCCGGCCTCGCGCGAGCTGCCCGTGGTGGTCGCGGCGGACCTGCTCGCGGTGGAGGGTCCGACGCCGGACGTCTACCGGTACTGAGGCCCTGGTCGGAGATACTGGCGCCATGATCGACGCCGTTCCCGGTGCCGCCCTCGCGGCGCCGCCGACCACCCGCCCGTCGTCGGACGGGGCGCCCTAGTGCCGCCGCGGCGCCGGACCGACCCGGCCGTGGGACGCGCCGCCGTCGGCGTCTGGGCGCGGGGCGAGGCCGAGCGCAAGGACGTGACCACGGCCGTGCGGTTCACGCTGGAGGAGCTGGCCGAGGTCGCGCCCGGGAACTCCGTGGAGGTGCGCGTGCCGCCCGCCGGTGCCGTGCAGGCCGTCGCCGGGCCGCGGCACACGCGCGGCACGCCGCCCAACGTGGTCGAGACCGACCCGGAGACCTGGCTCGGCCTGGCCACCGGCGCCCTGGCCTGGGCGGACGTCGTCGAGGACGGGCGGGTCCGGGCCTCGGGCGACCGGTCCGACATCTCGCACCTGCTGCCGCTGACGGCCGGGCGCCGGGCGGCGTCGGGCTCGGGCGGAGAACCGAAGGCTCCGGTCGTTCCGGGGTGAACCGGGCGCCGTCGGCGTGTACCGCACCGTGGATGTCGGTGACACCCGCTAGCCTCGGCGTCGATCTCGTGGCTCGGCCGCGGGCAGGTTCACCCGGTGACCGGACCTCAGTTTTCCCGGCGGGTGTCCGACCGTAACCGCCGGTTCACGATGCAGTGATTGGTTGGTGCCGCTCGTGCCGGACCGCCTGCGCAACTGATGCGCGCCCGGCCGCGGCGATGCCGCCGAGCATGTCGTCCATCAGCAGTGCACTCCACCCCGGCCCCGGTCGGCTATTGCAGAAGGAGTCAGCGTGAGACCCAGCACGCTCCGGTCCCCGCGACCGCACCCCCGAACCCGTGGGAGAGCCGCCGTCGCAGTGGCAGTTTCCGCAGCCCTCACCGTGCCCGCCACGGCGGCTCTCGCCGTGCCCGCGGTGGCCGCGGACGGCCCGGACTCCGGGCACGTCGTCATCAGCGAGGCCTACCTGGTCGGCGGCAGCTCCGGCCAGCCGTACCGGAACAAGTTCGTGGAGCTGTACAACCCGACGGACGAGCCGGTCAGCGTCGACGGCTGGTCGGTCCAGTACAAGTCCGCCACGGGCGCGTCGTTCTCCGGGATCACCGCACTGAGCGGCACCATCGCCGCCGGCGGCCACTACCTGGTGCAGGGCGCCTCGAACGCCGCCAACGGCGAGGCGCTCCCCACGCCCGACGCCGTCGGCAGCCTCAACCTGAGCGGCACGGCCGGCGTGATCGCGCTCGCGTCGCAGAGCACCGCCGTCACGCCCGCCAAGGGCGCCGTGCCGGCCGCGGGTGCCGCGGGCGTCGTGGACCTGCTCGGGTACGGCACCGCCGACACCTTCGAGACCGCCCAGGGCCCGGCGGGCAAGGGCACCGGCGTCGTCGGCTCGCTGGAGCGCACGGGCGACGCGGGCGACAACTCCGCGGACTTCGCGTTCAGCGACGAGGTGACCCCCACGAACAGCGAGGGCGGGGAGCCCGAGCCCGAGCCGTCGGAGCCGACGGAGCCCGGCGAGGTCACCCCGATCGCCGAGATCCAGGGCACCGGTGACACCAGCCCGCTCGTCGGCGACACCGTCACGACGCAGGGCGTCGTCACCGCCGTCTACCCGACCGGTGGCTTCAACGGCCTGTACCTCCAGACCGCCGGTACCGGCGGCACCGAGGACCCGACGCCCGGCGCGTCGGACGCCGTCTTCGTGTTCTCCGCCGCGGCAGCCGCCGACCTCTCGGCCGGCGACCACGTCGAGGTCACCGGCGTCGTCTCGGAGTTCAACGGCCTCACGGAGCTCACGCCCGCCGCTGGCGGCTGGACCGTCCTGGACGCGCCCGCGACCGTCGAGCCGACCGTGACCGCCTGGCCCGCCACCGCGGCGGGCCGCGAGGCGCTCGAGGGCATGCTCCTCGCGCCCGAGGGCGAGTTCACGGTGACGGACAACTACGACACCAACTACTACGGCACGGTCGGCCTCGCCGCGGGCGACAGCCCCCTGGTGCAGCCCACCACGGCGGGCCGCCCCGGCTCGGCCGAGTACGACGCGCAGGTCGCCGACAACGCCGCGCGTGCGGTGCTGCTCGACGACGGCTCGTCGACGAACTACAACTCGGCCGCCAACAAGTCGAAGCCGCTGCCGTACCTGACCGGCGGCGAGCCGCTGCGGGTGGGTGCCGGCGTCACGTTCACCACCCCGGTGATCCTCGACTACCGCTACGACGCGTGGGGCTTCCAGCCGCTGACGCACCTGACGCCCGACGTCGCCGACGCCGTGCAGCCGGCCACGTTCGAGAACACCCGCGAGGACGCGCCCGCCGAGGTGGGCGGCGACCTCGAGGTCGCGACGTTCAACGTGCTGAACTACTTCTCCACCACGGGTGACGAGCTCACGGGCTGCACCTACTACACGGACCGCGACGGCGACCCCGTGACCGTCTCGGGCGGCTGCGACGCCCGCGGCGCGGCCGAGGAGGAGGACCTCCAGCGTCAGCAGACCAAGATCGTCGCCGCGATCTCGGCCCTGGGCGCGGACGTCGTCGCGCTGCTGGAGATCGAGAACACCGCCGCGCTCGGCGGTTCTCGTGACCAGGCGCTGTCCGACCTGGTGGACGCGCTGAACGCCGCCGAGGGCGCCGGCACGTGGGCCTTCGCGGCCTCCCCGGCCGAGGTGCCCGACGCCGAGGACGTCATCCGCAACGCCTTCATCTACCGGACCGCCACGGCGGAGCCGGTGGGCGACTCGACGATCCTGGTCGGCGACGAGGCGTTCCAGAACGCCCGGCAGCCGCTGGCCCAGACGTTCCAGCCCGCGGGCGGCGACGCCGGCGCCGGTGACGACGTCGTCGTGATCGCCAACCACTTCAAGTCGAAGGGCTCCGCGGGCCCGTGGCCCGGCGACGCCGACCAGGGCGACGGCCAGGGCGCCTCGAACGAGTCGCGCACCCGCCAGGCGACGTCCCTCGTGACGTTCGCGGAGGAGCAGGCGGCCGCGGCCGGGACCGACAAGGTCCTGCTGGCCGGCGACTTCAACGCCTACGAGCAGGAGGACCCGATCGCGGTCCTCACCGACGCCGGGTACACCGACCTCGGCCCCACCACGGGCGAGTACTCGTACAACTTCGACGGCATGGTCGGCTCGCTCGACCACGTGCTGGCCTCCCCGGCGGCCGCCGCGGCCGTGACCGGCACGGACATCTGGAACATCAACGCGTACGAGCCGGTCGCGAACGAGTACAGCCGGTACAACTACAACGCGACGATCCTCTACGACGAGACGCCGTTCCGGTCGTCCGACCACGACCCCGTCCTGGTCGGCCTCGACCTGGGCGACACGACCACGGAGCCCGGCTCCGTGGACCTGGACCTCGTGGCGATCAACGACTTCCACGGGCGCATCGACGCCAACACGGTGAACTTCGCGGGCACCGTCGAGGAGATCCGGGCGGAGAACCCCGAGGGCACCGCGTTCATCTCCGCGGGTGACAACATCGGCGCCTCGCTGTTCGCCTCCGCGCTGCAGCAGGACCAGCCCACGATCGACGTGCTCAACGCCCTCGGCCTGAAGACCTCCGCGGTCGGCAACCACGAGTTCGACCAGGGCATGTCCGACCTCACCGGCCGCGTCACCGACGCCGCCGACTGGGACTACCTCGGCGCCAACGTCTACGACGAGGCCACGGGGGAGCCCGCCCTGCCCGAGTACCAGGTGGTCCCGGTGAACGGTGTCGACGTCGGCTTCGTCGGCGTGGTCACCGAGGAGACGCCCACGCTGGTCACGCCGTCCGGCATCGAGGGTCTCGAGTTCGGCGACCCGGTCGAGGCGCTCAACCGCGTCACCGAGGAGCTGCTCGACGGCGACGCCGCGAACGGCGAGGCGGACGTGGTCGTGGCCCTCGCGCACGACGGCGCGAGCGCGGGTACGCCCGACGGCGCCACGCTGGAGGAGGAGCTCGCCGCCGGCGGCCCCTTCGCCGACATCGTGCAGAACACCGACCCGCGCGTCGCCGCCATCTTCACCGGCCACACGCACAAGCAGTACGCGTGGGACGCCCCGGTCCCGGGTGCGGAGGGGGAGACCCGTCCGATCATCCAGACCGGCAACTACGGCGAGTTCCTCGGGCACGTCTCCCTGACCGTGGACACGGAGTCGTTCGACGTCACCGACTACAAGGTCGAGAACGTGGCGCGCACCGCGACCCCGGCCGCCGAGCTGATCGCCACCTACCCGGCGGTCGCCGAGGTGGACGCGATCGTGGACGCGGCGCTGGCCCGGGCCGACGAGATCGGCGCCGAGCCGGTCGGCGAGGTCACGGCCGACGTCACCACCGCGTTCTCGGGCGGTTCGTACACCGGCGGCGTCTACGCCGGCGGCAACCGGGACGACCGCGCGTCGGAGTCGGCGCTCGGCAACCTCGTGGCCAACTCGCTGCGCGACTCGCTCGCCTCGGACGAGCGGGGCGGCGCCGACATCGGCGTCGTCAACCCGGGCGGCCTGCGCAACGAGCTGTACTTCGGCGAGGACGGGATCATCACCTACGCCGAGGCCAACGCGGTCCTGCCGTTCGTCAACAACCTGTGGACGATCACGCTGACCGGTGCGCAGCTCGACACGCTGCTCGAGGAGCAGTGGCAGACCGACGCCAACGGCAACCGCCCGTCGCGCCCGTACCTGGCGCTGGGGCTGTCCGACAACGTCTCGTACACGGTCGGCACCGCGGACCCGAACGCGACGCCGGGCGACAACGTCTCGTCGATCACCATCGACGGCGAGCCGGTGGACCCCGCGGCGGAGTACCGCATCGCCACGTTCTCGTTCCTGATCTCGGGCGGCGACAACTTCCGGGCCTTCACCGAGGGCACGGACGGTCGCGACTCGGGCCTGGTCGACCGTGACGCGTGGATCTCGTACCTCGAGACCTCCTCCCCGGTCACGCCGAGCTTCGCCCGCACCCGCACGGTCACCGCGGCCCTGCCGGGCACGGTCGAGGCGGGGACGTCCACCCAGGTCAGCCTGTCCGGCCTGGACCTGACGTCGCTCGGCGCGCCGCAGAACACCGCGGTCGAGACGTTCCTCGTCCCGGTCGGCGGCGCCCCGGCGGACGGCGTCTCGCTCGGCACCGGCACGGTGACGGGCGGGGCGACGTCGGCCTCGGTCACGGTCCCCGCGAACACCGCGGCGGGTCAGTACCAGCTCCTGGTGCAGGCGGCGCCGTCGGCCACCACGGCCCGGCTGCCGATCACCGTCGAGGCCACGACGCCCGAGGAGCCCCAGGCTCCCGCGTGGGTGCCGTGGAAGCTCTACTGGTGGGGTGACAAGGTCTCCTTCAAGGGCAAGGTCTACGAGGCGACCCGGCTGACGATCCTCCAGATCCCGGGCTTCGGGAAGCACAGCCCCTGGAAGCTGATCGGCTAGACCGTTCTGCCGAAGTAGAACCACAGCGAGATAGAACCGCAGCGCACCCCTCCACGGGTGCGCTGCGGTTCTGCTTCGCCAGGGTTCTGCCCCGCCGCGGTTCTGTCCCGGCGCGGCGCGGCGCGTACCCTGGTCGGGTGAGCGAAACCCAGGCACAGCGCGAGTCCTCCGACGACGTCGAGGTGCGGGACGTCATCGACCCCGCGACCGTGCGCCGCGCGCCCCGGTACAAGGCCTTCTTCATGACCGGTGCGCTGGTGGGCCTCGTCCTCGGCCTGCTCCTGTCGCTCTACCTCGTGGGCTCGCCCTCGGGCTCGGGCCTGATGAAGCCCGGCGTCTACATCACGGTCCTGACCGCGTTCGTCACCATGGTGACCACGCTCCTGGCGGGCCTGTTCGCCGTCATCGCGGACCGCCGGAGCCTGCGCGGCCGCTGACGCGGAGGTCACATGCGAGGCCGGTCACGGAGATCCGGCCGCATGGGATACTCGGAACATGCCTCTGCGCGGAGATGGCCGACTCAACCACGACCTCATGCCCGGCGAGAAGGGCCCCCAGGACGCATGCGGCGTCTTCGGGGTCTGGGCACCCGGTGAGGAGGTCGCCAAGCTCGCGTACTTCGGTCTGTACGCCCTCCAGCACCGCGGACAGGAGTCCGCGGGCATCGCCACCAGCAACGGTGAGCAGATCCTCGTCTACAAGGACATGGGACTCGTCTCCCAGGTCTTCGACGAGACAGCCCTGAACGCCCTGACCGGCCACATCGCCGTCGGGCACTGCCGGTACTCCACCACCGGTGGGGTGACCTGGGAGAACGCCCAGCCGACGCTCGGTGCGACGGCGTCGGGCACGGTGGCCCTCGGCCACAACGGCAACCTGACCAACTCGGCCGAGCTCGTCAACCTGGTCGCGGAGCGCTACGGCGCGCAGCGCCGGGGCGAGCTCGCCCGCGGCAACACCACGGACACGGCCCTGATCACCGCGCTCTTCGCGGGCGACGCCGACCACACGCTGGAGGCCACGGCGCTCGAGGTGCTGCCGCGTCTGCGCGGCGCCTTCTCCCTGGTCTTCATGGACGAGAGCACGCTGTACGCGGCGCGCGACCCCCAGGGTGTGCGCCCGCTCGTGCTCGGCCGCCTCGACCGCGGCTGGGTGGTCGCCAGCGAGACCCCGGCCCTCGACATCGTGGGCGCCTCCTACGTGCGCGACGTCGAGCCCGGCGAGCTCATCTGCATCGACGCCGACGGCATGCGCTCCGTGCGCTTCGCCCAGGCCGAGCGGGCCGCCTGCGTCTTCGAGTACGTGTACCTGGCCCGGCCGGACAACACGATCAACGGGCGCTCGGTGCACGCCGCGCGCGTCGCGATGGGCCGCACCCTGGCGCGCGAGCACCCCGTCGAGGCCGACCTCGTCATCCCGACGCCGGAGTCCGGCACGCCTGCCGCCGTCGGCTACGCGGCCGAGTCGGGCATCCCGTTCGGCCAGGGCCTCACCAAGAACGCCTACGTCGGCCGCACGTTCATCCAGCCGTCCGACACGCTGCGACAGCTCGGCATCCGCCTGAAGCTCAACCCGCTGCGCGAGGTCATCAAGGGCAAGCGCCTGGTGGTCGTGGACGACTCGATCGTGCGGGGCAACACCCAGCGCGCCCTGATCCGCATGCTGCGCGAGGCCGGTGCGGCCGAGGTGCACGTGCGCATCTCCTCGCCGCCGGTCAAGTGGCCCTGCTTCTACGGCATCGACTTCGCGTCGCGCGCCGAGCTCATCGCGAACGGCCTGGCCGTCGAGGAGATCGGCCAGTCGCTCGGCGCCGACAGCCTCGGCTACATCACCACCGAGGGCATGATCGCCGCGACCGAGCAGCCCAGCTCGCAGCTCTGCGCCGCCTGCTTCACGGGCAAGTACCCGATCGAGCTGCCCCCGGACGACCAGCTCGGCAAGCACCTCCTCGAGCAGGCGGAGCTCCCGCTCGGCCAGCCGGAGGACGGGCTCAAGCAGCTCACCGTGAGCACCGGCGGCTCGACCGCGCTCGACCACCCGTGACCGACGTACACCACCCGAACGACGCAGCAGGAGCACCCGTGACTTCCGAAGGCCTGACGTACGCCGCCGCAGGCGTGGACACCGAGGCGGGCGACAAGGCCGTCGAGCTCATGAAGGACGCCGTGCGGCGCACGCAGGGCCCTGCCGTGCTCGGCGGCGTGGGCGGCTTCGCCGGCCTGTACGACCTGTCGGCGTTCAAGGGCTACCGCGCGCCCCTGCTGGCGACGTCCACGGACGGCGTCGGCACCAAGGTCGCGATCGCGCAGGCCATGGACAAGCACGACACCATCGGGTTCGACCTGGTGGGCATGGTCGTCGACGACATCGTCGTGATGGGGGCCAAGCCGCTCTTCATGACCGACTACATCGCCACCGGCAAGGTCGTGCCCGAGCGGATCGCGGACATCGTGCGCGGCATCGCGCAGGCGTGCGAGGTGGCGGACACTGCCCTGGTGGGCGGCGAGACCGCCGAGCACCCGGGCCTGCTGGACCCGGACGAGTACGACGTCGCGGGCGCCGCCACGGGCATCGTGGAGGCAGACAAGGTGCTGGGCCCGGACCGGGTGCAGCCCGGCGACGTGCTCATCGCCCTGGCCTCCAGCGGCCTGCACTCCAACGGGTACTCCCTGGTGCGTGCCGTGATCAAGCACGCGGGCTGGTCGCTGGACCGGCACGTGGACGACCTGGGGCGTGCCCTGGGCGAGGAGCTGCTGGAGCCCACGCGCGTCTACGCCTCGGACTGCCTGGCGCTGGCCGCGGACGAGGCCGCGCAGGTCCACGCGTTCACGCACGTGACGGGCGGCGGGCTCGCGGCCAACCTGGCGCGCGTGCTGCCGGCCGGGCTCGTGGCGACGGTCGACCGCGCGTCCTGGGTCGTGCCCGCCGTGTTCCAGATGGTGCGCAGCCTCGGCGGCGTGCCGCGGCGCGACCTGGAGAACACGCTCAACCTGGGCGTCGGCATGGTGGCCGTGGTCGGCGCCGAGGGCGCGGACGCGGCACTGGCGCGACTGTCAGCACTGGGCGTGCCGGCGTGGACGCTGGGCAGCGTGGAGACCCTGGATGCCTCGACGACGCAGGAAGACCTGGTCGCGGGGACGAAGGGTGTGTCCGGCGGCGCGGTCAGACTGGTGAACGACTACCGCCCCTGAGGCGGTGGCAGACCGGTCCGAGGACCGGGCCTGGGGGCCGGCGCTGACGCGCCGGCACCCTCAGCGCGTATTGCCGTCCTGGTCTGCCCAGTCGGAGTACCTGTTGTCGTACTCTTCGTCCTCCGAGGACTCCCACCGCGACTGTGTCGCTACATCCGTGCGGGAGTCTCCGCTGAGCTCCTGCTCGAGGGCGTGATAATTGGTGTCCGGGCTGTAGTACTTCAGCTCGCGAGCAACCTTGGTCTGCTTAGCCTTCTGACGGCCGCGGCCCATGGCTCCGACCCCCCTCAACGTAGGAGCGGGGCGGCACCGTGCATGGACGTGCGGCCCCGTAGCGTTTCGTCTGTCCAGGTTCCAACGTTACATGCTGGTACGGCGTTTCTTCCAGTCCGTGGACGTGATTCGTCCCATCCGCCGATGTGACATTCGAGTCTCTCCGGCTCCCGCGCACGACGTCGATACCGTTTCGATGACTTCGCCTTGACCGATGCTTGGGGTGAAGTGTGCCGGGGCTGCCTGCCGTGAGGCGGTGGCCCGCTTCAGCCGCGAGATGCCGCCACTCCGGGCCCGAACTGCCGCCGTCGTGCTTTGCCCGCTCCTGAGTGGCATACGGTGACCGTCCGAACATCGCGTCCCGGCGTCCGCCCTGACGTATCGAGGTGCTGCCAAATGGGGGCGTCGGCGTGTCGCACGTGTCCGAGACTCGCCCGAAACGGGCGCGCGTGGCGAGTGCTGGAGAAAGTGTGGGAATAAACCCCGTCCCCAAGTCGCCTAAATCCCGTTTGCTGCTAACAATGGTGCAAGAGCGGGTGTCGTCAACCGCCTGGTACGGCCAGGCCGGCACCGTTCCGGAGGAGGTGCGGGGATGTCCATCCACGGAGAATCCGAGGTCCTGCTCACGCCTGCCGAGGTAGCGAGCTTGTTCCGTGTTGACCCCAAGACGGTAACGCGTTGGGCAAAAGCGGGAAAGCTCTCGTCGATCCGGACACTTGGCGGTCACCGCCGCTACAAGGAGTCCGAGGTTCGGGCGCTGCTCGGTGCGGCAGCGGACAGCTCGGGCGACACCGACAACTAGTCGGGCGTCGTTGACGGATTGGTCGGCAGGTAGGACGAAGGCGCGCCGGGTGCTGCCCCCCAGCTCAGCCCCGCGCGCGCCTGAGCACAGCGGTTACGACCACAGCGGTGCCGATGGCCACGAGCCCTAGCGCGGCACCGATCACAACCTTGGCGTTGCGGGCCCGGCGCGGATCTGGCGCCGGGCCGTTCTTGTGCCCGAAGGCTCCGGAGGCCATGGCCCCGGCGTCGCTCGCGGCCTGCTTGGCCTCCTGCGCGATGCGCGACGCCTGGTAGCCCGGGCTCAGCCGCGTGGTCAGCTCGTCGATGGTCGCGGCGAGGTCGGCACGGGTGCGGAGCACCTCGGCCTCGAGCTCGCGGCTGCTGGGCGTGGGCGGCGGTGTCGGAGTGCTCATCGCTGCATCCCCTCCTTGATCGACTCGATGTCGTCCTTGACGCGCTGGACGCTCTCGGGCTTGGTCGTGGCCTTCTTGAGCAGCTGGGCGCCCACGAGCGCCATGATCATCACGACGAGCACCATGAAGCCGCCGATGGCGAGGGCCGACAGCCAGAGCGGCCACACCGTGCCCAGGCCGTACACGGCGGCCAGGAGCAGCACGCCGGCCGCGTAGGCGAGGATCACGAGCGCCACGACGAGCAGCCCGATGCCGATGCCGGACTTCTTCGCCTTCTCGGCGAGCTCGGCCTTGGCCAGCTCGATCTCGGCGCGCACGAGGCGCGAGGCCTGCTCGGAGACCTGCTCCACCAGCTTGCCCAGGGAGGCCGGCTTCGCGGGACCTGGCGTGCCGTCCGAGCCGTTTCCTGGTGTTCCAGCCTGGCCGTCGATCTTCACGTCGTCGATCATCTGCCCTCCCGTGCCGCCGGTTTCGGCCTGCGCCGCTGAAGACAACTCAACAGGTCAAGAGCCCATGGGGCAATTCCTGGCGCGGCGTGGCTTGCAGGAAAAGGCATGAAGAGGACCATGCGCCAATGAGAAAATGCTGAAAGGAATTGCCTTGGCGCCGCCTGGACGGGATGTTCACGGCGTCGGGGAAGAGGCTGTTACCCGCGGTGCCGGAAGCATGGATTGATGTGCACGTCGAGATCGCCCGGGGTGATCAGGAGCTCGCCATGATGATGACCGCGCCCACCAGCCAGATCACGTAGGCAGCGGCAGCCACGGCGATCATGACTCCGGTCTTCGCGCCCGTCGCGAGGACGCTCCCGGCGACCCTGATGTTGACGATGACCGCGATCACCGCGACCAGCGCGCCCAAGAGCCCGCCGAACGCGACGAGCAGGATCGGCAGCGCGCCGATGGCGCGCGCGACGACGGGAGGCGCCTCGACCGCGACATACGTCGCGCCGTTCACCTCGACGGGCGGCACCGACGCGAACACGGCGGTGCGTCCGAGTGTCGCGACCACGGGGCGGCCGTCCGCACCTTGCAGGGTGAAGGCCCGCTTGCCGGCGCTCGGCGCCTTGCCGCCGTCGACCGTCAGGTAGCTGCGCCCCCACCAGATGTCGGGAACGAGCTCGACCTGTCCGACGATGCCGGGAATGTCGAGGGGGTGGGAAGCCATGGGCGGGAAGCTACCAGGGCCTTCGCGATCGACCTGCCGGTCATCCCGGCTGCCTGATCGGAGAAAAGAAGAACCCCCGGACCGCAAGGGTTCCGGGGGTTCTTCGCTGTGGCTCCGACCGGCGTCGATCCGGTGACCTTTCGATTTTCAGTCGAACGCTCTACCAACTGAGCTACAGAGCCCTAGCGCGAACGCCCGGACAGTCGAGACCGACAATCCGGGCGCCTCTCGCGCGACCCTGACGGGACTTGAACCCGCGACCTCCGCCGTGACAGGGCGGCGCGCTAACCAACTGCGCTACAGGGCCATGATCGCTACCCGCGATCGGGGGGCTTGTTTCGAGCCGTGAGTACCCTAACCCACCGTGGGCCAGAACCTGAAATCAGATTCGGAGACCTGGTGGATGACCTGCCTCACAGCTTACGAAACCCGGCTCTGACGAGCCGTTCCGTACCCCCAACGGGATTCGAACCCGTGCTACCGCCGTGAAAGGGCGGGGTCCTAGGCCGCTAGACGATGGGGGCCAAGACCGGGCAAGTCTACAGGCGCTCGGCAGCCTCGCCGCACGGTCGGCGGCGAGTCCTGGATGTGTCTCCCGTCAGGGATGATGGGTGCGTGGTGGAGATGACGCGGGAGGACTTCGAGACGGCCGTGAGCGAGGGGCTGGACCTCGTGCCGCCCGATCTCGCGGCGCAGATGGACAACGTCGTGGTGCTCGTCGAGGACGACGCGCCCGCGGAGGACCCCGAACTCCTGGGTCTGTACGAGGGCGTGCCGCTCACCGAGCGCGACCACATGTGGGCCGCGGGCGCGCTGCCCGACCGCATCACCATCTTCCGGAACCCCACGCTCGCGATCTGCGACACGCGTGAGGACGTCGTCGAGGAGGTCGCCGTCACCGTGGTGCACGAGATCGCCCACCACTTCGGGATCGACGACGACCGGCTGCACGAGCTCGGCTGGGGCTGACCGCTGGCACGAACAAAGGACCCAGGACCGCGAAGCATCGCTTCGCGGTCCTGGGTCCTTTGTCCGTCGGGCCCCTGGCCGGGGCCAGGGGCCGCGGAGGGGTCAGTACGAGGTGCCGTACTCCCAGTGCCAGGCTTCCGGCTTGCTGCCGCCGGCCTGTGCCCAGCCCGGGTGCTTCCACCCGTACTTCCCGGCGTGGGACTGCATCCAGCGGAACTGGGCGCTGCCGAACGACTGGATGCCGCCACCCAGGTCGACCGCCTGTCCCCACCCGTGGTTCGACGTGCCGGGCACGGCAGCCAGGGCACCGCGGGACGCGGCCACCGCCACCTGGTCGTGGTACGACCGGTAGCCGTCGGTCAGGGACAGGTTCCGGCCGAACGCCGAGCGGAAGGCCTCGTTCAGGTCCTCGAGCGCGGCGGCGGCGTCGCACCGCAGCTTCTCGCCGGACGCGAAGCTCAGCCCGCACATCACGCTCGACGGGATCTGCCCGTTGCCGTACTGCTTGGCGGCCCGGGCCAGCTTCTTGGCCTGCGCGGCCCGGGCCGCGGTGCGCTCACGCGCTGCCTCGGCCGCGCGCTCGGCGCGTGCCTCCAGGACTGCGTCCCGCTTGGCCGCGCGCTCTGCGCGTGCGTCGAGCACCGCTTCCCGCTTGGCGGCACGCGAGGCGCGTGCGTCCAGCACCGCTTCCCGCCGGGCGACGGCGATCTCCTCGGGCGTGGGGCCCGCCTTGACCGACACGACGGCGTCGCCACCGGTGCGGCTGATGAGCCGCTGGAGCGACGTGGTCACCTTCTCGATGCGGGCGGCCGACGGCGCGACGGCCGCGACCTCCGTGCCCTTCTCGGCGCCCGCTGACGCCTCGGCGGCGGCCTCGGCCGCGGCGATGTCCTCGACCGAGCTCGCGAGCGGGGTGTCGAGGACCGGGGGGCTCTCGGTCCGGTGCTCGCTGATCGGGCTGACACCGGCTGACGCGATGGTCAGGTTGGTCGGCTCGGTGGCGGCAGGGGTCGGCTCGGCCGCCTCGGCGGCGGCGTCACGCTCGGCGTCCGCCGTCGCGTCCTTCGAGCGCTCGGCGAGGGGAGTGCGGTCGCCGTCCCGGGAGGCGACTGCGGTCTTCCGCATCGCCAGGGCGGTGGCCGAGCCGTCGCGGGCCTGGTGCAGCATGGTCCGCAGCTCCTTGGCCGCTTCCCGGAGCTTCGCCCGGTCCTTGACGGTGAGGTCACCCTCGCGGGTCACGTAATCGGCGTCGCCCAGTACGGCGTCCGCCTTCTCGGAGGCGGTCCGGACCGCGGGGTCGGTGGCCGCGGCGCTGGTGACGGACACCGGCCGGGTGATCGGCGTCGCGGCGGAGGCGGTGCTACCGCCGTCGTTCCCGGCGAGGCTGACCGCCGCGGTGGTGGTCAGTGCGACCGAGGTGAGCGCGGCCGCGACCGCGAAGGACGAGCGACGCACCATCCGGCCGGGCCGGGCGAAGTGCCCCGCGGCGGGGACGGCGGCGTGGGCACCCTGAGCGCCCGGGCGTCGCGTGCGACGGGGGACGAGGGCGTGGTCTCCGGGCCTCAAGGGCGGTCCCGGTGCTCGGGGACAAGGGCAAGGCACACGGTGCGGTGCGCGACGGGGTTCGGCGCCTGGGGCACGCTGATTTCCGTTCTGCGGCTGGGCACGGGCAACACCGTGAGGGGAGTTCCCCTCGGGGGGACGGTGAAGAATGCTCCGGCTGCTGACAGGCCACGGCGCGCAAGGAAGTCGCACAGGCCATGGCAGTCGCCGCGAAGAACGATGGCCCGTAGGCCCAGGGGGATGGGTTCCTCGCGACGACGTTTAATGTTGAACGACCGCCCACGAGTTGCGTAACCCCCCGACCGGAGGTATGCGTCACAAGAACCGGGCAGAGAGCGTGCCCCAGCCGTGAAGGCGGGACAACCCGGGGTGTGCGCCCTCACATTGAGGCGTTCGGGGCCATGTATCAGACTTCGGGCATGGCCCATCACGACCAGGCCGCGAACGGATCCGTGCCCACCCCCGCCGGACAACCCGTGACCGTGTCCATCCACCGCATCGTCCACCCCGACCACGTCCCCGAGGTCACCCGCTGGGTGCAGTCGGGTGTCAACCTCGCCAACCGCTGGGACGGGTTCCTCGGCTCGGGCTGGATCCGCGCCGCCGAGGGGTCGCGGGACTGGCACATGCTCTACCGCTTCGCCGACGCCGAGCGGCTCGCGGCCTGGGAGCAGTCCGCGGAGCGCCGGGACTGGCTCGCGCAGGGCACGGGGCTGGTCGAGGAGCTGCGCTACCAGCAGCGCACAGGCATCGAGGGCTGGTTCGAGGACCCTGTGCGCGTGGACGAGCCGGCTGATGTCGCCGCCGCCGTCGTGCCGCCGCGCTGGAAGCAGGCGACGAGCATCTGGCTCGGGTTCTTTCCCGTGAACCTGCTCTTCACCGCCCTGTTTACCTATCTGGTGCCCGGCTGGGACGACGTGCAGCTCGTGCTCAAGGTGCTGATCTCGACCCTGATCCTGACGCCGATCATGGCGTACTGGGTGCTGCCGTGGGTGACCCGCCGCCTGCACGGCTGGCTGCACCGCGCCTGACCCACCCCCGTGTCAGACGTACAGGTCCCCCGGGTGACCTGTACGTCTGACACGTCGAGGGTTATGCGCGGCCCAGCGCCAGCGGCTGTGCTGGGGCGTGGCGTCGTCCGCGCAGCCGGATACCGCCCCGGCCGGGCACCGGCAGGGCCGGGGCCAGGCCGGCGCGGCCCGCGAGCCAGCCGGTCAGCCGCTCCGGCCGGTCGGTGATGATGCCGTCCACGCCGATGCCGCCGTCGGTGGTCAGGAGCGTGGTCCACGCGTCCGGGTCGTTCGCCGTCCAGGACATGACCCGCAGACCCGCGGCGTGCAGGCGGGACACCAGCCGCGGGCTGCCCGCGATCGTGGTGACCGACGGGTTGCAGGCCACGACACGCAGGCGCTCGCACAGGCGCAGCAGGCCGGGCGGGTCGAACGAGACGAGCAGGCCCCCCGGCAGGTGCGGGGCGACGTCGCGCACCGTGGCGACCGTGCCGGGCCAGAAGCTCTGTACGAGGACCCGGTCGTCGAAGCCCGCGGCGTCGATGGTCTTCACCACGCGCTCCACCTGCTCCGCGTCCCACGCGCCCTTCAGCTCCAGCAGCAGGTCCGTGCCGGGGTGCCGGGCGAGCACGGCCAGGACGGCGTCGAGCGTGGGGACGCGCTGCCCGGAGAACGCCGGCGAGAAGTGCGACCCGGCGTCCAGCGCGAGCACCTCCTCCGCGGTGAGGGCGGAGACCTTGCCGGTCCCGTCGGTGGTGGCGTCGACGGTCTCGTCGTGGATCACCGCGCCCACGCCGTCGGCGGTGGGCTGGAGATCGATCTCGACGTGGTCCACGCCCGCGTGGCAGGCGGCCTCGATGGCGGCGAGGGTGTTCTGCGGGGCTACCGCGGAGTACCCACGGTGGGCGATGACTGCGGGACGAGCGGCCATGCTGACCTCCGGATCTGCGGCTCTGTCAGCCACGTTAGGCCGCTCACGGAGGCAGTCCAGACGTCGTCGTCCGAATTCGGGGAGAGTTCCAGGAGCGTTCACCACCCGGCCCCGGGCGCGCCGCGTCGGCTACCCGGGCGAAACCCGCCGGATGCGCGGATTCCCAGCGCCGGGTGGTTTCATGTGCGCCATGGTCCGTCCCGCACACCTCGCCGTCGCCACCGTGACGCTCCTTCTTCTTGCCGGCTGCTCCGCGGGCGGCGCGGACGCGGGAGCCGACGTCGGGGAGAGCGCGACGCCGTCGGGCGGCGCGAGCACCCCCGCCGCCACGAGCACCGACCGGGACGCGCCCCTGGACGCGAACCAGGCCTGCGCCGCCATGTACGTCACGGGCGAGAAGACGCTCGAGGAGCGCATCGGCACCGCCCTGGTCGGCGCGAGCGACGGGCTGGACGTGTCGGCGGCGGACCAGATGCACGCCATCGCGGTGGAGCTCGGGCGGCTCGAGCCGCGCGTGCCCGAGGAGTTCCAGGGCCCCGTGGAGAAGGTGCGGGTGCCGTTCCTGCAGCTGCAGAAGGCCCTCGACGACGGGACGGAGGAGGCGACGGAGCTCGACGTCGCCTCGACCGTCGAGGGACTCAAGGAGTACCAGGCGCTCTGCTGACCGGCTCGAAGATGCCCTGGCCCGGGGTGAGCACCCCGCGCGGGTCGTACAGGTCCTTGTCCCGCAGGACGACGGGCCAGCGGTCGCCGTAGTGCGTGCGCCAGTCGGCCGGGGTCAGGTGCAGGGCGTTGACCGGGTACTGGGCACCACCCGCGGCGAGCACGCGGGCGTACAGCGCGTCGTTGTCGGCGATGAGGCGCTCGGCGTGGGCGTCGTCGGGCGGGCTCACCGCGCGCAGCAGCGCGAGGAGGAAGAACACCTCGCCGTCCGGGACCACGACCTGGGGTCGCGTGACGAGTGCCCGCCGGGTCGGGTAGAGCAGGGCGACGCCGCCGGCGTCGGCCGGGGTGAGCGTCTTGAGGAGCTCGGCGACGATCTCGTCGGTGACGGCGTCCGGGATGAACGCATTGAGCCACGGACTGGGCAGCCGCAGCGCCTCGATCTGCTCCACGGTCTCGTAGACCCGGTTCAGCCACTCGAAGTACGGCACGTCCGCGACGTCGACGCCGGCGGGTGCGAGCCCGGCCAGCAGGGCCGCGTCGTCGGGCGGCTCGGTGGTGTACCAGGCGCCGCCCTCCAGGACGAACGTGAAGTCGTCGTCGTCCGTGGGGACGAGCTGGCCCTCCAGGTAGTCGAAACGGCCGTCGGCCAGGGCGGTCCGCTGGGCCGCCGTCAGGTCCGTGACCTGCGGGTACGTCAGCGTGTAGACGCGGGCCAGGGCGGGCGCGCGCACCAGGCGCACCGTCGCGCGGACGATGATCGCGAACTGGCCCAGGCCGCCGAGCACCGCCTCGAACAGCTCGGGCTCGTGGTCCGCGGAGCAGGTGACCAGGCGGCCGTCGCCGGTGACCACCTGGAGCTCGAGCGTGTTGTCCACCAGCATCCCGAAGTGCTGCGAGGCGCCGCCGATCCCGCCCACGCAGAGCGTGCCGCCGACCGAGAGGCCCAGGAAGTCGGTGCTCACCGGGGGCGCGACGCCGTCGACGAGCGCGATACGTACCAGGTCCAGCCACTGGACGCCGGCGTCCACGACCGCCCGGTCGGGCGTGACCTCGTGGATCGTGGCGAGGGTGCGGGAGTCGATGACGACACCGCAGTCGGCCTGCGCCTGGCCGAAGGTCGAGTGGCCCTGGCCGCGGACGGCGACGACGAGCCCGTGCTCGTTCGCGAACCGCACCAGGGTCACGACGTCGTCCACCGAACCGGGGCGCAGCACCGCGCGGGGGCGCCGGTGCGCCAGGTGCCCGTAGTCGGTGGCGGCCTCGGTGAGGGCTTCCTCGTCCGTGACGAGCTCGCCGTCGAGAGGGGGAAGCTGAATCGCTGTGGAGTTCTCCGGAAGGCTGCTCAGCCACCGGGAATCGGCCGGGTCGAAAGCGACGACGGCGGCGCCTGCCAGAAAGTTGCGACGGTCTAGCTGTGCCATGTGGGGCCCCTCGGCGTTCGGGTGGGCGACTACGGTACAAGGCAGCCTAGGCGCGTAGTAAGGATGAACTATGGAGGCTGTGCCACGAGAAATTTCGCGTGGTGGTGCGCTTCAGGACGTTCGCGCAGGTGGGAAGCGCAGGCTTCCTGGGGATCGAACCTGGAACTTGCTGCGGATTCCACTCGCGGACGTAAATAATCCGGATCTGCTGTCCGTTGGTAGAGGAGGCACTCTGTAGACCGTCGAGCCAATCGCCTCGATGACGTCGACCACGCGACGATGCAGGGTGCATCCGGTCGTGATGCCTGCCAGCTGCCTCGCCCCAGTGGGGCATGGGTGCTTGTCGCGCCGGCTGACGTCGGACTGGTCGGTCGACGTTGGACACCCCGGCCCGGCCATCGCGGCTCGCACCACTCACCCCAGTTGCGGCTGGCCGCTTTCGGCACGCGCCATCCGAGCGAGCGCGACTTTGCCTCGGCCTCCGTTGCTGCGTGCCTGTTCGCGTATGGGGCCACCAGGTACCGTGTGACTTTCGTTGTCCGGGGCTAGGGCGATTCCCGACGTACCTACCGGCGGGCGTTTCACCGTCTAGGCCGCTAGACCACCGACTCGTCCAGTTCGATTACGGGCTTCGGTGCGTCGAACCGGCGCGAGATCGAGACGCCAGCGAGTCCGGCGGAGGCATACGCCACTTGCATGGAACGTTCCCAGAGCAACGTGTTCGCCTCCACTTCAGCCACGCGACGGGCTTCCTCGCCCCGAGGTAGATCGGCGTCGTTCTCGAACCTTCGGGCGATGAGCGAGATCTGGTTAGTGATCTCGTAGTTCTCTTCGAGAATCACGAGTCGGCCTGACACCAGGAACGCGGTGAGGTCCCCAAGCTCCACGATCTCGGGCGTGAGTTCCCACGTGACGTCAGCCTTGCCGTCATTCGCCTGGTAGCGAAGCGAAGTGCGGAGCGTCAGAAACCTCTCCCAGCGGACGGTGGGCGCGCTCATCGTCCGGCCATGAACTGACGAACGGCAGCTGTTGGATCGACGTCCGGCTCGGCATCCGCTGTGTCGTGGCCAAGGCGTTCCAGTAGGAGTTGCTCGCGCGTGGTCCAGTCGTACTTCAGAACAACTCCAAGCGCGTTCGCATACCGCTGCAAGCTGGACCACCGAGGATCGGATCCGAGCCTCTCTAGCCTGGAGACAACCGCGGTGTCGCGGTTCATTCGCTGGGCGACGTCCTTCTGCAGGAGCCCCATGGTCTTTCGGCGCTCGCGGAGTTGAGCAACTAGTCCGAAGGCGTTCTCGGCCTGCTGCCGTGCAATCGTCATGTCCACGTCATCGGGGTCCATGTACAGCGGGTCGTTGGCGTCCATGATTTGAGGTTATCGTCCTATGGGGTGTCCGGCATAGGATGAAGATCATGCTTCTGCGCGGCGCGTGCTCGCCCTGTCGATGTCTTGGTTCTGCGCCCTGCGTTGCTCGTCGACCGAGCCGCGCGGCTTCCGAGCGAGAAGGAGCCCAGTCGCGTGGACCCCGTCGTCGTGGCTCTCTTCGATGAAGTACAGCCGAAGTTTGGGGCGGGCCTGATCCACTCGGAGCTCATAGAGGAATGGCTCGTCCTCGACGCGGACCAACTGCTTGTAGTCGGTCCCTTTGGTCAAAGCCCCTCGTTCGAGTCGATCCACCAGGACAGCGACCTGTACCTGTGAGTATCTGTCGCTGGCCAGCAGATCGCGTGCTTCTTCTTGGGCTTCGCGGTGGACCCACGCGAACTTGCACCCAGTGCCGATAGATCGCAGCGGGCGTGTCGGACTCACCCGTTGTGCCTCCTCGCCTCGTTGCGGTCTTGTACGACCCGTTGCCTGCACTCTCATCAGGCCCGGGGCGTGCGTAGACGCTATGGCGAGGGGTGTGCCTGGGGTAGTTATCTGGGTGAGGATCACCCGCACTTCACCTTGTCGAAAAGAGATACCGCTGCCCGAGAGGGCTGCGCCTGCGGGGTGAGTTCGAACGTGACGATGGAAAAGCCGAGGCGCCTCACAGTCCAGGACGCATCGTGGGCAGCCATGAGTTCCAACCCGTGACGAGCGCGGCGCCAGGGCTCGGTGTGAAGGTGAACTGGCTGCCCGGTGGTGGCTTACCGCGCCACCGCGGCTTTTGCCTGTCCCTGGGCGTGAGGTTCCCTCGTGATTCTGAGAGCGAAGGAGCAGCTTTGTGGTCCGGAAGGATGGGTGAAGTCGTGGAAAGTGCTACGACCGGTCGTCCGTTACGGCGTCGAGACTGTGATCTGCGTCGCGGGCAAGGGAAGGTGGTGTTCTGTGGGTGTGCCATGAACGGCACCGCGACCCTGAGCAGACCACGCGCCCCGGGCGACATATGTACTGCCAGCTCGACGAGCCCGCCGCAGCGGCGAGCTGGTGAGCAACCAAGAGACTGCCCATTCATGCCTGGTACGCCGGTGCGCCGACCTCGTCGTCGATGGCTTGTGACGGTGTGCCCAGTACGTGGGTGCTGAGGCCCGCGCTCGGCAGGCCCTGCGACGGAGTCGTGTCCTCCAAGGCCTTGCGCTGATGCCAAGCTGGACCACCGGGTCGCCCACGATCCGGCTGTTCGATCCCGTGATCGGCTCACGGAACACGGGCATCCCTATTTTGGTCCGGCGAGACAATCTCGTCGAGGGAGGTGGACAGTGAACGACACGCTCTGGGGAGTTGCCATCGGCGGTGCTGTCGCGATCGTGTCGGCGCTGATCACGTCGGTCGTTGGGCCGGCCATGACGGCACGTCATCACCGCGCAAGCTCCCGCGCTGAGCGCTTGCTCTCCGCAGTCGCCGAACTCGATGACGCGATGGAGCGCTGGGGCGAAGGTGAGGAGGGATTCAAACCTTTCAGCGAGACCGAGATGGCTGTGACTAACGCACTGCGGCGGCTGGCAAACGCATCAAACAGTCATGTGCTTCACCTCGCGATCGACAAGGCAGTGGACGACGTGGATGGGGTCGGTGCGGTGATTGGACCCAGCGAGAAGCGCGCGATGTTGCAAGACGCCGCATTATCTAGTGCTTTCGACTCTGTCTATGGAGCGGCGAGGATCGTGGCTGACATGATCGATCCCCCGGTGTTGCCTGTACGAGTGGTGCGGTGGGTGCGTCGGAGGCGAAGCCTTCGACGGTGGTGGCTCGCGCAGCGTCGGATAGCCCTCTCTGGCGGCGCGTGATCGTGCTTATCGGCGTTCGGTGTAAAACCCGTTGTCCGCGTGGCGCTGGGCACCATCGCCGGGATCGAGCGGCACTAGGACGGCGAGTCAGGGCAAGAGCGACCACAAGGCGCTCGCGGCGCCGTCGTCGTCGATGGTCCCTGTGATCCGATCTGCGGCCGCGATCACGAACGCCGCCGCGTGGCCCATTGCGATGCCGTCAGCCGCCCAGGTCAGCATCTCGACGTCGTTCTCGCTGTCGCCGATCGCGACAGTGTGGTGGACGCCGAGGATGGCGCGCACGCGGTCGAGCGCGGTTGCCTTCGAGATCCCGCCTGCGGTGACGTCTACCCAGTCCGGCCGTGTCGCGATCGCGGTCAGGCCGAGGCCTTGGAGGGCCCACACCAGGCGGTAGGCGGAGGGCCCGTACAGGGCCACTCTCGGCGTCGGGCGAGCCCAGAGCTCGTTGGGCTGCGTGACGCTGTGCTGGAGGCCGTTGAGCTGGCCAGGTGGGAACGGGATGTTGACTCGGTATCCGACGCCGACATCCTCGGTGGCGACTCTGATTCCCGGTACCGTCCGCACGGCTGCTCGGATCGCCGCTTCTGCGTCGACGGTGTGCTGCTCCGTGACCTGGTAGTAGTCGCCGACCAAGTGCGCTGTGACCGCCCCGTTGGAGGCGACGATCCACACGTCGTCCAGGCCCAGCTCGTGGGCGATGGGGATCGCACCAGCCAGTGAGCGGCCCGTCGCGAGCACGATGTGGTGTCCCGTCGCCCGCACGGCGCTCGCGGCCCGGCACACCTCGGGGGATATGGGCTGCCCGGTGCGGGCCAGTGTGCCGTCGATGTCGCACGCGACGAGCGCTGGTCCCGTGGGCTCCATGCGAGCCGAGGTCCGATGCGGGGTTGCTGAGGTCATGCGCTGGAGATTATTGACGCCGTATAGACAGTGCGAGTTACTTTCTCACTCTTTCTCGAACTCGCGTCGGCCTTGCTCGATCTGTTCAGCCACGCGGTGCAGGTGTGCTCGGAGTTTCCGGTCGTAGTCGGCCGTCAGGGCCATCGCGTCGAACACTTTCCCGTAGTGCTCGATCTCCTGCGGCTGCGCCAGGTTGAGTTCAGCGGACAGCGTCTCGAATGTGACCAGGCGCTCGTCGAGCAGTGCGAACCCGTGCGCCGGTGCGATGGTGAACGGCTTGCCGAAGGGGATCAGCCCGAGCCGAACGTTGGACAGCATTGACAGGGACAGCAGGCGGTCGATCTGCGCCAGCATCACCTCCGGCGGGCAGACCGTGTAGAGCAGGACGGCCTCGGTCAGGACGAAGTGGAACGATCGGGCCCCGTCGTACAGCACCTCCTGGCGCCGCATCCGCGCCACCACACCCTCGTCGATGTCGGCACGCTTGCCCCACATGAGCGCGTTTTGCTCCATGCGCGTGCGCGCGTAGTCAGGGGTCTGGAGCAGCCCGGGCACGAACGTCGGCTGGAAGGACCGGAACCGCCGAACGTCCATCTCGCGCCGCGCAACGGACTCCTGGACCTGGGCGAGGCCGGCGCGCATGACCCGCTGCCACTCCTGGTGGCGGGTCTGCAGGGTGTCGAGCGCGAGCAGGACGCCCTCGGTCTCCCGCTCGCTGCCCGTCGCGCGGCACCAGGCCCGCACGTCGTCGGCCGAAGGTGTCTGGCTGCCGTGTTCCAGCTTGGAGACCTTCGACGGCGGCCAGGACAAACCGTCGGCGAGCTGCTGGCCCGTGAGGTCGGCAGCTCGCCGCAGGTCTCGCAGCCGGGCGCCCAGCTGGTTGCGAGCGTCGCGGATGTCAGCGCTGATCGAGGAGTTGCGAGGCAAAGTCGTCTCTCGTGATGGCGTGGTGCCAGGCGGCGTCGCGCCAGTAGCTCAGCTCGACGAGCTCGGCCGGGTCGGTGACGAGGTCGAAGCCGAGCAGGACGTCCTCGTCGTCGAAGTGCATGCGGGCGGCCGTCCGGGAGTCGAACAGCCAGTAGTCGAACTCGGGCAGGCCTGCAGGGACCTGGTCGCGGTCCAGGTACCGGATGTCCTCGCCGGCCTCGACGTTCAGCCGGGCCGCCCACGTGCTGTAGCGCGTGTAGTCCGTGGGCGGCAGGGACACGACGCGGACCCGCCGGTAGAAGCGGCCCTCGTCGGCCGCGGCGCGCACCTTGGCGAGCCACGGGTCGATCCAGGCCATGTCGGTGGTGCCGGTCTCGACCCACTCGCGCAGCGGCTTCTGGTTGTCGGACGAGCTGTACCGGTCTCGGAGCTCGAGGCGGTACGCCGTGTGCTGGAAGTTGGCGAACAGGTCCCGCCAGACGGGCCCGATCGGCAGTAGCTCACTCAGGACTGCGCCTCCCGCTCCTTGTGCGCGAGGTACATCTCCAGGATCTCCACCGGCACTTCGACGATGTCCTCGTGGCCCGGGATGGTGCCGACGTCGGCCAGTGCGTCGCCGTCGGTCACCTTCCAACCCTGGACGAGGAACGTCTTGCGGTCGGTGCGGTCCGTCGCGAACAGGGTGGGCGAGTTGTCCGTCTCGGAGTTCGGATCCTTGCCGAGAAATCGTGCGCGCATCTGCCGGCCTCACTCTTTGCTCGAAAACAAGTGAAAACTTGGTCGGTTCATCCTCTGGCCGAGAAAGCGTCGCGTCAAGAGCTCGGAGTGAACCAGGACGCGAACAGCGTCCCGCTCCCTTCGGTCCGGAGTGGCAGCGCACCGTCTGGTGGAAGGTCGGCTGCGGTCGCCAGCGAGAATCGCCCGGGCCCGAGATGTCCCACACCCTCGTGCGGCTTCGATGCGCACTCCTGGGCTGATCGGGGCCCGGCTGCGCCATTCCTGCGCCATTCACCTGGCCCAGGCTCCGCGGGTCGAACAGAACATGCAGGTGAGAGAGGTGGGCCCCCCGGGGATCGAACCCGGAACCCGCGGATTAAAAGTCCGCTGCTCTGCCAGTTGAGCTAGAGGCCCGCGTGCCCGGCGACCGGACGGCGCGAGTAGAAAGCCTACCGGTCGGTGTCCGGTTGCTGGTCCTACCGCCCCGGCGGGGCACGATAGGGGCTCCGGCTGCTCCTGTCATGCGCTGTCCCACCCAGTGGGAGATATCGGGTTAAATGCGTCTCACGCTTGCGATGAGGCAGCGGGCTTGGTTCGGTGGTCTGGACCACGAAGAACCAATGTGAGGAGCTCATCGTGCTCACCGTGACTGACAACGCTCGTACCGCCGTCCAGGACCTTGCTCAGCAGGCCGGAGTGCCGGTCGAGGGTGGTCTGCGCATCGCGCAGGCCTCCGACCAGCCGGGGAACTTCGAGCTCGCGCTGGTTCCGGCGCCCCAGCCCGACGACCAGGTCGTCGACGCCTCGGGGTCCACCAACGTGTTCGTCGAGGCGCAGGCCGCACCTGCTCTGGAGACGCTGACCCTGGACGCGGACCCGCGTGCCGAGGGTCCGGGATTCGTTCTCACGCCCACGGCGTGACACCCGACGCCCTGGACAGGGGCGTCGAACAGCGGAGCGCCCCCGGGGCCACCTGTCAGGTGGCCGTCCGGGGGCGCTTCGTCGTGTCAGCAGCGAGGGGTCAGAGCGCCACGCCCAGGATCCACGAGCCGCCCAGCACGAGCGCGCCGAGCGTGACGAGCAGGAACAGCATCACCCAGAGCAGGCCGCCGACCCCGGTCAGCCGGGCGAGCATGTCGGCGTCGGACGTCCGGGCCTGCCCGCGCGAGCGCTGCACCTGGAGCTCGAACACGGGGCGCACCGCCCCGAGCAGCAGGAACCACGTCACGGCGTAGGCCACGGCGCTCTGCACCTCGGGCGCCAGGAACCACGTGACGAACACGAGTGCGGTACCGCTCACCAGGATCGACCAGAGGCCGAACCAGTTGCGGATCTGCAGGAGCAGCAGCGCGAGCAGCGCCACGAGCAGCCACAACAGGCCGACGGCGTAGCCGAGCTTGAGGAGCCACGCCGCGCCGAGGCCGATGAGGCCGGGCCCCACGTAGCCGGCGAACGCCGTGATGACCATGCCCGGGCCGCGCGGCTTGCCGCGCGAGACGGTCAGGCCGGAGGTGTCGGAGTGCAGCCGGATGCCCTCGAGCTTGCGGCCGGTCACCAGGGCGCCCAGGCCGTGCGACGCCTCGTGGGCGATGGTGATCACGTGCCGCGCCATGTGCCACAGGGGCCGGAAGAGCACGACGACCAGCGCGACCGCCGCCATGGCCAGGACCATGAGGTTCGAGGGCGGGTCGACCGGTGTGACCGCGTTCGTCCAGATGGTGCCGATCACGTCGCCGATGGCGGCGAACGGCCCGGCGGAGCTGGTCGTTGCGGGAATCATGCGCCACATAGAACCACACCGGACGTGACGTGCGCCGCAGTCACGGGGCGGCGAACGTGCGAGAATGATCGGTCGTGGGCGGCAATGGCCGCCTGACGTCGTGGCCCCGGCCCGGGTGAACAACCCGCCCGCCGGTGTGAGCACGGCGGACCACCGGCGCGACATGCGCCGCCACCGAGCCCGAGAGGCCCATCCTTGACTACCTTTGCCGACCTCGGTCTGTCCGCGCCCGTAGTGCGCGTCCTGACGGACCGCGGCATCACCTCGCCGTTCCCCATCCAGACGGCGTCCCTGCCGGACTCCCTCGCCGGGCGCGACGTGCTCGGCCGCGGGCGCACCGGCTCCGGCAAGACCCTCGCCTTCGCTCTGCCCGTCGTGACGCGCCTCGCCGCGGGCCAGACCCGCCGCGCGGCCGGCCGGCCCCGTGCGCTGATCCTGGCGCCGACGCGCGAGCTCGCCAACCAGATCGACGACTCGGTCGCGCCCCTGGCGCAGGCCCTCGGCCTGAAGACCACCACGATCTTCGGCGGCGTGGCGCAGTCGCGCCAGGTCACCGCGCTGAACGCGGGCGTCGACATCGTCATCGCCTGCCCCGGCCGCCTCGAGGACCTGCTGGGTCAGCGGCACCTGACGCTCGACGACATCGAGATCACCGTGCTCGACGAGGCCGACCACATGGCCGACCTCGGCTTCCTGCCCGGCGTGAAGCGCATCCTCGACCGGACGCCCGCCCGCACGCAGCGCCTCCTCTTCTCGGCGACGCTCGACAACGGCGTGGACGTGCTGGTCAAGCGCTACCTGCACCAGCCGGTCACCCACTCCGTGGACGACGCCGCGGCGCCGCCCCCGCAGATGACGCACCACATCCTCGCCGTGGCCGACAAGGACGCGAAGAAGAACGTGGTGCAGCAGCTCGCCCAGGGCACCGGCCGCCGCGTGCTGTTCACGCGCACCAAGCACCAGGCCAAGAAGCTCGCCAAGCAGCTCACCGCCGCGGGCGTGCCCGCCGTCGACCTGCACGGCAACCTCGGCCAGGGCGCGCGCGAGCGCAACCTCGCCGCGTTCTCGTCGGGCGAGGTCAAGGTGCTGGTCGCCACCGACATCGCCGCGCGTGGCATCCACGTCGACGACGTCGAGCTCGTGGTCCACGTGGACCCGCCGGCCGAGCACAAGGCCTACCTGCACCGTTCCGGGCGGACGGCGCGTGCGGGCTCCGGCGGCGACGTCGTGACCCTCATGCTCCCCGAGGAGCGCGGGGACGTGCGTGACCTGACCCGCAAGGCGAAGATCACCGCTCGTCCGCAGGACGTCGCCCCCGGCGACGCCACCGTGACCCGCCTGGTCGGCGAGGTCGCGCCGTACGTCGAGTACGTGCCGCCGGCCCCGCAGCAGCCGGCCCGTCAGGGTCAGCCGAAGCGCCAGGGCGGCCGCGGCCGCTCCGGCCAGGGCGCGGCCCAGGGCGGACGCCAGGGCTCCGGCCAGGGCGGCGCGCAGGCCGGCGGCCGCCAGGGCCAGTCACGCGGCCAGGGCACCGGTGGCTCCGGCCAGGCGAGCGGGCAGCGCGGGGCCGCGCGTCCGGCGTCGGGCGGCGGGCGTACTGCCGCCGACCACTTCCCGCGGCCCGACGGCGCCGCTCCCCGGCGTCGTCGGCGCGGTGGCCGTGGCCGCGGCGCGGGCAACCAGAGCGCGTCCGCCGCGAGCTGACGCCCTGAGCTGTCGGACCCACGAACATGTCAGACCCACAGGTCACGCGAGTGACCTGTGGGTCTGACACGTTTGTGGGGGAGGCCGGAGGGAACACTCGCGGTCGGCGCGAGGTTGACATGGCTGGAGGTGTCGAGATGACGTACAAGATTTCGAAGTCTGACCAGGAGTGGCGCGAGCAGCTCTCGTCCCAGGAGTACGCGGTGCTGCGCCAGGCGGGCACCGAGCGGGCCTGGACGGGTGAGCTCCTCGACGAGAAGCGCACCGGCGTCTACCGCTGTCGGGCGTGCGACGCTGAGCTGTTCCGGTCGGACACCAAGTTCGACTCGCACTGCGGCTGGCCGTCGTTCTACAGCCCGCTCGCCGGCGACTCGGTCGAGCTGATCGAGGACCGCTCGCTGGGCATGGTGCGCACCGAGGTGCGCTGCGCGAACTGCGGCTCCCACCTGGGGCACGTGTTCGACGACGCGCCCCAGACCCCGACGGGCGACCGGTTCTGCATGAACTCGGTGAGCCTCACGTTCGAGGAGAGCTGACACCGCACGCGGTGCCGGGTCGTCCGCCGTGGGCGACCCGGGTCAGCGCAGGTTCTGCTTCCAGGCCACGATGTCGGCCGAGTAGCGGTTGAGCAGCCGGGCGAGCTGGGCGACGTCGTCCGTCTCCCAGGTCGCCAGGGCGCCCTCCAGCATGGCGACCCGGCTGGTGCGCGCCCGCTCGAAGCGGTCGACGCCGTCGGGCGTCAGCGTGATGCGCTGGCCGCGGCTGTCGTCGGGGTCGACGGTGCGCTCCACGAGGCCCAGCTCGACCAGGCGGCTGAGCTGCCGCGAGACGGTGGCCCGCCCGACGCCGAAGAAGGTCGCGAGGTCGGAGCCCCGCGCGCCGGGCCGCTCCGCGATGTGCGCCAGCAGCGGATAGGCGCTGGCGTCGAGCTCGGGGTGGACCCGCTGGGCGATCGACGCGCCGTTGGACTGCGCGCGCCGGATCACCAGGCGCACCTCACGCTCCAGCCCCTCGAACGGACCGAGACCGCTCGTCCGGTCGTCGGCGGTGTCGCCGCCGGCCCCCTTGCCGGCGGCGGCACCGTCCTTGGTCGTACCAGTGCTGGAGCTGCCTGTACTCGAGAGCATGCGCCCATGATGACGCGTCAAGCGCCGGGATCACAGCCCGCGGGCACGAAATCCCCCGCTTGCTTGCCGTTATACCCCGGTGGCCTCGAGGTCCTGGAGCTGGTCGATGCCCGACCGGTGTCCCAGCGGCACCTCCTTGATGAGGGAGACGCAGACCAGGGCGACCACGGCGAGCGGGACGGCGGCGAGGAAGATGTCCGCGATGCCGTTCGCGTAGGCCTGTTCGACGACGTCGACCAGCAGGGCCGGGAGCGTCGAGAGGTCGGGCAGCGTGCCGCCGCCGGCGGACAGTGCCGTCGGGTCGATCCCCTGCTCGGCGAGCTGCGGTGCGATCTCGGTGACGCCCGACTTCAGGTTCTCCTTCACGCTGTGCCCCAGGATCGCGCCGAGCGCGGAGACGCCGATGGCGCCGCCGAGCGAGCGGAAGAACGTCACGGTGGACGTGCCCGAGCCCGAGTCCTTGATGTGCAGCGTGTTCTGCGTGGCCAGCACCATGTTCTGCATGAGCATGCCGACGCCGGCGCCGAGGACGAACAGGTAGATCGACACCAGCACGAACGAAGTGTGGTAGTCGAGCGTCGACAGGAGCAGCAGGCCGCCGGTCAGCAGCACGCCGCCCGTGACCATGTACGGCTTGTACCGGCCGGTCTTGGAGATGAGCTGGCCGCTGATCGTGGACGACAGGAACAGGCCGACCACCATCGGGATGGTGTAGAGGCCGGACTCCGTGGGCGTCTTGCCGCGCGAGAGCTGCATGTACTGGCTCAGGAACACCGACGAGCCGAACATCGCGACGCCCACGGCGACCGAGCCGATGACGGCGAGGACCAGCGTGCGGTTCTTGAACAGGTACATGGGGATGAGCGGGGTCTTGACCCGGAGCTCGACCAGGACCGCGATCGCCAGGACCGCAAGGGAGCCGCCGACCATCGCGGCCGTCTGCCACGACACCCAGTCGAACTCGCTGCCCGCGAAGGTGATCCACAGCAGCAGGGTCGCGATGCCGACGGAGATCAGCGTGGCGCCGATGACGTCGATGCGGGCCGAGCCGCGGGGGCGCTTGGGGAGCTTCAGCGTCATCTGCAGCACGATGATCGAGGCGATGGCGAAGGGCAGGCCCACGAAGAAGTTCCAGCGCCAGCTGATGGCGTCGGTGAGGAAGCCGCCCAGGATCGGGCCGCCCACCATGCCGATGCCCATGATCGAGCCCATCAGGCCCATGTACCGGCCGCGCTGGCGCGGGCTGATGATGTCGGCGATGAGCACGGCGGCGAGGGACTGCAGGCCACCGGCGCCGATGCCCTGGAAGGCGCGGAACGTGATGAGCTGGCCGACGTCCTGCGAGAAGCCGGCGGCCGCGGCCGACAGCACCGAGATGACCAGGGCGATCTGGATCAGGGTCTTGCGGTTCGTGAGGTCGGCGAGCTTGCCCCAGATGGGGGTCGAGATCGTCGAGGTCAGCAACGTCGCCGTGACGACCCAGGTGAACGCCGACTGGCCGCCCTCCAGGTCGGTGATGATCTTCGGCAGGGACGACGAGACGACGGACATCGCCAGGACCGAGACGAACATGCCGAGGAGGATCCCGGACAGCGCCCGGAGGACCTCGGTGTGCGTCATGGCGGGCGGCTCACCCTGGAGGTGATCGGGTTCGACCACCGTGGACGTGGTGTTGGGGCTGGTCATGCACACTCCTGCTGGTTCTGGGGCGATCTCCGGTGCGTGGTGTTCGCACTGATGGTGTCGACGAGGCGGTCCAGCGTGCGGGTCGCCTCGGCGAGGTCTTCGGGCGACCAGGCGGCGAACGCCTGGTCGATGAGCTTCGAGTACTGCTCGGACGCCTCGGCCGCGAGGGCCCACCCGGACTCGGTCAGCTCGACGGTGCGGACCCGGCGGTCCTCGTCGTCGACGGTCCGGACGACGTACCCGGCGTCGGCCAGCGTGCTCACCTGACGGCTCGCGACGGACAGGTCGACGCGCTGGCGGGCCGCGATGTCGGACAGGGACGCCGGCCCGCACTTGGCGAGCAGGTGCACCACGGCGACGCCGGCCCTGGGCCAGTCGAGCTCGTGGGCGATGCGTGCCGCCGCCTCCCGCTGGGCGCGGGAAAGACTCTGGAGCGCGGTGATCAGGGCGACGGCCGGAGCCTCGGTGCCGGACGTGGTCCGGTTGCTGTGGGAAGTCATGGGCCTCGGGAAGTAGTTGCCTCGGCGTTTGATTGCTTAGAGCAACTATATCCAGATGGTTGCCGAATGCAAGCGTCTTTTCGTGGCCGGGCCGGGTGAGGGCGTGTGACCTGCGTGACACCGGCGCACGAAGAACGGCGCCGCTCCCCGTGCGGGGAGCGGCGCCGTTGTGTGGCCGGTGTCAGATGCAGGCGTCAGGCGCCGGAGCGGGACTCGTCGCCCATGTCCTCGAGCTCCATGCCCTTGGTCTCGGGCACCTTGGTGAACACGAAGAAGAAGCTCAGCGCCGCGAAGGCCGCGTACATCAGGTACGGCACGCTGGCACCGAACGCGGACAGCAGCGGCGGGAACGTCAGCGTGATCGCGAAGTTGGCGATCCACTGCATGGCCGCCGCGACGCCGAGGGCGGCGGCACGGATGCGGTTGGGGAACATCTCGCCCAGCAGCACCCACACGAGCGGGCCCCACGAGGCGCCGAAGAAGACGACGAACGCGTTGGCGCAGATCAGGGCGATGATGCCCCACGGTCCGCTCAGCGAGATGTCGCTGCCCGTGCCGGTCGCCTGCGTGAACGCCAGGGCCATGAGGCCGAGCGACACGGTCATGCCCGCGGAGCCGATGAGCAGCAGCGGACGGCGGCCCACCTTGTCGATGAGCGCGATGGCGATGAACGTGACGGCGACGTTCGTGACCGAGGTGATCGTGGAGACCAGGAAGGCCTGGCTCTCGTCGAACCCGACCGCCTGCCACAGCGTGCTCGAGTAGTAGAAGATCACGTTGATGCCGACGAACTGCTGGAACACCGACAGCAGGATGCCGACCCAGACGATCGGCTTGAGGCCCAGGGTGCTGCCGCGGAGCGAGCCCTCGGACGCGTTGGCCTCGTCGATCGCGATGCTGCGGTGGATCTGGGAGAGGCGGTCGTCGACGTCCTCGTCCGGGCCGAGCACGCTCGCCAGGACGGCGCGGGCCTCGGCGTCACGCCCCTTGGCGGCGAGGTAGCGGGGCGACTCGGGGATGCGTAGCGCCAGGATGCCGTAGACCGCGGCCGGGACGACGGCGACCAGGAACATCCAGCGCCAGGCCTCCCAGCCGAACCAGAGGACGTTCGCGGCGCCGCCCGCGGACTCGGCGAGGATCTGGTCGGAGAGCAGGGCGGCGAAGATACCGACGGTGATCGCGAGCTGCTGCAGCGAGCCCAGGCGCCCGCGCATCGCGGCGGGCGCGATCTCCGCGATGTACGCGGGCGCGATCACCGACGCGATGCCGATGCCGACGCCTGCCATGAACCGCCAGACGGCGAGGTCCCACGCGGAGAACGCGATGGCCGACAGGATCGACGACACGAAGAACAGCACGGCGCCGAGCACCATGACGTTGGTGCGGCCCCAGCGGTCGGCCAGCCGCCCGCCGGCCCAGGCGCCGAGCGCGCAGCCGAGCAGCGCGACGGCGACCACGAGCCCGGTGATCGTGGGGTTGAGCGAGAACTGACCTTGGATGGCGTCCACGGCCCCGTTGATCACGGAGCTGTCGAAGCCGAACAGGAAGCCGCCCACCGCCGCGGCGAAGGCAAGCGCCGTCGCCTTGCGGTGGGCCGATTGCGCGGAAGCGCTCGGGACCGTTTGACCAGTACTCATGCTGCGATGCTAAGTCGCCCCCCGGGGCAGTCGCGCGGCGAGAGTTTCCCCGGGCCGTCCGGCCCGGTCCGCGCGCCGCCCCGGAGGGCCCGCCGATCAGCTCGGCCGGGTCAGGTCAGGAAGGGCCAGAGCGCCCACGTCGCCAGCGCGGCCACGAGGGCGGCGGCCGGGATGGTGAGCACCCAGGCGATGGCGATGTTCTTGGCCACGCCCCAGCGGACGGCGGACAGCCGGCGGGTGGCGCCCACGCCCATGATCGCCGAGGTGATCGTGTGCGTGGTCGAGACCGGGGCGTGCAGCACGAACGCGTTCACGTACAGCACGAGCGCGGAGACCGACTCGGCCACGAAGCCGCGGGCCGGGTCGAGCTCGATGATCTTGCGGCCGAGCGTGCGCATGATGCGCCAGCCGCCCGAGTACGTGCCCGCGGAGATGGCTGCCGCCGCGGCCAGCTTGACCCAGAGCGGGATGCCCGTGGCCGGGTTGGCCCAGCCGACGGTCAGCAGCGCGAGGTAGATGACGCCCATCGTCTTCTGCGCGTCCTGCAGGCCGTGGCCCAGCGCCATCGCGGCGGCCGAGGCGGTCTGCGCGATCCGGAAGCGCCGGTGCGTCTTGGCCGGTGCCGCGCTCTTGAAGATCCACAGCACCGCGATCATCCCCGCGAACGCGAGGCCGAAGCCGACCAGCGGCGAGATGATCATCGGGAGCACGACCTTGTCCACGATCGCGGACCAGTACACGCTCATGCCGCCCGCGAGCCCCGCCCCGACCAGCCCGCCGATGAGGGCGTGCGTGGACGACGACGGCAGCCCGAACCACCAGGTGATCAGGTTCCACGTGATCGCGCCGAGCAGGGCGCACAGGACGACGGCGAGCTCGGCGTGCGTGCTCGCGCCCGCGAGGTCGACGATCGAGGTGGCGATGGTCTCCGCGACCTCGGTGCCCAGCAGGGCGCCCGCGAAGTTCATGGTCGCCGCCATGAGGAGCGCGACGCGCGGCGTCAGCGCCCGGGTCGACACCGACGTCGCGATCGCGTTGGCGGCGTCGTGGAAGCCGTTCGTGTAGTCGAAGCTCAGGGCGAGCGCGACCACGAGGACGACGAGCGCGACCTCCAACTCAGGACTCCTTGAGGGCGATGGTCTCGACCATGTTCGCCACCTTCTCGAAGCTGTCCGCGGCGTTCTCGAGGACCTCCACGATCTCCTTCAGCTTCATGAGCTGGACCGGGTCGCCGGCGAGGTCGTCGAAGAGCTGGGCGATGAGCTTGCGGTGCAGCTTGTCCGCCTGGTTCTCCAGGCGGTTCACCTCGACCCAGTAGTCGGCGAGCTTGTCCATCGAGCGCAGGCGCGGCATGGCTTCCGCCGTCAGCTCCGCGCACCGCTGGAGCACCTGGACCTGGTCCGAGACGCGGTCCGGCAGGCCCTCGACCTTGTAGAGGACGATCAGGTCGGCGGCCTCGTCCATCTCGTCCATGCAGTCGTCCAGCGCCGAGGCCAGGCTGGAGATGTCCTCGCGGTCGAACGGGGTCACGAAGGTCTGGTTGAGGCGCCGCATGATCGAGTGCGTCGCGTCGTCGGCGAGGTGCTCGACGTCGTGCATCTCGTCGGCCAGCTTCTCGCGGCCCGCCTTGTCCGCTCCGAGCAGCTCCGCCAACAGGGACGAGCCCCGGACGAGGTGCTGGGCCAGGGCGGCGAGTAGATCGAAGTACGTGGTGTCGCGCGGAGTAAGGCGCACGAAGGCTCCCGTTCTGAGGGCTCTGGAACCTGCTCAGCGTAGAGCCGTTGCCGACTATCGCCAATTTGCAAGATCATGCTTTGGCAACTCGTGACACACGGCACAGGACCGTCAGCGGGGGCGCCGCCGACCGCGTCGTCGGCCGGGGAGCGGGAGAAGAAGGCGACGCCGAACCGGGAGCGCCTCTCGGCGCGGGGCCGCTCGAAGCGGCTTGAGATGGAGCCCGGGGCTACCGCAGCCCGGCGTCGCCTGCACCATCCTAGTCATGCGTGCGGATCTGCCAAGGGGGTCGGACGTCACAGGGCACACCCGCGCGAAGTGCTTGACAGCGTCGGCGACTACTCCAGGGAGCCGGTTCTCCACAGGTCACCGGCCCGTTCCAGCTCTTCCGCGGTGCGCAGCAACGAGCTCGCGCCCCGGGTCATCCGGGTGGCGCCGGTGGGGTCGGCGACCTCGCGGGAGTCGGCGTCGAACGCCGCCCCGGTCGACAGGATGCGGCAGAACGCGCCGGCCCGTTCGAGCGCGACGGCGAGGTCGCCGGTGAAGACGCCGGACAGCACGGCGTCGGCCAGTATCCGCAGGTCACCGGGTTCCGGCGGGCTCGGGACGCCCGCGACGGCCTCCTGGACGGGGGCGGCTTCCACACCGAGTCGATACCTGAGCATGACGGTCGGCAGGTCCCGTCGGACCCACTCGCGCAGCACGTACAGGCGCCAGAGGGCGCCGGGAAGGGACACGGGTGCGGCGTCGGCCCACAGGCCGGCGACGGTGTCGAGGCCCTCGTTCTCGACGAGGTGGATGAGCCGCTCCACGACGGCGGGGTCCTCCGTGGTCCGGGCACGGTCCACGAGGGCCCTGGCCGTTGCGTGCGCGATCTCGTCGCGCAGGGCAGGGTCGGCCTCTCCGGGAAGCGCGTCGGCGTCCCGGGGGTCCAGCATGGCCGGCCGTCTCGGCGGTCGTTGGTCGCTGCTCATGGTGTCCGATAGTGCGCCGAAATGGAACGTGTGTCCACCACGGTCCAGGTTGATCGCGTCACCAGACCTGCGGACTCACCTTCTCGGTGGCCACGACCCGCGGGCCCGTGGACGTGTCCGCGACGTGCGCGACGAGCGCCTCACCGGGTTCGAGGAACGGGTCCTGGCGGGGCAGGCCCGCGGCCACCGTGGCCGTCGCGTGCTGCGCCAGCACGTCCAGCACGGTGGGCAGCACTGGGCGGTGGGTGCAGATCACCGAGGACTCCGACGTCTCCTCCAGGAGCACGCCCACCGTCGCGGCGACGCGGGACGGCGACCGCTCGTGCTGGGCCTCGGTGAGGTACTCGCTGTAGCTCGGCCGCAGGTTCGCCGCCCGCACGTACGGGTCGATGGTCGTGGCGCAGCGTTCCCACCGCGAGCTGATCACGTGCTCGACGCCGTACGCGGCCAGCACCGGCACCAGCGCGGCGGCCTGCCCGTGCCCGAGGGGGGTGAGCGGCCGGTCGCGCTCCGAGCCGTGCCACGAGGTGCGGGAGACGGCCCGGCCGTGCCGGGCGATGACCAGCGTGCGGGTGTCGAGCAGACCCTCGGCCTCGGCGGCCAGCAGGGCGTTCAGCGGCCCGCGGTCGGAGACCCGGGTGAGGCGGGCCACGGCGTCGTCCGCGTCCAGCCACTCCACCCTGTCCACCTCCTCGCGGTCGAGCGGGGCCACGGGCGCCCGCGCCGCGAGCCCGGCCGTGTCCCGGCCGCGCCGGGCGCGGCGCGACGCCCAGTAGTGCACGCGCTTCACGCCGCCCTCCGGCGTCAGGTACTGCAGGCCGGGCAGGGGGCGGCCGAGCACGATCTCCTTGCCCGTCTCCTCGCCGACCTCGCGGATCGCGGCGTTCTGGAACGTCTCCCCGTTCTCGAGCTTGCCCTTGGGCCAGGACCAGTCGTCGTAGCGGGGCCGGTGCACCAGCTGTACCTGCACCTTGCCGGCCCGACGACGCCACACCACGCCGCCCGCGGTCATCACGACAGGGGTGTGCGCGCCCGACGGCGGCGAGGTCGCCGTCGTCGGCTCGGTGCCCACCACCGACCTCCGCCCGGTCACCGGACGGGCTCGAGCCGGCGCCGCTGCCGCTGGATCAGGACCGCCTGCAGGTCGCGGAGGCCGTTGCCCTCCGAGCCCGACGACGGGCGCTCCCACCGGCCGTCCGGCAGCAGGTGCCAGGACGCCGTCGTGTCCGCCATCGACTCGTCCAGCAGCCCCAGGATCTCGCCCACGTGGGTCGGGTCGGAGATCCGGATCAGGGTCTCGACCCGGCGGTCGAGGTTGCGGTGCATCAGGTCGGCCGACCCGATGAACACCTCGGGACCGGACTCCGGGCCCTCGCCGAGGGCGGGACCCACCGAGTTGGCGAACGCGAAGAGGCGCGAGTGCTCCAGGAACCGGCCCAGGATGGACCGCACGCGGATGTTCTCGCTCAGGCCCGGCACCCCGACCCGGATGGCGCAGATGCCGCGCACCACGAGGTCGACCTTCACACCGGCCTGGGAGGCGCGGTACAGGGCGTCGACGACGGTCTCGTCGACCACCGAGTTGATCTTCATCTTGACCCACGCCTCGTGCCCGGCGCGGGCGGCGGCCGCCTCGCGCTCGATGCGCTCGACCAGGCCGGAGCGCACGGCGCGGGGCGCCACGAGCAGACGGTGGAAGGTCGACTTCGGGGCGTACCCGGAGAGCTGGTTGAACAGGCGCGTCAGGTCCTGGCCCACGTCGGGGTCGCAGGTCAGCAGGCCGTGGTCCGTGTAGAGCCGCGCCGTCTTGGGGTGGTAGTTGCCCGTGCCGACGTGGCAGTAGCGCAGCAGGGAGCCGTCCGGCTCCTGGCGCACCACGAGCGAGAGCTTGCAGTGCGTCTTGAGGCCCACGATGCCGTACACGACGTGCACGCCCGCCTCCTCGAGCTTGCGCGCCCAGGAGATGTTGGCCTCCTCGTCGAACCGCGCCTTGATCTCGACCAGGGCGAGCACCTGCTTGCCCGCCTCGGCGGCGTCGATCAGCGCGTCCACGATGGGCGAGTCGCCCGACGTCCGGTACAGCGTCTGCTTGATCGCCAGCACGTTCGGGTCGGCCGCCGCCTGCTCCAGGAACGTCTGCACGCTCGTGGAGAAGCTGTCGTACGGGTGGTGCAGCAGGATGTCCCGGCGCCGGATCGCGGCGAAGACGTCGGTCGGCTTGGAGCTCTCCACCTCCGCGAGGTGCCGGTGCGTGGACGGCACGAACGGCGGGTAGTGCAGGGAGGTCAGGTCGAGGTCCGCGATGAGGTTGAGGCCCGTGAGGTCCAGCAGCGCGGGGAGTTCGTAGACCTCCTCCTCCTTGACGCCCAGCTCGCGCACGATCAGGTCCCGGATGCGTGGGCTGATGTCCTTCGCGATCTCCAGCCGCACCGGCGGCCCGAACCGGCGCCGCAGCAGCTCCTTCTCCATCGCCTGGAGCAGGTTCTCGGCGTCATCCTCCTCCACGTCCACGTCCTCGTTGCGGGTCACGCGGAACGTGTGGCTGTCCCGCACCTCCATCCCGGGGAACAGGTAGTCGAGGTGCTGGGCGATGACCTCCTCCAGCGGCACGAACGAGAGCGGGCCCCGCTGCGGGTCGGCCTTCTTGGTGCCGGGGCGGCGCGGCTTGCCCGACGCGTCCACCGCGATGAAGCGCGGCAGCAGCGGCGGGACCTTGACGCGCGCGAAGTGCTCCTTGCCCGTCGCCGGGTTGGCCACCACCACCGCGAGGTTGAGCGACAGCCCCGAGATGTAGGGGAACGGGTGCGCCGGGTCCACGGCCAGCGGCGTCAGGACGGGGAAGATCTGCTTGCGGAAGAACTTGTGCAGCCGCTCCTGCTCCTTGGTGTCCAGCTCGCCCCAGTGCACCAGCGTGATGCCCTCGGAGGCCAGCGCCGGCTGCACCTCGTCCTCGAACACGCGCGCGTGCCGGGTCATCAGGTCGTGCGCACCCTCGGAGATCGCGGACAGCGCCTGGCGCGGGCTGAGCCCCGAGGCGCTCGTCACCGCGATACCCGTCGCGATGCGGCGCTGCAGGCCGGCCACCCGCACCATGAAGAACTCGTCCAGGTTGGACGCGAAGATCGCCAGGAACCGCACGCGCTCCAGCAGCGGGATGCGGGGGTCCTCCGCGAGCTCCAGCACCCGCTGGTTGAACGCCAGCCAGCTGAGCTCCCGGTCCGCGAACCGGTCGACCGGCAGCGGCTCGCCCAGCAGCGGGTCGAGCACGCTCGTGCCGCCGGGGTTCTCCGCGATGTGCTCCGCGATGTGCGCGGCCAGGCTCGGGTCCAGCGAGTGCGGCGCCAGGATGTCCTCCGCGGCGGCCCCGGCAGTCTTCGGCAGCGCCGGCTTGGGCAGGGCGGGCTTCTGCGGGACCGACTTCGGGGCCGGCTTGGAGGAGCTCTCGACGACGGCGGGCACGCCGTCGGTCGCCTTGTCGGTCGCCTTGTCCGCCGGGGCGGGCACGGGATCGGCCTCCCCGTTCGTCGACTCCGCGGGTGCCGTACGGGGGCTCTGCTTCATGAATCGGCCGTTCTTGTCCCGGGTCCTGGCGATGGCGTTCCCAGCGCTGTCCTTCATGTGGTTCATGGTGTCACCGTTCGGTACACAGTGGGTGACGCTCTCGGAGAGCGCCCGTCACGGGCGGGCGTACTGCACGTGTACAGCAGCCCGTGTGAAGCCCGCGCGCTCGTACGTGGCCAGGGCGGCCGTGTTGTCGCCCTCCACGTACAGCACGGCACGCGTGGCTCCGTTCTGCGCGAGGTGCGCCAGCCCGACCGTCGTCATCAGCCGGCCGAACCCCTCGCCCTGGTGGTCCGGGTCGACGCCGAGGGCGTAGATCTCGCCGTCGCGCGCGTCGTCCGGCTGGCCCGGCTCCGTCTTGGTCCACTGGAACGCGACGGGGTCGGGGTCGGTCGCTGTGCCCTCGGGGGCGACGTCGGGCGTCCCGTCGGGGGCTGAGTCCGGGACCAGGAGGAAGAAGCCCTCCGGGTCGAACCACGGCTCGGCCTGCCGGGCGCGCAGGTCGTCGAGCGACATCCGGCCCTGCTCCGGGTGGGTGGCGAAGGCGCGCGCGTTGACGCGGAGCCAGGCCGCGTCGTCGGCCCCGGGGCGGAAGGTGCGCAGGCGGTAGCCGGCGGGTGCCTCCGGCGGCGACGCTGCGGTGGGCGTGCCACCGTCCGCGGCGTCGTCGGCGGCCAGGGGCCGGGCCAGGAAGAGCAGCTCGCGCACCGGGCGCAGGCCCGAAGCCCGCGCGAACTCCCGGGCGATCTCCAGGTCGCCGTGCGCCCAGACCCGCAGCTGCTTGCCGTGCTGGCCCGGCTCGCCCGAGCGGGACGGCAGCGTGGCGTCCCGCTCCGCCGTCCGCAGCAGCACCCGGCCGCGGCCGTTCCTGCGGTGGTCGGGGTGCACCACCAGCTCGGCGCTCGCGGTCTCGCCGGAGCGGTCGATCTGTACGTACCCGACCGTGCTGCCCGACGTCGTGTGCGCCACGACGTGCGTGATCCACTCCGCGTCCGTGCCCAGGTTGAGCAGGGGCTGTTCGGACAGCGGGGCGACGCCGTCGTGCGCCTCCGCGGCCGCGGCCAGGTCTCGGACGGCCTGCTGGGCGTCGGCGTCGAGCGGGCCGATCTCGATGGGGGCAGCGATACGCATGCGTTCATCTTCTCCCGCCGGTCGAGCTTGTCGAGACCGGGGCCTCGACAAGCTCGACCTGCGGCCGGGCAGGATGCCCGAGCGAGGCGGTCAGTCCTCCGTGGAGGCCGACGGCGCTGCCAGGCCCGCCGTGATCAGGTCCATCACGGACGAGTCGGCCAGCGTCGTGGCGTCGCCGACGGCGCGGTCCTCGGCGACGTCGCGCAGCAGGCGGCGCATGATCTTGCCCGACCGGGTCTTGGGCAGCTCCGGCACCACGAGGATCTTCTTCGGCTTGGCGATCGGGCCGATCTCCTTGCCCACGTGGTCGCGCAGCTCCTTCTGCACCTCGGCGGCGCCCTCCGGCGTGGAGGCCCGGCCGGCGTGGCTGCCGCGCAGGATCACGAACGCGACGACGGCCTGGCCGGTGGTCTCGTCGGCGGCGCCGACGACGGCCGCCTCCGCCACGATCGGGTGCGACACGAGCGCGGACTCGATCTCGGTGGTCGACAGGCGGTGGCCGGACACGTTCATCACGTCGTCCACGCGGCCGAGCAGCCAGATGTCGCCGTCCGCGTCCTTCTTGGCGCCGTCGCCCGCGAAGTAGAGGCCGTCGAAGCGCGACCAGTACGTCTCCTTGTAGCGCTCCAGGTCGCCCCAGATGCCGCGGAGCATGGACGGCCACGGCTCGGTGAGCACGAGGTAGCCGCCACCGCCGTCGGGCACGGGCTTGGCCTCGTCGTCGACCACGGTCGCGGCGATGCCGGGCAGCGCGACCTGGGCCGACCCAGGCTTGGTCGCGGTCACGCCCGGGAGCGGGCTGATCATGATGGCGCCGGTCTCGGTCTGCCACCAGGTGTCGACGATCGGGGCCTTGTCGCCGCCGATGACGCGGCGGTACCACATCCACGCCTCGGGGTTGATGGGCTCGCCCACCGAGCCGAGGACGCGCAGGGAGGAGAGGTCGAACCCGCCCGGGATGTCGTCGCCCCACTTCATGCAGGTGCGGATCGCCGTGGGCGCCGTGTAGAGGATCGAGACCTTGTACTTCTCGATGAGCTCCCACCAGCGGCCGCGGTGCGGGGTGTCGGGCGTGCCCTCGTACAGCACCTGCGTGGCGCCGTTCACGAGCGGCCCGTAGACCACGTAGGAGTGGCCGGTCACCCAGCCGACGTCGGCGGTGCACCAGTAGACGTCGGTCTCCGGCTTGAGGTCGAACACGTTCTTGTGCGTGTACGCGGCCTGCGTGAGGTAGCCGCCGGTGGTGTGCAGGATGCCCTTCGGCTTCCCGGTGGTGCCGCTCGTGTACAGGATGAACAGCGGGTGCTCGGCCTCGACCGCGACGGGCTCGTGCTGGTCGGAGGCGGCGGCGAGGGCCTCGTGCCACCACACGTCCCGGCCCTCGACCCACTCGACGTCCTGCTCGGTGCGCCGGACGACGAGCACGTTGCGGACGGTGGTCGGGTCGGCGCCCTCCTTGGGGGCGAGCGCCTCGTCGACGGCCGGCTTGAGGGCCGAGGGGGCGCCGCGGCGGTAGCCGCCGTCGGCCGTGATGACCAGCGTGGCCTCGGCGTCGGCGATCCGGCTGCGCAGGGCGTCGGCGGAGAAGCCGCCGAAGACGACGGAGTGTGCGGCGCCGATGCGGGCGCAGGCCAGCATCGCGACGACGGACTCGACGAGCATCGGCAGGTAGATGACGACGCGGTCGCCGGTCTGCACGCCCAGGGTGGTGAGCGCGTTGGCCGCGCGGGAGACCTCCTGCTGCAGGTCGGCGTACGTGACCGTGCGGGTGTCGCCCGGCTCGCCCTCGAAGTGGATGGCGACCCGGTCGCCGTTGCCGGCCTCGACGTGGCGGTCCACGGCGTTGTAGGCGGCGTTCAGCGTGCCGTCGGCGAACCAGCGCGCGACGGGGGCTCCGCTCCAGTCCAGGGTCTCGGTGAACGGCTTCGTCCACGTCACGAGCTCCCGCGCCTGGCCGGCCCAGAACTCCAGGCGGTCGGCCGACGCCTTCTCGTACAGGTCGGCCTGTGCGTTCGCCTGAGCCGCGAACTCCGCGCTGGGCGGAAAGCTCCGGGTCTCGTTCAGAAGGTTCTCGAGGCTGGGGCTGGATGCCGAACCCGACGTCGGGTTGGTGTCTGTCACGGTGACCTCCGGTGCGCGTCTTCGCGTTCGTACGGGCAGGTGCTTGGTGCTGCCTTGACGTTGTCTCTGGTCGGTGAGTGTAGTCCCGGACGGTGACACCCCTCACAAACCGGTGTCACTTCCTGAGACGTCGTGCGGCAGCCCCGGAATTGCCCGGCGAGCGGCCACGTTAGGGCCTGGCGTGAGCCTCCTCTTCGAACCGATCACCCTGCGCGGCCTGACGCTGCCCAACCGTGCCTGGCTGGCGCCGATGTGCGAGTACTCGGCCGAGGACGGGATGCCGAACGACTGGCACCTGGTCCACCTCGGCGCCCGGGCCGCCGGCGGGTTCGGGCTCGTGCTGACCGAGGCCACCGCCGTCGTCCCGGAGGGCCGGATCTCGCCGCAGGACACCGGCATCTGGAACGACGAGCAGACCGCGGCGTGGAAGCGGATCGTCGACTTCGTGCACGCGCGCGGGGCGAAGATCGGCATCCAGCTCGCGCACGCGGGGCGCAAGGCGTCGACCTTCCGGCCGTGGGCCGAGGAGCAGGGCAGCGTGCCCTTCGCCGACGGCGGCTGGGCGACCGTCGGGCCGTCCGCGGTCCCGTACCCGGGCTTCGCGACCCCCGCGGAGATGACCCCCGAGCAGGTGGCGGACGTACCCGAGCAGTTCGCGGCGGCCGCGCGCCGGGCCCGCGAGGCCGGGTTCGACACGGTCGAGATGCACGCGGCCCACGGGTACCTGCTGCACCAGTTCCTCTCGCCGGTCGCCAACTCCCGGACCGACGGGTACGGCGGGTCGGCGGAGGCGCGCTCGCGGCTCGTCGAGGAGACGGTGGCTGCCGTGCGGTCCGCGTGGCCCGAGGACCTGCCCGTGCTGGTCCGGCTGTCCGCGACCGACTGGCTGGAGGGCGGGCTCGGCGTGGACGACGTCGCGGCCGTGGCAGGCCGCCTCGGCCCCCTCGGTGCCGACCTGGTCGACGTGTCGACCGGTGGCGTGGCGCCGGCGTCGATCGCCGTCGGGCCCGGCTACCAGGTGCCGCACGCGCGCCGCGTGCGCGAGGTGTCGGGCCTGCCCGTGAGCGCGGTCGGGCTCATCAGCGAGCCGGTCCAGGCCGAGCAGATCCTCGTGGAGGGGTCGGCGGACGCCGTCATGCTGGGGCGCGAGGCGCTGCGTGACCCGCACTGGCCGCTGCGGGCGGCGCACGCGCTGGGCGAGAAGATCGGGACGGTTCCCGTGGACGCCGGCGTCGGGGTGCAGCCGCAGTACTCGCGGGCCCGGTGGCGGTGACTGGTGGCGGTGACTCGTGGTGCGGGGCTCCCGGCGGTGCGGTGAGCGGGAATCACGGCTGACGACGTTTGAACGTCGGGAGAATGCCGGGTGTGGTGATTCTTTTCCGGCCGGCGTGCATTCCGCGAAACGATTCGCCGTGCGGCCGGGCTCCTCGCAATCTCCGTTCGCGATCCGGATGTGCGAGGGCCCGGCCACTGCGGTGGCGAGATCTCGGCCTACGAGTACGGAATCCGGGAGCATCCTCAAGCCGGGTTCCGCTCTCACCAGCTGGACGGGGTTGACCGTGTGCTTCGCTCGCCGTCGATCAGGCTGACGCCCTTTCGACCCCCTGCGCACTGTCCCTGCCGTCCTGAATTCTTGCTGTGAACACAATCACAGTGCCTATCGCTTACAAAAGCAACCTGAGCGGAGGGATCTTCACAATTGCCAATTCCTGTCATGCGCCCAATTGCCGGGGAAAATCTTCGGCCTTGCCGATCCTTGACCTGAACCGGTCGCCGGGTTGGGGCGTGAGGTCGGCAGTTGGCATCGAGTTCGGCCCTCTGTCTTGAGATCGGCACATCGCTGTGCCGATCTCAAGACAGAGGGCCGAACTGACGCAGGAACCTGCCTCAGGGGTCAGGCGCGGCGTCGGGAGCGGCGTCGGGCCGCGCGCCAGACCAGCCAGACGGTGACGCCCACCGCCACGGTGCCCACCACCGCGAGGAGCGGGAGCGGCTCGATGCGCGGGCGCAGCGCGATGGGGCGGGTGAACGCGAGGATGCCCCAGCCGGACTGCGCGGCGCGGCGCCGGAGCACCCGGTCCGGGTTGACCACGAAGGCGTGGCCGACGGCGGCCAGCATGGGCGCGTCCGTGATGGAGTCGGAGTAGGCGAAGCTCCCCGCGAGGTCGTAGTCCTCGCTCACCGCGAGGCGGCGCACTCCCACGGCCTTGTTGTCGCCGTAGTTGTAGAAGTCGATCTCGCCGGTGAACCGGCCGTCCTCGACCGTCATCTGCGTGGAGAGCACGTGGTCCGCGCCGAGCACCGCCGCGATCGGCTCGACCAGCACTGCGGCCGATGCCGACACCACCACCACGTCCCGCCCGGCCGCGTGGTGCTCCGCGATGAGCTCGACAGCCTCCGCGTAGACGTACGGGTCGATCAGCTCGTGCACCGTCTGGGTGACGATCTGCCGGACCTTCTCCACGTCCCAGCCCGTGACGAGCGACGACAGGTGCGCGCGCATGCGCTCGGTCTGGTCGGCGTCGGCGTTGCCGATCATGAAGACGAAGTGGGCGTAGGCGCTGCGCAGCACGTCGGCGTGCGACAGCAGCCCGCCCGCGAGGAACGGCCTGGAGAACGCCGCCGACGAGCTCGTGGCGATGATCGTCTTGTCGAGGTCGAAGAACGCGGCCGTGCGCTGAGCGCGCGACGCCGGTCGAGAAGCGGTCTGGGGCACCTGCTCGGTCACCCGACGAGCCTAGCGGGGGCGGTCCGCCGGAGCGGGCCACTTCGACGTGTGTTCTTCCATCCGGATGAAACTCGTCCGCCCCCGGGACAGACCCTCCGCACGGCAGCCAGGGCGTCCGAGCCCGACCACAGGCACCACTTTTGGTCGTTCGTGCACAGCGCCGCCGATGCGGCCGGCACGGCGTGGGTGCCGGCCTCCAACCTGGTCACGGAGCCCGGGTGACGTACCCGGTGCGGGTCGGACAGGGGAGGCGTGATGGTCAGCACGGTGGGTGGTGTCCGGCCCGATCCAGGTCGGGTGATCGGGGTGGTCGGGGCGTGCGGCGGCGCGGGCGCCTCGGTGGTGGCCGCGTGCGTGGCCCACGGCCTGCGGCGCGGCGGGGAGCGGGCCACGCTCGTGGACCTCGACACGCACGCACCGGGAGCGGACCTGCTCCTCGGGTCCGACGGCGGACGCGGCGCCCGCTGGCCGGACCTCGTCGAGGCGCGTGGGGAGGTCGACGGCATCGGCGTGGTCGCGGCGCTGCCCCGCTGGGGCGCGGTACCCGTGCTGAGCGGCACGGCGACGGGAGCGCCGCCGCACGACGACGTGGTGCTCGGTGTCTGCCGGGGGCTGGTCCGGGCGGGCGAGACGCTGGTGCTCGACCTGCCGCGGCCTGGCGCCTGGGGGACCGCCACCCGGCGGGACGATGCGTCCTCTCCGGCGGGTGCCGGGACCGCGGTCCGGACGCTGCTCGCCGCGTGCGACACGGTGCTGCTCGTGGTGCCGCTGACGCTGCCCGCGACCGTCGGGGCGCAGCCGGTTCGCGACGCGCTCCGGGAAGCCGGCGTGCCCGACGTGCGGCTGGTGGTGCGCGGCCCGGCGCCCGGAGCGGTCGACCAGGACGACGTCTCCGCGGCGCTGGGACTCCCCGTCGCCGCGGCGGTGGACCGGGACGGCGGGCTGGCCCGGGCGATCGAGCGCGGCGAGGGCCCGGCCGTGTCGCGCAGGACGACGCTCGGCCGCTTCGCGACCGACGTGGCGGCCGCCCTGTGAGCGCGCCCCTGGTCGAGGCCTCCCTGCTCGACGACGTCCGTGCCCGGATCGCGACCGGCCGCGCCGACGCCGGCGCGGCCGTGCGGGACGCCGTCCGGGACTCCGGGCGGGTGCTCGGCTCCGACGCGCTGCGGGACCTGGATCGCGCGGCCCGGGCCGAGCTCACCGGCGCGGGTCCGCTGCAGCCGCTGCTCGACGCCGCCGACGTGACCGACGTTCTGGTCAACGGCCCCCGCGACGTGTGGGTCGAGCGGGGCACCGGCCTGGAGCGGGTCGCGATCGACCTGGGGTCGGCGGCCGAGGTGCGGGCGCTCGCCGTCCGCCTCGCCGCCCTCGGCGGGCAACGCCTCGACGACGCCTGCCCCACCGTGGACGCCCGCCTGCCCGACGGCACCCGGCTGCACGCCGTGCTCGAACCCCTCGCCGAGACGGGCGCCCTCATCTCCCTGCGCGTCCTGCGGACCCATGCGTTCACGCTCGACGAGCTCGTGGCCGGCGACGCCCTGCCGCGTCAGTGGGTCGGCCTGCTGCGATCCCTCGTGCAGGGCCGGGCGAACGTGCTGATCAGCGGGGGCACGGGCACCGGCAAGACCACCCTGTTGTCGGCCCTGCTCTCCCTGGTGCCGCACGGCGAACGCGTCGTGACCGTCGAGGAGGCACGCGAGCTGCGGCCCACGCACCCGCACGTGGTGCACCTGGCCGCGCGGCGTCCCAACGTCGAGGGCGCCGGCGCCGTGGACCTCGCCGACCTGGTGCGCAACGCCCTGCGTATGCGACCGGACCGGATCGTGCTCGGCGAGTGCCGCGGCGCCGAGGTGCGCGAGGTGCTCATGGCGATGAACACGGGGCACGACGGCGGCTTCGCGACCCTGCACGCCAACGCCGTCGCCGTGGTGCCGGCCCGGCTGGAGGCGCTCGCGGGCCTGGCCGGCATGACCCGGGAGGCGGTGGCCGCACAGGCCGTCGGGGCGCTCGACGTGGTGCTGCACCTGCGGCGCGGACACGGGACGCGGTACCTGGCGGAGATCGGTCTGGTCGGCCGCGGCCCGGGCGGGGAGCTCGAGGTGCGCGCCGCCGCGCGCTGGGAACCCGGCGTGGGCTGCACCGCGGACCCGGGCGCGTGGGACGAGCTCGTGGGGAGGTACGGGCCGTGGTGAGCGTCGTGGAGTCGTCGGGTGTGGGCCTGCTCGTCGCGGTCGGCGTGTGGCTGGTGCTGGCGCGCGGTGGCCGGAGAGTGCGGGAGGTGCTGGGGGCTGGTGCTGGTTCGGCTCTTGGTCCCGACTCGGCTTCTGGTCCCGGTTCGCGGGCGGGCCGCGGTTCTGCCGACACGCCTGGCGTTGGCGCGGGCGAACGGGTCCGTGCCCGACCAGGCCTCGGGGACGGGGCCGGCCGAGGAGCGCGCGGTGACGTCCGGGTGATCGTGCTCCAGGTGGTCGCGCTGCTCAAGGCGGGCTCACCGCCCGGTGCCGCGTGGTCGCGTGCGGCAGGCGTAGGCGTGGACCTCGCGGGCGTGCCCGACGTCGACGAGCTGGCCCGGGTGCTCGGTGACCGCCACGCGCAGGCGGTGGTCGCGGCGACCCGGCTCGCGCTCGACGTCGGGGCCCCGCTCGGCCGGGTCCTGGAGCAGGTCGCCGCCACGCTCGCCGCGGAGGCCGAGGCACAGGCCGAGCGGGACGCGGCGCTCGCCGGTCCCCGGACGACGGGGCGGCTGCTCATGTGGCTGCCGATCGCCGGCGGGTTCCTCGGGTGGGTCCTCGGCGCCGACCCGGTGGGCACGGCCACGGACGGCGGCATCGGGACGGCGGCGGTGGGGACCGGGGCGGTGCTGCTCGTGGCGGGACGGGTCTGGTCCGACCGGCTGGTCGCCGCCGCGCGCGGCGCGGACCGGTCCGGCGTGGACGTCCAGGTGGTGCTGGAGCTCGTCGCGGCCGCGCTGAGGTCGGGGGCGGGGGTGCCGCGCGCGCTGCGGGCGGTCGGCACGGCAGTCGGCGAACCCGACGGGCAGGTGCTGACGCGTGCCGCGCACTCGCTCGTGCTCGGTTCGGCCTGGGAGCGGGCGTGGGCCCGTGCGCCCGCAGCGCTGGGTCCGATGGTCCGTGCGCTCCGCGGTGCGTGGCTCGACGGCGCGGCACCGGGTGAGGCGCTGCGTGCCGCGGGAGCCGAGGTGCGGCACGAGCGGAGCGCCGCGAGCCGGACCGCCGCCGCCCGGCTCGGGGTACGCCTCGTGCTGCCGCTCGGCGTCTGCTACCTGCCGGCCTTCGTGCTGGTGGGGCTGGTCCCGGTGCTGCTGGCGCTGGGGATCGACCTGCTCAGGGGCTGAGCCATGGGCCGGGCGCCAGGCGGCTGGCGCCCGGCAGAAGACGAGGACTTCGGCGTGCTCGCGCACGCCGGTGCCGTCCGCCGTGCGGCGGACGGGGCCCGCTCCGGTGGGCCGTACAGGGTGCCCGCGTGCCGGCCGAGAGGCCGGGTGCGGGCGAGGAGGAAGGAGAAGACATGACGATCTCGACAGCGGTGGCCTGTCCTGAGCCGGAGGACCGGTCGCCGACGGAGGCCGGCACGCCCGACCCGGAGAGCGGGCTGGCCACGGCCGAGTACGCGATCGCGACGCTCGCGGCGGCCGCCTTCGCGGGCGCGCTGATGGCGGTGCTGAAGGGCGGCGACGTGAAGGGGATGCTCACGTCGCTCATCCAGTCGGCGCTGACGGCCGGCTGACCCATGGCACAGCGTGAGTCGGAACGCGGCACGGTCACGGCCGAGCTGGCCCTCGGGCTGCCGGTCGTCGTCCTCGTGCTGGTCGCCGTGCTCACCCTCGCGGCCGCGTCCACGGCGCAGATGCGCGCCCTGGACGCGGCCCGCGCGGGGGCGCGGGCGGTCGCGATCGGAGAGCAGGAGTCGGTCGTGGCGGCGACTGTCGCACGGGTGGGCGGTCCCGAGGCCGAGATGTCGCTCGCGAGGGAGGGCGAGTGGGTGCGGGTCACCGTCAGCCGGCCGGTCGCGGGCAGCTGGGTGTCCGGACCCCTGCGGGCCACGGGTACGGCCGCGGCATGGGTCGAGCCGTGAGGCCCGGGCGCGACGCGGGGCGGGAAGCCGGGCGTGGTCTGAGGCGTGACCTCGACTGCCACCCGCGGCGCGACCCCGAGCGTGGGGCCGGGACCGTCCTGGTGCTGGGGGTCGTCGCTGCGGCGCTGCTCCTCGCGGTCGGCATCGCCGCGCTCGGCGCGGCCCAGAACGCCCGAGGGGCCGCGCAGGCGGCGGCCGACCTCGGCGCGCTCGCAGGCGCCACCGCACTGCGCGACGGGTTCGACCCGTGCGGGACGGCGGGTGCGGCCGTGACCCGGAACGGCGCGGAGCTCGCGGCGTGCGAGGTGCTCGGCGGGGGAGTGGTGCGGGTCGTCGCGACACGGGCGGCCGTCGGGCCCGCCGGTGAGCTCGGTTCGGCACGAGCGACCGCGCGGGCGGGACCGCGTGAGTCCGCGACGGCGCGGCCCTGAGCGTCAGCCAGCCGAATCTCGAACGGAAAAGGTGATGACGTGATACCCCTACGGATCGTAGTATCACTGCTATGGATGATACGGAGAGTGCGATGACCGCACGGAGCGAGTCTCCGCCGTCGGGCGACGTCGCGCTCGACGTGCGTGACCTCCGGATGCGATACGGGACGAAGGACGTGCTCAAGGGCGTGTCCTTCACGGCGCAGCGCGGCGAGGTCGTCGCGCTGCTCGGGCCCAACGGGGCGGGCAAGACCACCACGATCGAGATCCTCGAGGGCTTCCGCATGCGGTCGGCCGGCGAGGTCTCGGTGCTCGGGCAGGACCCGGCGCACGGCGACGAGGCGTGGCGCGCGCGGCTCGGCGTCGTGCTGCAGTCGTGGCGGGACCACGGCCGGTGGCGGGTCCGGGACCTGCTCGGCTATCTCGCCCGCTTCTACACTCCCTACTCGACCGCCGAGGTTTCCCGGCCGTGGGACGTGGACGAGCTGATCAAGGTGGTCGGGCTCGCGGAACAGTCCAGGGCCAAGGTCCAGACACTCTCGGGCGGGCAGCGGCGGCGGCTGGACGTGGCGATCGGGATCGTCGGGCGGCCGGAACTGGTGTTCCTGGACGAGCCGACGGCGGGCTTCGACCCGCACGCCCGGCGCGAGTTCCACGACCTGGTGCACCGCCTGGCCGACTTCGAGAACACGACGGTCCTGCTCACCACGCACGACCTCGACGAGGCCGAGAAGCTCGCGGACCGCATCCTGGTGCTCGACGGCGGCGAGATCGTCGCCAACGGGTCGGCGGACCAGCTCGCCAGGGAGCTGACCACCCAGGCGGAGGTGCGCTGGACGTCCGGCGGGCACCGGAACGTCCACGCGGTGGCCGAGGGGGACCCCACGGAGTTCGTCCGCCGGCTGCTGGCGAGCGACCTGGGCGTCACGGAGCTCGAGGTCAGGCGGGCCAGCCTGGAGGACACCTACATGTCTCTCGTCCACCGGGCCGAGACCTACCAGCCGGGGTCGGACGACGCCGGGGCGGCCCGCGCCGACCAGGCCGGGGCCGACCACGGCGAGACCGACCAGGACCAGGCCGGTCCGGGTCCGGACGAAGGCGGCCGGACCGACCAGGACCGGGCCGAGCAGAACGAGGGGGTGCAGTCATGACGATGACCGAGACCGCGGCCAGGGGCACGCGGAACGACGCGCGCTGGGCGGCCGTCCGCGCGGGGCTGACCCGTGGCTGGCTCGAGACCAAGTACTCGATCCAGGAGCCGAGCGATCTCGTCTGGATCCTCGCGTTCCCCGTGATCTACGCGGTGGTCCTGCTGTTCATGCGGGGCAGCACCATCCCCGGCACGGACTTCGCGCTCGGCGCCATGGTGCTGCCGAGCCTCGTCGGCATGAGCATCGCGTTCGGCGGGCTCACCGGTCCGGCCAGCACGATCGCCGTCGACCGGGAGGACGGGACGCTGCTCCGGGCCAAGGCGACCCCCAACGGGATGCTCGGCTACCTCGTCGGCAAGATCCTGATGTTCGCGCTCACCACGCTGGTGAGCCTGCTCGTCCTGATCATCCCCGCCGTCACGGTCGCGGGGGATCTGCGGCTCGACGGCCGCACCTTCGTCCTGCTGACCCTGATCTTCCTGGTCGGGATGATCGCCACCGTGCCGATCAGCGTCGCGCTCGGGTCGCTGTTCAAGAGCGCCTCGCAGACGGGGCTGCTGTTCCTGGGCTCGATGCTCCTGATCGTGCCGTCGGGGATCTTCTACCCGATCACCGCGCTGCCCGAGTGGCTGCAGTGGGTGGGGCAGGCGTTCCCCTACTACTGGCTCGGGCTGGGTGCCCGGTCGGCGATGCTCCCGGAGAGCATGGTCGTGGCCGAGATCGGCGAGTCGTGGCGCACGTTCGAGATGTTCGCGGTGCTCGGCCTCTGGGCGGTTGTGGGTATGGTGCTCGCGCCGATCGTGCTTCGCAGGATGGCCCGCAGGGAGTCGGGTTCCACAGTGGCGGCGGCGCGGGAGCGTTACATGTCCAAGGGGTACTGAGCTGGTGGCGGAGCAGTCCGACGTCGTCCACAACCGCATCGCGATGCTGCGCGCCGAACGTGGCGTCTCGCGGCGCGAGCTCGCCGACGCGCTCGGCGTGCACTACCAGACCGTGGGCTACCTCGAACGGGGTGAGTACAGCCCGTCGCTGTTCCTCGCGCTGCGGATCGCGGAGTACTTCGGCGTCGCGGTCGAGGTCGTGTTCTCGACGAGCCCGTTCAAGCGGCTGGGGGAGTAGCGCCCGGCGCGCCGCGGCGACGCCCTCGCGACGGCGAGAGCAGCACCGCGGCGCGCGCCGTCATCGCGGCACGACCACCCGCGGCTCGGGCAGGAGCGCCGACCGGCTGACGTCGTCGGCCTCCGGCACGAGGCTGCGGCCCGGTGCGAAGCTCTTCATCGGGCCGGACACGGGCAGGTTGAGCGTCGTCGCGCCGAGGTCGATCGAGTACTGCGTCGCGGCGCGGTCCACGGTCACGGTGGCGCCCCGGTCGGTGCCCATGACCACGAGCCCGAGCTGGTGCCCCGCCGGGACGACCAGGTCGTTGGTCTGCATCTCGACCGTCACGGTGTGCGTGCCGGCGCCGTCGAGCCGGGCCCAGCCGCGGCCCAGCACCTGCAGCTCCGTCGACCCGATGTTGCGGACCACGTCGCGGTAGCAGCCGTCGTCGACCCCGGCGGACTCGCCGTAGCAGGACTCGGTGCCGAGCGTCGTCGCGCCGTCGCCCGAGGTGAGCACGCGGTCCATCACGCCGTAGTCCACGAGGCCCACCGTGATCTGGCCGGTCGGCGCCCCGTGGGTCACGGTCGTCGTGACGGACGCCGCCCCCGACAGCCGCAGGTCGTCGGTCAGCGTCCCGGTGCGGAACAGCAGGCGGTTCGGGTTGGTGCCCGCGGCCAGCGCGGTGTTGAAGGTCTGGTTCGGGGCGTTCACCCAGCCGGCGTCGGCCGCCCGGCCGCGCGCGCCGAGGGCGAGGCTGCCGTCCGCGCGGGGCCGCAGCTTTGCCGTGCGGTCCGTGACCGGCCAGCTCCGTGAGGTGACCACCTCGTTCGGGGCCACCTCGACCCGCACCGCCGGCTCGTCGTCGATGCCGTTGTCGATGTCGAGCAGCTCGTGGTCGAACCAGCGGTGCAGCGTGTCCACCCACTCGGCGCGGTCGGAGTCGAACGGGTCCACGTGGCCCAGCCGCGTGAGCCAGAGCTTGCGCTGCACACCCTGTTCGCCGAGCGCCGTCCACCAGCGGGAGAAGTTCGGCGTGTCCACGTTGGTGTCCTGCGCGCCGTGCACCACGAACACGCTGGCGGTGACCTGCGAGGCGTCGAAGAGGGAGCCCGATCGGTAGTCGCGCTCGTCCCAGAAGGCGTTGTGGGCGCCCGACGCGTCGTCGCCCGCCGTGTTCATCGCCTCGGTGATCGCCGTGCAGTCGGTCGCGATGTGGCGGCCGCCGGCCACGTAGCCCATGAGGAAGCGTGGGTAGTTGGCCGAGAACGGCAGGCCCTGCGCCCGGTCGTAGTCGTACCAGGAGCTGATCGCGCCGATCGGCACGATGGTCTCCAGCCCCTCGACGCCGGTCGCGGCCACGCCGTTGGCGAGCGTCCCGTCGTAGGACTTGCCGATCATGCCGGTCTTCCCCGTCGACCAGTCGGCGACCACGGGCTCACCGGTGTCCGGGTCCACCGCCGTCGCCCTGCCGTTCAGCCAGTCCACGACGGCCTTCACCGAGAGGACGTCGGACGGGCCGCCGTGGTCCGTGCAGCCCGTCGACCAGCCGGTCCCGGCCATGTCGACCGCCACGTACGCGTACCCGCGCGGCACGAACCAGTTGTCGTAGTAGAGCGGGAACAGCGAGGGGTCGCCGTCGGCGTCGTACTCCTTGAGCTCGCTCTCGTTGCCGCGACCGCAGCACGCGTAGTACGGGCTGGCGTCCATGACGACGGGCACCTCGGCCACGCCGTCGAGCTCGGCCGGGCGGATGATGTCGGCGCGGATCTGCTCGGGGTCGCCGTCGCCGTCCAGGTCCGGCGCGACGACGTTCACCGACTCGCGGATCGCGCCCGCGTAGTCGTAGACGGCCGCCGTGACGCCGTCGTCGAGGACGAACGGTTCCTCGGCCGGAACCTCAGCGGCTTGGGCGGTCGCGGCCGGCCCAGCCGTCGTCGTCGTTGTCGTTGTCGCGAGCGAGCCCGCGGCGCCGGGCAGATCGAGCGGCGCCGCCCCGGCGGGGACGACGCCGGCGGCCAGGGTGAGCCCGGTGAGCGCGGCGACGGCGGCCGCGGCGACCCGCTTGGCCCGGACGTGGTGGACTCGCATCGGCGTGCTCCCTTGCGACGAACGGCCTGGTCGAAAGGGAACATAACGGGTGAATGTCGCTGACGGAAGACCGCTCCGTTACGACGCGGTAAGCGGCTGCGACCCGCCGGCTACCCCGCCAGTTGCTCCGCCTACGGCCTCGCTCACGGCTCGGTGAGCGCGGCCCGCGGATCGTGCGACAGCACCGCGTCCAGCAGCCGTACCGCGGCGTCCTTGTCGAGCGGCGAGTTGTAGTTGCCGCACTTCGGCGACTGCACGCACGCCGGGCAGCCGTCGGCGCAGGGGCAGGCGGCGATGGCGTCGCGGGTCGCCCGCAGCCAGGCGGCGCCCAGGTCGTAGGCGCGCTCCGCGAAGCCGGCGCCGCCGGGGTAGGCGTCGTAGACGAACACGGTCGCCTCGCCGGTGTCGGCGTGCAGCTCGGTCGACACCCCGCCGAGGTCCCAGCGGTCGCACGTCGCCAGCAGCGGCAGCAGGCCGATCGAGGCGTGCTCCGCGGCGTGCAGGGCGCCGGGCGTCTGCTCGGGGGAGATGTCCGCCGCCCGCAGCACGAACTCCGGGACCGACCACCAGACCGCCACCGTGCCGAGGGTGTGCTCGGGCAGCTCGAGCTGCTCCGTCCCCAGCACCTGCATGTCCGGGACGCGACGCCGCTGGAAGCTGACCACCTGCGACGTCACCTCCACCGCGCCGAGGCCCCACGTGACCGGCCCCCACTCCCGGGTGACCAGGTCGCGGCCGGGCCCGTCGTCCGCGGTGCCGTCAGCATCCGAGGCTCCGGCAGCGCCGTCGGGCGCCCCCGCGCCGTCGTCCCAGCCCTCGATCGCGACCGACATGACCGACCGCGACCACGTCCCGTAGTCGAGCCGACGGCGCTGCACGACGGCGGTGTGGTCGGTCAGGTCGAGGTGCGACACCACGTAGGTGGTGCCCTGGTGCACGTAGACGGCGCCGTCGTGCACCTGGCCGTCCGCGGAGGCGGCGTCGACCGTGCCGAGCATCCGGCCGGTGCCCTGCTCCACCACGCGGACGGGCGTGCCGCCCGCTCCGCGCAGGTCGGTCAGGCCCGCTGCGGCCTGGTGGTGGGTCCAGTACCACCCGGAGGTCCGACGCCGGAGCGCGCCCCGGGCGACCAGCACGTCCAGGATGCCGCGCACGTGGGCGGGTTCGCCGAAGTCCGCGAGGTCCTCGGACCGCAGCGGCGCCTCCTGGGCGGCCGCGCACAGGTGCGGCGCCAGGACGTGCGGGTTCGCCGGGTCGAACACCGTGGCCTCCAGCGGGGCGTCGAACACGGCCTCCGGGTGGGTCACGAGGTAGGTGTCGAGCGGGTCCTCGCGCGCGACGAACGCGACCAGGCCGTCCGCGCCCGCCCGTCCCGCGCGGCCCGCCTGCTGCCACAGCGACATGCGGGTGCCGGGCCAGCCCGCGATGAGCACCGCGTCGAGGCCGGAGATGTCCACGCCGAGCTCCAGCGCATTGGTCGTCGCCAGGCCGAGCAGGTCGCCGGTCCTCAGGGCCTGCTCCAGCTCGCGGCGCTCCTCGGGGAGGTATCCGCCGCGGTAGGCCGCGATCCGGCGGCCCGCCTCGGGCGCGGAGTGCCGCAGGTGGTCACGGGCCTGCTGGGCCACCGACTCCGCGCCGCGCCGCGACCTGGTGAACGCGAGGGTGCGGGCACCGGCCGCGGCGAGGTCGGCGAGCAGGTCGGCCACCTCGGCCGTCGCGGACCGCCGGGGGTGCTCCGGCGGGGCCGTCGTCGCGATGGGCGCCGTCTCCGGGTCCGGACCCGGCAGGGCCCAGGGATCGGGCTCCGTGAGATCGGCCCGTCGCATCGAGCTCGGCTCGTCGCCGGACCGATCTCGGTGCGGGCTGCCGACCTCGGCGTCGTCCACCGGAGGCCGCCACGAGGCGATCTCCGGGGGCTGCCACAGGAGGACCGTCCGGCGGCCGGAGGGGGAGGCGTCCTCGGTGACGGCGGTGACGTCGTCGGGCCGCACGCCGATGAGGCGGGCCGCGCTGACGGCGGGCTCCGCCGTCGTCGCCGAGGCGACGACGAACGTGGGCGAGCCCTCGCCGTACCGCGCCGCGAGGCGCGCGAGCCGCCGGAGCACCAGCGAGACGTGCGCGCCGAAGACCCCGCGGTAGGCGTGCCCCTCGTCGACGACGACGTAGCGCAGCCCCTTGAGCAGCCGTGACCAGCGGCGATGGTTGGGCAGTAGTGAGTAGTGCAGGAAGTCGGGGTTGGTGAGCACGACGTCGGCGTGGTCCTGCACCCAGGACCGCTCCTCGCGCGAGGTGTCGCCGTCGCACGTCGCGACGCGGACGTCGCGCGTGCCGGCGGCGTCGAGCACACGCTCCAGCGCGCTGAGCTGGTCGGCGGCCAGGGCCTTGGTGGGACTGAGGTAGATGGTCGTGGGGCGCACGTGCGCCGACGCGATGTTCCCGGGGTCGAGCGTCGCGGCTGCGGCCGCCGTCCGGACAGCCGAGAGCGCGGGCAACCAGAACGCCAGCGACTTGCCCGAACCCGTGGACGTGGCGACGGCGGTGTGCCGGCCCTGGTGGACGAGGTCGGCCGCGACGGCCTGGTGCGTCCACGGCCGGTCGACGCCGAGCTTCCGGTACCCCTGCACGACGGTCGCGTCGGCCCACTCGGGCCAGTCGGTGTGCTCCGCGACGCGCTCCGGGAAGGTGCGCGACGCCGTCAGCCGCTCGGCGCGCGCGTCACCGGCGAGGAGCACGTCGAGGAGGGGGTGGGCGGGGGCGTCTGGCACGCAGGACAGTGTCGCACCCCGGGGCTTTCCCAAGGTGGGGTCAGGACGTCGCCGAGGCGCGGTAGCAACCTGGCCAGGACGGACGACTTCACCCGCGAATTGGCTCGGACCTGACGTGCTCCGCCGGTAGGTTCACGCCGTCATCGCTGTTCCAGTGCCGTAGGAGGACGAATGAGGCGCTCCCTGATTGCCGGAGCCACAGCGGTCGGGTTGGTGCTCACTGTCCTCGTGTCGCCGGCCGCGGCCGCCGGCACCGCGCGCCCCACACCCGCCGTCGAGTGCGACGGCACCGCCGCGAGCGAGGCCGAGGCGGTGGCCCTTGCCGGGGTGTGCGCGGAGGACGTCGACGTGCTCGATGCCGGCGGCGAAGACACCGGGCTCGTCGCGGAACCTGGTGGGACGATGCGGTTCGAGGCGTCTGCCCAGGATCCCTACCTCTCGACCAGGGCGGCAGCTCACACGGCGCTCTCTTCCACCGCTCCGGCGGACTTCGGCTGGTCCGGGACGCAGTGGGTGGGCTACTGCGACCCGGCCGAGTACGCAGACGGCTGCGACGAGGCGGGTGTGCAGCGTCTTGCCTGGCAGTTCGACGGCTTGAGTGTCCTCCGTGACCTGGCTCCCGGGGACATCACGTCCGCCGAGCTTGTCCTTCAGGGCAGCAACGCATGGATGGATGACGTCGACTGCACGCCGAACCGGCTCGATCTCTACGACATTCCCCGGATCTCGGCGGGCACCGGCTGGTCGAGCACCGCGGGGTGGACGCAGGACCGGCACGCCGGACAGATCGCGTTCTACTGGCCTGCCTGCACGGAGAAGCCTGCCTACACGGGCTATTTCGACTTTGACGCCACACAGCTCGCGGTCAACGCGGTGAAGGGCGACCGCTCGTCGGTGACGGTCGGTGTGCGGGCCACGGACGAGACCTGCATGACCTGCGGATGGAACTCGTTCAAGCCGACCGCGACGCTCATCGTCCGGTTCAACCGCCCGCCCCTGGCGCCGACCGATCTTGGTGTCGGCACCCAGGGATTCAGCTACCCGTGCACCGGCGACCAGGTGCTCCGAACGACGACTCCCTACCTGACGGCGAACATCGTCGATCCCGACCCGTACCAGGGCGGGCTGCCGGACGAACCGCAGACTGCGCCCGTGACGGCGACGTTCCGGGTAGCCAGGGCCGATGCCCCCGAGGTGACGGTCTGGGAGGGCACGGAAGGGTTCGCCAGCCGGCTACGCCATCGCGTCACCGTGCCGTCGGATGTCCTGACCAGCGGCGACTACGTCTGGTCTGTCTTCGCGACGGACGGCAGCGGTCTCGTCGGTCCCAGCGCCTCCTGCGAGTTCTCGATCGACATCGAGGCGCCCGAGGCGCCCGTGGTCCAGCCCCTGCTGGGCGGAACGGCCGTGTACCTCGAGAACGCCGAGCGCGGTGGAGTGGGCGTCATGGGATCGTTCCTGCTCACCAGCCCGTCGAGTGACGTCGTGACGTACCGGTACGGCCTCATGACGTCCCCGAGGACCGAGGTGGTGGCTACCAAGAACACGGTGATCAACGTGACTCCCACGAGTCCCGGACCGGTCTCGCTGACGGTCGAGGCGCTCGACAAGGCCGGTAACCGCAGCGGGCAGACTACCTATCGGCTCGACGTCGCTTCGGGCGTTGCCGATCCGACGCCCCCGGCCATCACGGTGAGCGGTCCGACGTCGTACACGTTCGGTGACGTCCCTACGGCCTCCGTGACCCTGAGCGAGGACGCCGTCACGCCCTACGGGACGGTGACGGTCAGGTCGGGCTCGGCGACCGTCGGGAGCGCGACCTTCGACGAGCGCACCGAGGAGCTCGAGCTCGACGCCGCCGCACTCGGCTCCGGGACCAAGACGCTCACGTTCACCTACCGTGCCTACCCCGAGGCTCCGGCCTGGAGTACCCAGCGCACCATCACGATCACGCCGCTGGCGTTCTCCGCCCTCCGTTCCCCGTCGATCTCCGGCACCCCGCAGGTCGGCAGAACCCTCACGGCCCTGCGCGGCCCCTGGACACCGTCGCCCTCGAGGACGACCTACCAGTGGCGCGTGGACGGTAAGGCGGTCTCGGGTGCGACCGGCTCGACGTGGAAGGTCACGTCGTCGGCCAAGGGCAAGAAGGTCACCGTCGCGATCACCGGCTCGAAGACCGGCTACAGCACCAAGACCCTGGTCAGCCCCTCGACAGCTGCGGTCAAGGCCGGCGTCTTCTCGGCGCCCACGCCGAAGATCACGGGCACGTCCAAGGTCGGCGCCAAGCTGGCGGTGGTCCGCGGCACCTGGACGCCGCAGCCGACGACGGTGAAGTACCAGTGGAAGGTTGCCGGGAAGGTGGTCAAGGGTGCGACCGGCTCCACGTTCAAGGTGCCGAGCTCGGCCAAGGGCAAGCGGGTCTCCGTGGTGGTGACAGGTTCGCGGGCCGGCTACACCACCAAGGCCGTGTCCAAATCGATGACCACGCTCATCCGCTGACGACGCCCGGTGCGGCCCACGCTCACAGGTCGAAGAGCGTGGGCTGCTCCAGGTAGACGCCCTCCGTCTCCAGCATCCGGATCTTGGTGCGTGTGCCACCGCGGGCCGAGAACCCGCCGACACGGCGGCCCACGGCCAGCACCCGGTGGCACGGCACGATCGGCGGGAACGGGTTGCGGCCCATCGCCTGGCCCACGGCCTGCGCTGCTCCGGGCGCGCCGAGCTCGGTCGCGACCTCGCCGTACGTGCGGGTCTCGCCCGGCGGGATGGCGCGCACGATCTCGTACACCCGGCGGTCGAAGTCGGGCACGGCGCTCATGTTCAGGGGGACCTCCGCGAGGTCGCCGACGCCGTCGTCGAGCAGATGCTTCAGCGCCTCGGCCGCTGCCGCGACCGGGGCGGGCGAGGCCTCGACGGCGCCCGGGTACCAGCCGCGCACGGCACCCCGTAACTGGTCGGCGCTGCCGTGGGGCAGCGTCGAGCCGACGATCTCCGCGTCCTCGTTCCAGACGAGCGCGCACTCACCGATCGCGGTGGGGACCACCGCGAACTCGAGCCTGCTGTGGTCCATGCCGCCAACGATAGGCGGCACCACTGACACCGCCCGCACCCGGGCGCGGAGGTCAGTCGGTGGTCCAGCGGGCCGCCAGCTCGGTCGCCTTCTGCGTGGGGTCCGGGTCGGCGACGAGCGCGCCGGCCGCGGCCAGCCCGTCGGCATATCCGACGGCGTACGTGGTGAGCGGGGCCGCCGGGCGCTCGACGGCGTGGGCGGCGTCCCGGGCGAGGTCCAGGACCTTCTTCATGTCGATGGTGCCCGTGGGGAGGCCGAGCTCCGACTCCAGGTCGGAGATCCACTGCTTGAGGTCTGTCATCTCTCGTCTTTCCGGTATCGGGCCACGTCGGCGGGGGTGTCGATGTCGTCGCTCCAGCCTGCCGGGTCCGGGACCTCCGCGCACCGGAGCGCGCCGACCAGGCGCTTCATCGGCGCCCCGTCGGTCTCGATCCCGTCCAGCCCGCGGTCGAGGGCCGCGCGCCGGTACAGCCCGACCAGCCACTGGGCCCTGCCCTCGTGCACCAGGTAGGCGCCGTCCACGGGTTCACGTGAAACGGCCTCCTCCAGGTGCACGATCGCCCGGGCGGCGCCCGGCACGTCGACGGCGAGGAGCAGCACCCAGGGCGCGCCCGGGTCCGGCAGGGCACGCAGCCCGGCGGCGAGTCCTGCCACCGGTCCACCGAACGGCGGGTCCTCCCTGGTCAGAAGAGGTGCGGAGCCCGCATAGCCCGACGCCGGATCGCGCACCGGAAGCGCGCTCGCGAGCTCCGGCGGACCCACGACGGCGACGCGGCGCGCGCGGGCGCTCGCGGCCAGCGCACGGTCGAGCAGCCGCGCACCGCCCACGACGAGCCCGGCCTTGGAGGTGCCGTCCAGGCGAGCGGCCCGGCCGCCCGCCAGCACGACGGCGTCGTACTCGATCCTGGCGACGGTCCTGGTCATCGCAGCATCAGCACCTGGACGACGTCCCCGGCGCGCACCTTCTCGACGTCGGGCGGCACGAGGGCCAGGCCGTCAGCCCCGGCGAGCGCCGCCAGGGAGTGGTGCGAGCCCGCGGGCTCGATCGCGCCGTCGACCACGCGGACGGGCAGCGCCTGGAGCCTGCCCGCCGGGCTGGACCACGCCGTGGCCGTGCGGAGGGAGAGGTATGCGCGGCCAGGGAGGTAACGCTGTGCGCGCACTGCTGGCTCAGCGTTACCTCCCTGGCTGAGCAGGACTTCCCCCGAGCCCCCCAGGCCGCGCAGCCGGTCGATCGCCGGCCGCACGAACAGCTCGAACGACGCGTAGGCGCCCACCGGGTTGCCGGGCAGCGCCAGCCAGGGGGCGCCGCGCCAGCGGGCCAGCGCCTGCGGCTTGCCGGGGGACATCGCGACGGTGGCGACGTCGGCGTCCGTCACGCCGCCGGCACCCAGGGCGGACGCCGCCAGCACCTCCCGCACCACGTCGGCAGCACCCGCCGACACACCTCCCGCCGTCACGATCAGGTCGACGCCGGAGGCACGCACCGCAACGTCCAGCGCGGCGCGCAGCGCGTCCGGGTCGTCGGGCACCGGCCCCGGGCGGACGACGTCGGCCCCTGCCGCCCGCGCCGCCGCCGCGAGCATCGGACCGTTGGAGTCCGTGATCTGGCCGGGCCCGAGGCCGCCCCCGGCCGGCACCAGCTCGGCGCCCGTGGAGATCACCGCGACCAGCGGGCGACGTCGGACGGGAACACGCACCGTGCCGGACGCGACCAGCGCGCCCACCGTCGCCGCCGTCACCACGCTGCCCGCCCTCGCGAGCAGCTCGCCCTCGGTCACGTCCTCGCCCGCGGCCCGGACGTGCGCGCGGGGGCGCCGGGCGAGCGTGACCGCCGACTCCGCCCGGGACGCGCCGGCGACGAACCGGCCGGTCGAGGTGTGCTCGACGGGGACCACGGCGTCGGCCCCGGGCGGGAGCGGGGCCCCGGTCATGATCCGCACGGCCTCGCCCGGCCCGATCCCCTCCCGGGCGGCGGGACCGGCCCCGGCCGCGACGTCCCCCGTCACCCGGAGCGTCACCGGCGCGCCGTCGGCCGGCAGGTCGGCGAGCCGCACGGCGTACCCGTCCATCGCGGCGCTCTCGAAGGGCGGGACCGAGACCCTGGCGTACAGGTCCTCGGCGAGGACCGCGCCGTCGGCTCCCACCAGGTCCGACGCGACGGCCGGCAGTGGCTCGACGAGCGCGAGCACGTGCTCGACGTGTTCCGTGACGCTCCGCAACCGGGACTCCATAGGACGACGCTATGCGAAGGGCGTTCGGGCGGGGTTACCTGTGCCTCACAACCTGGTGCCGCACCCTGTGCGTTCTTCCTTACGGTCGATTAACTGCTCTTTGTCGGGCGATGAAACACCGTCTCCCTAGGTTTCTGGCTGTCGGTCCGACGTCGGGCCGGCCCCGGACACGGCACCTGTCGGTCCGGGCGCGCCCGGCGTCGTCGGGCATACGCCCATGCAGGGAGGACGACGTGTCCACTCCGACAGCACGCGAAGCCGAGGCGACCCAGAGCGCCGGACGATCAGCCGTCCAGCGCCACACCGGACGCTGGATCGACCACTGGGACCCCGAGGACAAGACCCTCTGGGAGGACGGCGGACGCCGCACCGCCCGCCGCAACCTCGTCCTGTCGATCTTCGCCGAGTTCCTCGGGTTCGGGGTCTGGGCCGTCTGGTCCATCGTCGTGCCCCAGCTCCCCGCCGCGGGCTTCGACCTCACCGTCGACCAGATGTTCTGGCTCATCTCGGTGCCCGCCCTCGTCGGCGCCACGCTCCGCATCCCCTACACCTTTGCGGTCCCCGTCTTCGGCGGCCGCAACTGGACCATCGCGTCCGCGCTGCTCCTGCTGCTGCCCACGGGCGCGCTCATCCTCACGGTCGGCGACCCGACCACGCCGTTCCCCGTGCTGCTCGGCGCCGCGGCGCTCGCGGGCCTCGGCGGCGGCAACTTCGCGTCGTCGATGGCGAACATCTCCTTCTTCTTCCCCGAGAGGGAGAAGGGCGCGGCCCTGGGCTGGAACGCCGCCGGCGGCAACATCGGCACGGCGGCCGTGCAGCTCGCGGTGCCGCTCGTCATCGTCGCCGGGGCGGGCGTGGCGCTCGACCGGGCCGGGCTGATCTTCATCCCGTTCATCCTGCTGGCCGCGTTCCTCGCCTGGCGCTGGATGGACAACCTGTCCTCGGCCAAGGCCGACCCGCGCTCGTTCGCCGTGGCGGTGCACCACAAGCACACGTGGGTCATCAGCTTCATCTACATCGGCACGTTCGGGTCGTTCATCGGCTACGCGGGCGCCTTCCCGACGCTCCTTGCGGCGCAGTTCCCGGAGGTCGCGATCCCGCTCGCCTTCCTCGGCGCACTCGTGGGGTCGGTCGCCCGGCCGCTGGGCGGCATCCTCGCCGACCGGGTCGGCGGCGCGGTCGTGACCGTCGGCGCCTTCGCCGTGATGGCGCTCGGCGCCGTGGGTGCCATCACCGCGCTGGGGTCCGGCAGCTTCCCGCTCTTCTTCGGCTCGTTCCTCGGCCTGTTCGTCGCCACCGGCGTGGGCAACGGCTCCGTCTACCGCATGATCCCGGCGGTCTTCCGGGCCAGCGGCGGGACGGCGAAGGCCGCCGCCGGCTGCATCGGCATCGCCGGCGCGATCGGTGCGTTCGGCGGGTTCCTCATCCCGCGCGGGTTCGCCCTGTCGACCACCGTGGCCGGGTCGATCGTGCCCGCGCTGTGGCTGTTCATCGGGGTCTACGTGGTGATGGCCCTGGTCTGCTGGCTGGTCTACGGGCGCGGCGCCATGGCCGCGGCACGGGTCTGAGCATGCTCGCCACCCCCGGGACCCCGGTCGAGTCGCACTGCCCCTACTGCGCGCTGCAGTGCGGGATGTCGCTGACGCCGCGCGCCGGTGCGCCGGGCACCGCCGGTGCCGCGGTGCCCGGCGTGCCCGAGGTGCAGCCCCGCGACTTCCCGACCAACCGGGGCGGGCTGTGCCAGAAGGGTTGGACGTCGGCGTCGGTGCTCGGGGCGTCCGACCGGATCACCGTGCCGCTGGTCCGGCGATCCCTGCTGACGGGCGCGGACCACCCGACTGACTCGGCGGACGGGTTCGCCGGGTCTGCGGGTTGGTCCGACCGGCCGGCTGGCTCGGCCGACGAGGCCCGGCGAGTCAGCCCGCTGGTGCCCGTCTCCTGGGACGTGGCGCTCGATCTGGTCGCCGGCCAGCTCGCCGGGATCGCCGCGGAGCACGGCCCGGAGGCCGTGGCCGTCTTCGGCGGCGGCGGGCTGACGAACGAGAAGGCGTACGCGCTCGGCAAGTTCGCGCGGACCGTGCTGCGGACGCCGAACATCGACTACAACGGGCGGTTCTGCATGGCGTCCGCGGCGGCCGGGATGAACCGGTCGTTCGGCGTCGACCGCGGCCTGCCCTTCCCGCTGGCCGACCTCGGCGGCGCGCAGGCCGTGCTGCTGCTCGGCTCGAACCTCGCCGAGACCATGCCGCCCGCCGTCCAGCACCTGGCCGGGGCGCGGGCGGCGGGCGGGCTCGTCGTCGTGGACCCGCGGCGGTCCGCGACGGCCCGGCTCGCCGGGGACCCGGCGTCGGGCGGGCAGGCGGGCGCGAATGCGAGCGCCGTCGGGCAGGCGGGCGGTTCCGGGCGGGCGGACGGCGCAGGCGCCGGGGCCGGGGCCGCCGCCGCCCAGGGCGTGCACCTCGCCCCCGTACCCGGCACCGACCTCGCCGTGCTGCTCGGCCTGCTGCACGTGGTGCTCGCGGAGGGCCTCGCCGACCGGGCGTACCTGGACGAGCGCACCACCGGGTTCGACGACGTCGCCCGCTCGGTCGCGGCCTGGTGGCCCGAGCGGGTCGAGACGGTCTCGGGCGTGCCCACCGCCGACCTGCGCCGCGTGGCCCGGCTGCTCGCCGCGGCCGCCCCGGTGCACGGCGGGACCGGCGCGTACGTGCTGACGGGGCGCGGCGTCGAGCAGTCCACGCAGGGCACCGCGACCGTGACCGCCGCGATCAACCTGGCGCTGGCGCTCGGCCTGCCGGGGCGGGTCGGCTCGGGCTACGGCGCGATCACCGGGCAGGGCAACGGTCAGGGCGGCCGCGAGCACGGTCAGAAGGCCGACCAGCTCCCGGGCTACCGCAAGATCGACGACCCGGCGGCGCGCGCGCACGTCGCCGCCGTCTGGGGTGTGGACCCCGACTCCCTGCCCGGCCCGGGCCTGCCCGCGGTGCAGCTCCTCAAGTCCCTGGGCGCCGTCGACCCTGAAGGCGTGCCGGCCCCCGGCCGGCCCCGCGCGCTCCTGGTGCACGGCTCCAACCTCGTGGTCAGCGCGCCGAACGCCGGCGGCGTGATCGACCGGCTGCGCAGCCTCGACCTCCTCGTGGTCTGCGACTTCGTGCCGAGCGAGACGGCCCTGCTGGCCGACGTCGTGCTCCCCGTGACCCAGTGGGCCGAGGAGGAGGGCACGATGACGTCGCTCGAGGGGCGGGTCATCCGCCGTCGGGCCGCGGTGCGGGCGCCGGGCGAGGCGCGCTCCGAGCTGTGGATCATCGCCGAGCTGGCGCGCCGGCTCGGCGCGCCCGAGACACTGGCCTTCCCGACCGACCCCGCGGTCGTGTTCGACGAGCTCGCCCGGGCGTCGGCGGGCGGCCCCGCCGACTACTCCGGCTTGTCGCACGCGCGGCTCGACGCCGACGAGGCGGACGGCGGACCGGGCCTGTTCTGGCCGGTCCCGGCACAGGCGGAGCACGTGTCAGACGCACAGGTCCCTCCCGTGACCTCAGCGTCTGACACGTCGCCGACGGCCCTGCACCCCGGGACCCCGCGGCTGTTCCTCGACCGGTTCGGGACGCCCGACGGGCGCGCGCGCATGGTCGCCGTCGACCACGTGGGCCCGAGCGACGACGTGCGCCCGGACGCCCCGTTCTACCTGGTCACGGGCCGGGTGCTGCAGCACTACCAGTCCGGCGCGCAGACGCACCGGGTCGCGGAGCTGGAGCGCCTCGTGGCCGAGCCGTACGTCGAGCTGCACCCCGTGCTCGGCTTCCGCATCGGCGTGCCCGACGGCGCCCGCGTGCGCCTCACCAGTGCCCGGGGCCGGGTCGAGGCGACGGCGCGCTGGACCGACGCCGTGCGCCCCGACACCGTCTTCATGCCGTTCCACTGGAGCGGCGTCGGGTCGGTCAACCAGGTGACGACGGACGCCACCGACCCGATCTCCGGCATGCCGGAGTTCAAGGTGTGCGCGGTGGACGTCTCGATGGTGGACGTCCCCGCGGTGGACGTCCCGGCGGCCGACGCGCTCGGCCGGCGGGGCACCCTGACGAAGGAGCTCTCGACATGAACCTGCGTGTCCCTGTGAAGGTCGTCGTGGTGGGTTTCGGCATGGTCGGCTCGCGGCTCGTCGACGAGCTCCTGCGCCGCGAGCCCGAGGCGTTCGACATCACGGTGCTCGGCAGCGAGCCGTACGAGCCGTACAACCGGGTGCTGCTGAGCGACGTCGTGGCGGGACGCACCGATGTCGCCGCCATCACGATGCCCCTGCCCGACGGCGCCCGCGTCTCCGTGCGCCGGGGCGTCGTCGCGGCGTCGATCGACCGCGGCGCGCGGGTGGTGCACGCCGACGACGGCACGGTGCACCCGTACGACCACGTGGTCCTGGCGACCGGCGCCGCCGCCCGCATCCCGCCGATCCCCGGCCTGCGTACGCCCGACGGCGGACTGCCCGCCGGCGTCCACGCGCTGCGTACCCTCGACGACGCCCGCGAGATCGTGGCCGCGACCGTGAACTCGCCGCGCGCCGTCGTGGTCGGCGGCGGCGTGCTGGGTCTGGAGGCCGCCGTCGGGCTCGCGGGCCGCGGCCTGAACGTGACGCTCGTCCACCACGGCGAGGGCCTCATGGAGCGGCAGCTCGTCACGGAGGCCGCCGACGTCGTCCGGGCCGGCCTGGAGGGGCAGGGCGTGATCGTGCGCCCGAACAGCCTGTCCAGCGAGGTACTTGTCGCGGGCGGCCGCGCCGTCGGCATCCGGGTCCGGGACAACGGTGCCGCTGCTGCTGCGGCGGCGGCTGGCGCGGCCCCGGCGGGTGTGGCTCGGGCTGGCGCGGCCCCGCGCGACGAGGTGGTCGCGGCGCGCCTGATCGTGTTCTCCGTGGGCACCATTCCGGAGACCGGCCTCGCCGCGGCGGCGGGGCTGACGACGGACCGCGGCGTCGTCGTCGGGTACGACCTCGCCAGCCCCGACGACCCGCGCGTGCACGCGATCGGCGACTGCGCGCAGCCGCCCAACGGCTCGCGGGGGCTCGTCGCCGAGGGCTGGGACCAGGCGCGGCGGTTGGCGGAGCACCTGGTCTCGCTGGTCGAGCCGGTCACGCCGGTTGCGGTGGTCAGCCCGGTTGCGGTGGTCGCGCCGGTCGCTGCAGCGGCGGAGGCCGGCTTCACTGGCGCCGCGCCCGCCGGTGCCGTAGCTGGCGGTGTCGCGGCCGGCGGGGCCGCGGCCGGCGGGGCCGGACTCGCTGGGGCCGGACTCGCCGGGACCCGGCCGCTCGCGCACCTGCGCCTTCCGGACGACGGCGCCCAGCCCAGCATGGCGGTGCGCCTCGGAGCCCTGTTGACCAGCGGCGCGACGTCGAGCCGCGCGCAGACGGACCGGGGGATCGACACCCGGGGGACCGACGTCGTGAAGGTCAAGGCGGGACCGCTCAGCGTCACCACGATGGGGGTCTGCGGCCCGTCGCGCCCGGACGAGCCCGCACACCGCTCGATCCGCCTCGCCGACCCCCGGGCGGGCCGGTTCATCGAGGTCGTGGTCTCCGACGGCGTCCTTGTGGGGGCGACCTGCGTGGGCGACGCGCGTGTCGCCGCAGACCTCACCGCCGCCTACACCCGCCGCACCCCCACGCCGCTGGACCCCGCGTTCCTGCTTCTCACCCCGGTGATGGCGGCGGCGGCCCCGGCGTCGTCCCCCGAGCACATGCCCGAGGACGCCGTGGTGTGCCGCTGCAACGGCGTGACCAAGGGCGACATCGCGGGCGCGTGCCCGCCGGGAGCGCACTCCGTCGAGGACGTCGTGCGCGAGACCCGCGCGACGACAGGCTGCGGCTCCTGCAAGGACGCCGTGTGCGGCCTGGTCGACTGGCTCCGCGCATCGGCGGAGGCGATCCCGGAGCCGGCGTGATCGAGCTCGGGACAAGGTCGGCAAAGGTGCGCTTCTACCCCGTCATTCCGCCCGAGAACAGCGTGATTTCGGGCCCAATGACGGGGCAGAAGCGCACCCTCAGCGGTGCCCGGTGCCCGGTGCCCGGTGCCCGGCGCATGCTGCGCCTGCTGCGCCTGCTGCGCCTGCTGCGCGAAGCGTCCCGGGGGTGGTCGGCTGTTGTGGAGCCGGCGTGCCCCAGCTCGGGGAAGGTGCGCTTCTACCCCGTCATTGGGCCCGGAACCAGCCTGATGTCGGGCCCAATGACGGGGCAGAAACGCACCCTCAGCTCAGCAGGCGGCGAATGCCTGCTGTGCGAGGTGCCTGCTGTGCGACGTGTCCGGGGTGCTGAGGTACCCGGTATGCGACGTTTCCGCTGTGCGAGGTGCCCGTGGGGCGGACAGCATTGTGGTGGGGGTGGCCGGGTGGGCCGAATTTCGTTCGACTGGGACCCGCGGAATCTTGCTCAGGCTGACTGTCCGGCTGAGGCGAATCGGCCGGGGTCAGGGTGGCCGAAATCAAGCCCACGCGGCCACCCACCGTTTTACTGCACTCGCTGCGACGGTGAACCCGCACGAACCGGACACGGCTGCCTGGGTTCCTCTCGCGTGGGCCTGGTGTCCGCCCGGACCTGATTCACCTGGTGTCGCGCCGTTTCATTCCTCGTGCCGCGACACCTCACCGCTCGCGCCGTTTCATTCCTAGTGCTGCGGCAGCTCAGCCCTCGTGCCGCGGCGCCTCATCGCGGTCGGGTCCACTCCAGCGTGTACCGGAAGAACAGTCGACGGCGGACCCGTGCCCCCGGGAGCACCGCGCCGGCGGTCCGGGAGATCTCCGAGAACGACTCGGCGGGGTCGCGCACCGGCATCACGGGTCCGCCGCTCGCCACGGGTCCGCCGTCGTCTACAGGGGCACGGACCGGCTGTGGATGTTTCATCAGCCCCACCAGCGGGTTGAGCAGGGACGACGGGAGGTCCCAGGCGAGGTCGGTCAGGGAGTCGGCCCGCGCCAGCCCCACCACGAGCAGCCGACCACCGGGAGCGAGCAGCTCGCCCGCGTGCCGGAGGGCCGGTTCGAGCGGCAGGTGGTGCAGCACCGCGATCATCGTGACGGCGTCGAACGTGCCGTCGATCTCCTCGAACCGGGCTCGGCGCACGGTCACCGAGGGGTCGTCCGCGAACCGCTCGGCGGCGACCGTAGCCATGGCTGCGTCCGCATCGATGCCCAGCACCTCGTCGAACCGCCCGCGCAGCCGGCTCAGCAGGAGCCCTCGGCCGCAGCCGACGTCGAGCACACGGAGCGGCCGAGCCGGGAGCGACCGGTCCCTGGGCGTCCGGCCCGGCCGCCGTCCGCCCGCGAGCGTCAGGCCCGGGGCCGTCCGGCCGGGCAGCCGCCGCAGCACCCAGCCGTGGAAGTGGTCGTTGTGGCTCCACGGGTGCCGGTCGTTGACCCGGCGCAGCCAGCGGCCGCCGGCCTGCACGATCGGGTTGCCGACGGTCCGGATGTCCATGTGCCCTCACGGTAGCGGCGATGAACGCGGACCTGGTGGCGTTCCGGGCGCGGATTCCGCCACCCGACCCGCGCTCACCGACCCACCACCCGGCCCGCGCTCACCAGGGCACGCCAGTCCCTGTGAGGAAGATGTTCGGCCCGGGTAACCACGGGCGCACCAGCGCGAAAAACCCGCGACCTACGGTCAAGACATGGTCAATTCCGGCAATCCCCAGCACCTCGTGGTGATCGGCGGTGGCATGGTCGCGCAGCGGCTCGTCGAGGCGCTGCGCGCCCGGGACGACGCCGGTCGCTACCACGTCACCGTCTTCGCGGAGGAGCCCCGCGCGCCCTACGACCGCGTGGGCCTGACCCGCTGGTTCGAGGAGGGCCCCGAGGGCATCGCCCTGGGCGACCCGGCCCTGTGGGCGGACCCGCACGTCACCCTGCACACCGACCGCAGAATCGAGTCGATCGACCGCGAGGCGAGGACGGTCACCGACCGCCTCGGCAAGGTGCACGCGTATGACGAGCTGGTGCTCGCCACGGGCTCCAGCGCCGCGATGCCGCCGATCCCCGGCAACGACCTGCCCGGCGTATTCGTGTACCGGACCATCGACGACGTGGCCGCACTCCGCGGCTGGGTCGAGGAGAAGCGCCGCAGCTACCCGGAGGGCAAGCCGGTGCGCGGCGCCGTCATCGGCGGCGGCCTGCTGGGCCTGGAGGCCGCGGGCGCGCTCACGGCGCTCGACGCGCAGGCCACCGTGATCGAGTTCGGCACCCACCTGATGGGCGTGCAGGTCGACCTCGGCGGCGGCCACGCGCTCAAGCGCCTCATCAACGCCAAGGGCATCGGCGTCCGCGCCGAGACCGCGACCAGCCAGATGAAGCCGCACCGGCGCACCGGCCACGTGGGCCGCCTCGACTTCGCCGACGGCGGCCGGCTCGACGTCGACGTCGTCGTGGTCGCCACCGGCGTCCGCCCCCGGGACGAGCTCGGCCGGGCGGCCGGGCTGGCGGTCGGGGAGCGCGGCGGCGTCGTCGTCGACCTGACCTGCCGTACCGAGGACCCGCACGTCTGGGCCGTCGGCGAGGTCGCCTGCATCGAGGGCCGCTGCCTGGGCCTGGTCGCGCCGGGCAACACCATGGCCGAGGTGGTCGTGGACCGGCTGCTCGGCGGCCAGGCCGAGTTCCCGGGCGCGGACACGGCGACCAAGCTCAAGCTCTCCGGCGTCGACGTCGCCTCCTTCGGCGACGCGCACGCCCGGACCGAGGACGCCGTCGAGGTCGTCTGGGCCGACCCCGTGGCCGGCGTCTACAAGAAGCTCGTCCTGTCCGACGACGCGCGCACCCTCCTGGGCGGCGTCTTCGTGGGCGACGCCGGACCCTACGCCAGCCTGCGCCCCATGCTCGGCGAGGAGCTTCCCGGTGACGACCCGAGCGCGTTCCTGCTCCCCGAGGGCGGCGGCGGTGCGCCGGGCCTGGAGCTGCCCGACGATGCCAACGTGTGCTCCTGCAACAGCGTCTCGGCGGGCACCATCCGGGGCGCCGTGACCGAGCATCAGTGCACCGACGTGCCGGGCGTGAAGGCCTGCACCCGGGCCGGCACCACCTGCGGCGCCTGCCTGCCGCTGGTCAAGAAGCTCGTGGACACCGAGCTGGAGCGCGCCGGCATCGAGGTCAGCACCGCCCTGTGCGAGCACTTCGAGTTGTCCCGCGCCCAGCTCTTCGACGCCGTCCGGGTCGCCGACCTGCACTCGTTCAGCGACATCGTGGCCCGCTTCGGCAAGCAGCCGGAGGGCGGCGCCGGGAAGGGGCGCGGCTGTGACATCTGCAAGCCCGTCGTCGCCTCGATCCTGGCGAGCCTCGGCAACGGGCACATCCTCGCGGGCGAGCAGTCCACGCTCCAGGACACCAACGACCACATGCTCGCCAACCTGCAGAAGGACGGCACCTACTCCGTGGTGCCCCGGATGCCCGGCGGCGAGGTCACGCCGGAGGGGCTGATCGTCGTCGGGCAGGTGGCCAAGGACTTCGGGCTGTACACGAAGATCACGGGCGGCCAGCGCATCGACATGTTCGGCGCGCGTGTGGAGCAGCTCCCGGACATCTGGCGCCGGCTGGTCGACGCGGGCTTCGAGTCGGGGCACGCGTACGGCAAGTCGCTGCGCACCGTGAAGTCGTGCGTCGGGTCGACGTGGTGCCGCTACGGCGTGCAGGACTCCGTGGGCATGGCCGTCGAGCTGGAGCTGCGCTACCGGGGCCTGCGCTCGCCGCACAAGCTCAAGATGGGCGTGTCCGGCTGCGCCCGCGAGTGCGCGGAGGCGCGCGGCAAGGACGTGGGCGTCATCGCCACGGACAAGGGTTGGAACGTGTACGTCGGTGGCAACGGCGGCCAGACGCCGCGGCACGCCAGACTGCTCGCCGAGGACCTGACGTCGGAGGAGCTGCTGCGCACCGTCGACCGCTTCCTCATGTACTACGTCCGCACCGCCGACCGCCTGCAGCGCACCGCGCCCTGGATCGAGGAGGTCGACGGCGGCCTGGAGGGCGTGCGCGAGGTGATCATGGAGGACTCGCTCGGCATCTGCGCCGACCTGGACGCCGCGATGGCCCGCCACGTCGAGAACTACGAGGACGAGTGGAAGGCCGTGCTGGAGGACGCGGAGAAGCTGCGTCGGTTCTCCTCCTTCGTCAACGCCCCGAAGGACGCCGACCCGTCGCTCGCCTACGTCACCGAGCGCGGCCAGCGCCGCCCGGCGACGTCCGCGGAGCGCGCGTCCGGCGTCGTCATCGCGGGCCCGAAGCTGGAGGTACGAGCATGACCGTCCACGACGTGTCAGACACACAGGTCCCCGGGGTGACCTGGGGGTCTGACAAGCCGGGCGAGGTGCGCTGGGAGCGGGTCTGCCCGCTCGCCGACCTGTTCCCCGAGCGCGGCGCGGCCGCGCTCTTCGGGGACGTCCAGATCGCCCTCTTCCGCCTGCCCGACGACGCCGCCTACGGCGTCCACGCCGGACGGGTGTACGCGGTGCAGAACCTGGACCCGTTCTCGGCGGCGAACGTGATGTCGCGGGGGATCGTCGGCACGCGGGGCGGCGAGCCGACGGTGGCGGCACCCGTCTACAAGCAGGTGTTCTCCCTGGCCACGGGCGCGTGCCTGGCCCTGGCGGACAAGGCTCCGAAGGACGACCTCCCCGCCGACCTCGTGACCTACCCGGTCGAGGTCCGCGAGGACGTGGTCCACGTGGGCCTCCGATGAACGTGTCAGACGCACAGGTCACCCGAGGGACCTGGGGGTCTGACAAGGTGGGGCGGGTGACGCTCGTCGGGGGCGGGCCCGGCGCCGTCGACCTGCTGACGGTGCGCGCGTGGCGGGCGCTGCAGTCGGCCGACGTCGTGGTCGCCGACCGGCTCGGCCCCGTCGAGATCCTCGCCGAGCTGCCGCCGCACGTCCGCGTGGTCGACGTCGGCAAGGAGCCCGGCCGGCACCCCGTCCCGCAGGAGCGCATCAACGAGCTGCTCGTGGAGCACGCGCTGGCGGGCGCCCACGTGGTGCGGCTCAAGGGCGGCGACCCCTTCGTGCTGGGCCGCGGCGGCGAGGAGGTGCTCGCGTGCGCGGCGGCCGGCGTGCCGGTCGAGGTGGTCCCGGGCGTGACGTCCGCCGTCGCCGTGCCGGGGCTGGCCGGCATACCGCTCACCCACCGCGGGGTAACGACGGGTTTCCACGTGGTCTCGGGCCACTGCGCCCCCACCCCGGAGGTGTCAGACGCACAGGTCCCTCGGGGGACCCACAGGTCTGACACGGCAGGGCCGCTCGACAACGCCGCCCTCTCCTGCGTGCGGGACGGCACGGCTACGCTTGTCGTACTGATGGGCGTGCGGTCCCTCGGCGCGATCGTGGCGCAGTCCCTGGCCGCGGGCGCCGATCCCGGAACTCCCGTGGCGATGGTGGAGAACGGTTCCACGCCGGAGCAGCGTGTCACGCGGTCCCGTCTCGACGAGGCGCCCGAGGTGGCGGCGGCCCGTGGTGTGCGGTCGCCCGCGGTCGTCGTCATCGGCCGCGTGGCCGCGGCAGGGCTTCTGGAGGCTACGAGTGAGCGACGCTTGGCAGGTGCCGGTGTCTGACGTCGCAGCGCCCTCCAGCACGCAGGCCGCCCACCCGGCGCTGGGCCAGGTCATGGCCGGCGCGACCGTGCTGGTCACGGCGGAGCGCCGGGCCTCCGAGCTCGCCGCCGCCCTGGAGCGCCGTGGCGCCACGATCCGGCACGCGCCCGCGCTCAGCATGATCCCGCACGTCGACGACCAGACGCTGATCGCCGCGACCCGGGCCATCGTCGCCGCGCCGCCGGACGTGCTGGTCGTGACCACGGGGATCGGCTTCCGCGCGTGGATCGAGGCCGCCGACGCGCACGGGCTCGCCGAGCCGCTGCTCGGCATGCTCGACGGCGTCCGGCTGGTCGCGCGCGGCCCCAAGGCACGCGGCGCGATCCAGGCCGCCGGGCTGCAGGCCGACTGGGTGGCCGAGTCCGAGACCTCCGCCGAGGTGGCGGAGGTGCTGCTCAGCGAGGGTGTGCAGGGGCTGCGCATCGCGATCCAGCACCACGGCGCGGGCGCCGACGGGCTCGACGAGGTGTTCGAGAAGGCCGGCGCGCAGGTCGCGAGCCTCGTCGTCTACCGCTGGGGTCCCGCGCCCGACCCGGCGGCGGTCCGCGACTCCGCGCACGCGGTGGCCGACGGCGAGATCGACGCCGTGGTGTTCACGTCCGCCCCCGGCGCCGAGGCGTGGATGCAGGCCGTCGAGGCGGAGGGGCTGGTCGAGCGGGTCCGCGCGCGGTTCGTCGACGGCGCGACGGTCGCCGCCGCCGTCGGGCCCGTGACGGCGAAGCCGCTGGAGCACCGGGGCATCATGCCGCTGCAGCCCGAGCGCGGCCGGCTCGGCGCGCTCGTGCGCGCGCTGGTGGGGCACTACGAGCACATCGAGTCGGTCGCGCTGAGCACCGTCGCCGGGTCGCTGGTGATCCGCGCGCGCGTCGCGGTGCTGGACGGGCAGGTGCTGCCGCTGTCCCCGACGGGTGTCGCGGTGCTGCGGCTGCTCGCGGCGGCGGCGGGCGACGTCGTGCCGCGCGAGGAGGTGCTCGCCGCGCTGCCGGGCGACTCGCAGGACACGCACGCCGCGGAGGTCGCGATCGCGCGGCTGCGCGAGGCGGCCGGCCGCCGCGACCTGATCCGCACGGTGGTCAAGCGCGGCTACCGCATAGAGCTGGCCTGAGGCTTTCCGGGTCCCTTTTCGGGGCTGACCCCATTCCCCTTTGAGACCTAAGTTTCTTCGCTTTGGGCCGCTCCAAAGCGAAGAAACTTAGGTCTCAAAGGGGAACGGCCCACCGGGGACCTGCCGGGACGGCCCCCGGCCCCCGGGAAACCCGGATCAGTCGGCCAGCTTGAACGCGAGCTCCGTGTCCCACTGCGCCATGTCGGGCTGTTCGGCGGGGTCCGTCAGGTAGTGCTCGAGCCGGCTCGCCCAGGCGTCACCGGCTTCGGTGTCGTGCCGGTCGAACGTGAGCCCCTCCGCGGCGGCCCAGCGCAGCAGCGCACCGGTGGCGTCGACCAGGCCGTCGGGGTGCCCGTGGTGGACGGTCGTCACGTACCGCCCGGCCGGGATCGCGCCCACCGTGACGTCGCCGGACGGGGTGAGCGCGGCGTCGTCGGGCACGGGGAAGCCGACCTCGACGACGAGCTTGGCCGCCATGTCGATCACGTGGTACCGGAAGTACGGTGCGCCGGCGGGGTGCGAGCCGTGCTCGACGATCCAGCCCGCGATCTCGGGGATGCGGTCGGCGATCCTGGCGATCTCGGTCATGGTGACCGTGTCGGTGATGCCGGCGGTGGGGATCTCGGGGCGTGTCTCGACGCGGTAGGTGGTCATGAGGGTCGGACCGCCGGGGCTGCTCCGACTCATCGGTCCGTCGTAGCCTCTGACATCTCGACGACGACGTCTCAACGGTCCGCGCTCCCCGTCCGTTACGAGCGGCAGAAGAGGGGAGACCTACATGGTCCGGTGGGAGGACGAGCTGACGGAGCTCGTGGTCCGTCGAGGCGGCGCGCTCGTGGGGTACGCGTACTCGCTGACGCGGGACAAGGCGCAGGCCGAGGACCTGGTGCAGGACGCGCTGGTGAAGATCTACTCGCGGCTGCGCCGTCCGCCGTCGGCCGGAGGACAGACGCAGCTCGACCTGGACCGCCCGGAGGCGTCCAACGCCGAGGGGTACGTGCGGCGCGCCATCCTGACCATCTACCTGGACGGCTACCGGCGGCGGAACCACTGGGCCGGCCTCAAGCACCTCCTGGCGGACGACGCCTCCGCACCTGGGGCGGACCGGGCCGCGACGGCGCGGGTCGACGTCGGGACGGCGCTCGAGCGCCTCACGCCCCGGCAGCGCGAGGCGGTGCTGATGCGGTTCTTCGACGACCTGACCGTGCCGCAGATCGCGGCGGCGCTCGGCACGAGCCAGGGCACGGTCAAGCGGCACCTGTTCGACGCGACCGCCGCGCTGCGCCAGGCCCTGGCCGAGGTCTCCGTGCCCGCCGTGGAGACGGCGCTCGACGAGCGGCTGGACGCAGTGGCGGGTGCGGTGCGCCGGCGTCGGACGGCGAAGGTGGGTGCCGTGGCCGGTGTGTCGATGGTGCTGGCCGTCGCGCTCGCATGGGGCGCGTTCGCCGTCAGGCCGCTGCTCCGGTCCGAGCCGCTGCCGGCGGACGACAAGGTCGAGTACACGCCGGGGTACGTGCCGGCCAACTGGTCCCGCGACGCCGGGGTCTACTGCGGTATGCCGCTCGACGAGCTGCGGGCGCTGGACACCGGCGTGTTCGACGTCGAGATCACCGGCGAGCTGGCACCGGTCGCCGAGGGAACGGGCGCGCACTGGGAGCTTCCGGTCACGATCTCCGGCGCCGTGCCGGACAGCGTGACCGAGGAGAACCGTGCGTACTTCATCACCTCGCCGCTGATCGTGTGGGCGCACGAGGGCCGGGTGGTCGATCTCGGCGCCGGATGGCGCGAGGCCGACCCGGACGTCTCACGATCGTTGTCCGACGACGGCACCTGGTCCGGCGCGGCCGTCGCGGGCGGCTCGACGTCGTGCCTCGAGGACACGCTCGTACCCGAGAGCCTCGGTGAGTACCGGAACGAGCGGCCCGGGGCGGAGTACGAGCTGCTCGTGGTCCTCTCGTACGAAGGTCTCCTGCTCAGCGACCCGGTCACGGTGGACCTGGACAGCGGCGTCGCCCCGGCGCCGACCTTCGCGGCGCCGTCGGGCGACTGCAGCGGGGCCGCCTATCAGGACCGGGCCGTCACGGCTCAGGACCTCCCGGACGACGCGCGGGCCGCCGCCGCCGAGATCCTCGCGGCGGTCACCACCTGCGACGAGGGACGGCTCGCGGAGCTGGGGACGATGCTGGACCTGGACCCGATGTCACGGCCCGACACGACCTCCGTCAACGACGTCTTCGCGCTTCCCGAGACGGACGGCCGGATGCCGTACGCCATGGTCGCGCGGCTGCTGAGCGAGACCCTGCCCGTGAGCGACCCGGAGGGGCTGACGTGGACGTGGCCCCGGGTATCGGAGCAGGTCGACGACGACGCGGCATGGCAGGAAGCCGTCGACGCCGGTGCCGTCACCGAGGAGCAGGCCGCGGCCGACCGCGCCGAGGGCGTCTATACCGGGTGGCGGTTGCAGATCGACCAGTGGAACGACGCCCCGCTGGAAAGGACCTGGACCGCCTTCTACGAGGGTGACGACGAGTGGTGCTCGAGGCCCGGCGCCGAGTCCGATCCGGAGTGCGACTAGCGTGCTGCGCACCAGCTCGACGGCGACCGGGCTCGCCGAGAACTTACGCCCCCGGCATCATCGTTCTGCCCCTCCCGTCCGTCGGAGTGGATGAGAGGGAAAGGGGGCGTCACCGATGGCGCAGTGGGAGAACGAGCTCGAGGAGCTCATGGCGCGGCGGGGCCGCGCGCTGGTGGGGTACGGGTACACGCTGTGCCGGGACCGCGGGCAGGCCGAGGACCTGGTGCAGGACGCGCTCGTCAAGGTGTTCTCACGCCTGCGGCGTCCGCGCGGCATGTCCGACGACGGCGGGCAGGTCGTGGACCTGGACCAGCCCCGGCTGACCAACGCGGAGGCGTACGTGCGCCGGGCGATGCTGACCATCTACCTGGACGGCTACCGGCGCCAGACGAGCTGGACGGGCATCAAGCACCTGCTGGCCGACGAGGACCGTGCGCCCGCGGCGGAGCGCGTCGCGACGGCCCGGGTCGACGTCGGCGTGGCGCTCGCCAAGCTCTCCCCGCGGCAGCGCGAGTCGGTGGTGCTGCGGTTCTTCGAGGACATGACGGTGCCGCAGATCGCCCAGACCCTCGGCACGAGCCCGGGCACCATCAAGCGGCACCTGTCCAACGCGATGGAGGTGCTGCGCGGCTCGCTCGCGGAGATCTCCGTCCCGGAGATGGACACGGCGCTGGACGAGCGGCTCGACGCCGTGTCCGGCATGGTCCGCCGACGTCGTGCGGTGAAGGTGGGCGCGCTGAGCGGCGCCTCGCTGGTGCTGGCGGGCCTGCTGGCGATGGCGGCGCTGTGGGGGCCGTCGCGGCTCCTGTCCGAGCCGGTGGTCCCGGCCACGCAGAACCCGGACGCGCAGGCCGGCGGCCAGGTGCCGATGCAGTGGAGCGAGCACGGCCCCAAGTACCAGTGCGGCATGGAGGTCACGGAGCTGACGTCGACGTCGGACACGGTGGAGCTGGAGCTGACGGGCGGCCTGGAGCCCGACGACCGCGGCCTCACCGCCCCGGTCCGCATCACCCGCACCGACGCCGAGGGACCGGCGCTCGACGGCGGCTATCCCATGCTGGTGTTCGCGCAGAACGGCCAGGTCGTCGACCTGGGGCCGGGCTGGCACGAGGGCGGGTACGTGCTGCCGGACGCCGGAAGGTCCAAGGACGACGTCGCCCAGGCCACCGCGGTGACGGCGTGCGGCGACTGGACGACCGGCATGACCTCCGAGACCTTCCTGGACGAGCGGCCGGCCGGCCGGTACGACGTCTATGCGGTCATGCCGTGGAGCGACCTCGACGGGACGGGCGGGATGGCCGTCAGCGAGCCCGTCACGATGGACGTCCCGGCGGTCGACATGCCGGACCGTGAGTCGCTGAGCGTCGACATCCGCGACGGCTACCAGCCGGCGTGGCTCGAGGACACGGACCTGGCGTGCGGAGCCAGCGCGGCGGCCGTCCCGGCCGGACCGCACGTGCCGTGGGAGCGGGCGGGCCTGTCCCTGTCGGCGGACGCCGACGACCACTACCTCGCGCCCCGCGAGCTGACGATCACGTTCACCGAGACCGCCGGCAAGGCCGTCGACACCACCCGTACGCCGATCACGCTGGTCTGGCTCAGCGCGGGACGAGTGGTCGGGATCGGTCAGGACATCTGGTCCGAGCCCACGGAGGACCTCCGGGTGGACCCCAAGGGCGACACCTCCGTCGTCGTCCCCGTCGAGCCGGACCTGACCTGCCTCACCGATCCCGAGGCCGGCCTGCCCGACGGCAACTACGACCTGTTCGCGCTCACCGAGCTCGACCCCGGGTCGGACGGCGAACCGCAGTACCTGGGCGTCGAGGCGTTCCCCGACTACCTCGTGCAGGAGTGACCAACGATTCCTCCCCGGTGCGCGTCATGGGGTGTGTGGAGACGATGACAGCACACACGCACCGGGGAGGTGGCCATGGCGGGATGGGAGACCGAGCTCGATGAGCTCATGAGGACGCGCGGGAGCGCGCTGGTCCGCTACGCCTACATGCTCTCCGGCGACCGCGCCCTCGCGGAGGACCTGGTCCAGGACGCACTGGTGAAGGTCTACTCGCGGTTGCGCCGCCCCGGCCGGGGCGGGGTGGGTGTGTCGGCGGGGAGCAGGGCGCACGACCTCGACTCCCCGTTCACCAACATCGAGGGCTACGTGCGGCGCGCGGTGCTGACCATCTACCTGGACGGCTACCGCAAGCGCCAGCGCTGGTCCGGCATCAAGCACCTGCTCGCCGAGGACCCGAGCACGCGCGGCGCCGACCAGGCGGCGTCGGCCCGGGTCGACGTGATGACGGCGCTCGCGAAGCTCGGTGCCCGGGAGCGCGCCTGCGTGGTGCTGCGCTACTTCGAGGACATGACGGTGCCGCAGATCGCCGACGCCCTGGGCACCGCCCAGGGCACGGTCAAGCGGTACCTGTCCGACGCGACCAAGAACCTGCAGGAGATCCTGCGCCCCGACGACTTCCGACCCGCCGAAGGGAGGGCCGCCCGATGAGCCACGACGACCTGAACGACCGATCCGACCAGAACGACTTCCTGAGCGGCGCGCTCCATGGTGCTGCCGACGCGATGCCCGGTGGGGAGGTGAACGACTTGCACGTCTCGTTCGGAGTGGTGCGCGACCGCGTGCGGCGGCGTCGTGCCGTGAAGGTCGGCAGCCTCGCCGGCGCGAGCCTGGCGGTGGCGGGCGTGCTCGCCTTCGGCGTCACGCAGTCGCCCGTGTGGAACAGCGAACCGGTGCTGCCCGGGTCGCCGACCGAGAACGTCGCTCCGAACCGGTCCGCGGACCCGTCGCCGTCGGGACCGCCCGCGACGAGCGTGATCCAGGACGGGTACGTGCCGTCGTGGATCGACGGCCTCGGCGTCGGTCTGTCGTGCGGCATGCCCGTCGACGACCTGGGGTCGACGACGGACACCTGGTCCGCGACGTCGATCGGCGACATCTACTCCGTGACCTCGGAGCTGGGCGGAGAGCCCTCGACGAGCCTGGGCATGGCAGCGTCCGTCGAGGGGACCGAGGGGTCGGTCGACGTCCCGCCGGTGCTGGTCTGGAGCCAGGACGGCGTGGTGGTGGACCTGGGGCCGAACGTCTTCGACGGATCCACGCTGCGCGAGCCGCTGGTGGGTTCCGCCGGCAACGCGACCGAGGCGCAGGACAGTGCGCTCACGTCGTGCGCGCCCACCGAGACCGAGACCAGGGACACCTTCCAGACCTCGCTGCCCGAGGGCGACTACGAGGTGCGGGTGGTCGCCTTCCCGCAGCTCGACTCGGGTGACTGGGCGACGGCGGTGAGCGAGCCGGTCGCCGTCCGCCTCGACGCCGACGGCGCGCACAGCCCCACCGGCACGCGCGGTGGCGACGCGACCATCGAGCCGCCGGAGCGCGCCGAGGGCGAGCTCACCCGGATGGTGCTGGACCGCAGCACGAGCTGGGTGTCCGCGCAGGAGACGCAGTTCGGGTACGTGACGACCGGAACGCCCGTGATCACCGCGGAGTGCGAGAGCACCGACCCGGCGGACGTGGTGTCGATCGAGGTGGTGCAGCCGTCCACCGACGAGTCGTTCGCGACCTTCGACGTGCCCTGCGACGGTGAGCGGTTCGTGTCGGACGAGGTGGTCGGCGGCGGCAGCGAGGAGGTCGTGGACCTCCGGCTGGCGAGCGTGCCCGACGGCGTCTCCCGGTTCTGGGCGACGCTCGCCCCGAACGCCGACGGCAGCAGCGGCGGCGGGGGCGGGGCCGACGCCGCCGGCGCCTGCTCTGCGGACGGCCTCGACCTGCCCCACGACCCGCCGAGCTCGCCGAGTGCGGCCGCCGGGGCCACGGCGCAGGCCGTCCTGGACGCAGCGCTGGCCTGCGACCAGGACCGGCTCGTCGAGCTGGCGACTCAGTACCCCACGGAGCTGCTGGTCCCCGCCCAGCCTGCCGAGGAGGTCTTCGCCCTGCCCGAGGACGACGCGCTGCACTACCTGACGGTGGCCGGGCTCCTCGCCGGTACGGTGGGGGCCGACCGCGGGGACGGGACGGTCGTCTGGCCGCGGGTCGCGACCGAGGAGTTCCGCGACTCGGACGAGGCCTGGGACGAGGCGGTGGAGGCCGGCCTGCTCACGCAGGGTGAGGCCGACGCCCAGCGTGCCGACGAGACGTTCGGTTACACGGGGATGGGGATCGCGATCGACGACGCCGGCAACTGGCGGTACTACTCCGCCACCCCGTGACGGCACCGGGTGGTTTCTTCACCCCATCGGATCCCGTGCCCCGCTCGTGTTTCAGACCGAGCGGGGCACAGGGGCCCGCAGGGTGAGGAGCAGGCACATGACCAGCAAGCGATCCGTCGCGGGGACGAGGGTGCGTGATGACCACACGGTGGGATGACGAGCTCACGGAGCTCGTGACCGCCCGGGGACGCGCACTCGTGGGATACGGGTACGCGCTGACGGGCGACGTACGCAAGGCGGAGGACCTCGTGCAGGACGCCCTGGTCCGCGTCTTCCGGCGGTTCCGCCGCCCGGAGGCCGCCGGTACCGAGGGGCGTACCGAGTTCCCGCTGAACGACGCCGGGAACCACGCGGGCATCGAGGCGTACGTGCGCCGGACGATGCTCAACCTCTACCTTGACGAGACCCGCCGCTTCGCGCTCTGGCGCAAGGCCCAGCCCAAGGTCGCGGTCGAGGACCGGGTCAAGGCACCGGCGTCGGACATCACCGCCCGCGCCGACGTCACGGTCGCGCTGCGCGGCCTGAGCCCGCGCCAGCGCGCCTGCGTGGTGCTCCGTTACTACGACGACATGACCGTGCCCCAGATCGCCGCCACGCTCGGCATCGCGCAGGGCACGATCAAGCGACACCTGGCCGACGGCATCCACGCCCTGCGTGGCGTGCTCGTGCCGGAAGGAGAGCTCCGATGAGCGGGCACGACGACCTCGGGTTCGACGACCTCGGCCCCGGCGACGGCCTCGGTCCCGGCCGCGACGTCCTGAAGCAGACCATCGGCGCCCTGGTCGACGGCGCTACGTCCCCGGGCGTACCGAGCGGGCCGGAGGAGAACCTGGGCCGCCTGCGGCGCAGGGTGCGCACGTGGCGCATCGCCAAGGCCGGTGCGGTCGGCGTGGGTACTGCCGTCGTGATCGGCACGCTCGCCTTCAGCGCGGCGCAGGCCTCGACCTGGACCCGGTCCGAGCCGCTGCCCGGCCGGCCCACCGTGCACGCCACCGACTCGGGCCCGATGCCCTCGGAGGTCCCGACGACCCGGGTGTCACAGGGCACCACGGCCAGCCCGTCGCCCTCGCCCAGCCCGTCGGACGTCCCCGTCGGGGAGCCGACGCCGGACCCGAGCGCGTCGTCCACGGGCGAGGCGACGGGATCGGGCACGGCGGCGGGCGCGTGGCCGCCGTTCGAGCCCTTCGACGAGGGGTACGCGGCATGGGACCTCGGCCGGCCGATCGCGTGCGGCATGGCGATCGAGGACCTGCCGGCCGACCCGGTCCGGTTCACGGTCCAGGCGAACGACGCGCCCGCCGACCGGCAGGTCTCGGGCTTCACCATCACCGAGGTGGCGGGGGAGTCGCACGAGCTCGCCAGCGGCCGGCCCCCCGAGTACCTCCTGTTCCAGGACGGGCGCATGGTCAGCTCCAGTGACGGCCCGTCGGACGGCGGTTTCTGGGCGCAGGACGAGCAGACCGTGGTCGACGGACCCGACGACACCTACGAGCCGGTCACCCCCGGTCAGACGTGGGAGCTCGGGGACGCCTACGCCGTCGGGCTGGAGGACTTCTCGACGTGCGGTGAGCAGGTGTACGACGACCAGTTCTTCACGACCGA